>NZ_JBFAOG010000004.1:0-336679 GCF_040659695.1 Modestobacter sp. NPDC049651
CGGTGCCCAGCTGGTCGATCTACGGCGACCAGGACCGGAACATCCCGGTGGCCGCCATGCGGACGATGGCCGATCGGGTCCTGGGCCACCGGCGTCCCGTGCTCCGGCGGGCCGCCCCGGGCGGGCGGGGAACCAACCCGGGACCGAGGGCGTTGTCCTCCACGAACCGCCCAGCCGCTGCCGCGTGCCGGGCGGTCGTACGTGGAGGGGAGTATCCCGCCGCGGCAGTGTCGTCAACACGGAGTCCCCTGCAGGTCGGGGTGACCCCGGCGCTGCCGGCCGACGAACCCGTCGGTGGGAGAGACCTCCGGAACTGACACCACTGCCAGTGCACCGGAGGAACCCGCATGGACGTCCCGTTCTGGGTCTGGGCGATCACCGTCGCCGGGATCGTCGGCATGCTCGTCTTCGACTTCGTCGGTCACGTGCGCACCCCGCACGCCCCCTCGCTCCGCGAGGCCGCCACCTGGTCGGCGGTGTACGTCGGCATCGCCGTCGTCTTCGGCCTGCTGGTCCTCGTCTTCGGCGGCGGGACGGCGGGCGGTGAGTACTTCGCCGGCTACATCACCGAGAAGAGCCTCTCGGTCGACAACCTCTTCGTCTTCGTGCTGATCATGGCCAGCTTCGCGGTGCCCCGGGAGGCGCAGCAGAAGGTGCTGCTGTTCGGCATCGCCTTCGCGCTGGCGCTGCGCACCGTCTTCATCGCCGTCGGCTCGGCCGCGATCTCGAACTTCAGCTGGGTCTTCTGGATCTTCGGCGGCATCCTCATCTACACCGCCTACGTGCAGGCGCGCAGCGGTGGGCACGACAGCGACGAGGAGTACAAGGAGAACGGGGTCCTGCGGCTGGTCCGCCGGGTGGTGCCCACCACCGAGGAGCACCACGGCGACCGCATGACCGTGAAGCTGCAGGGCAAGCGCTACATCACCCCGCTGGCCATCGCGCTGATCGCCATCGGCACGGCCGACGTCATCTTCGCCGTCGACTCCATCCCGGCGATCTTCGGCCTCACCCAGGACACCTACCTGGTCTTCGCGGCCAACGCGTTCAGCCTGCTCGGCCTGCGCCAGCTGTTCTTCCTCATCGACGGCCTGCTCGACCGGCTGGTGTACCTCGCCTACGGCCTGGCCGTGATCCTGGCCTTCATCGGTGCCAAGCTCGTCATCCACGCCATGCACACCAACGAGCTGTCCTGGATCAACGGCGGCGAGCACATCACCGCGATCCCGGAGATCCCCACCTGGCTCTCGCTGGCGGTCATCCTGGTGACCCTGCTGGTCACCACGGTGGCCAGCCTGCGGCACGACCGGAAGGTCCGCGAGCGGCAGGCCGTCCGCTCAGCAGGCGCTCAGTGAACCCTCAGCCGGCGCCCGGGCACCGGGCGCCGGCTGCGGCCGTTCGTTGGCCCGTGCACACCGAACCCGTTCCGTAGAGTCGGTCGGCGTGGAGCTCCCCGTCTGGTTCGAGGTCGCGACGTTCATCGGGCTCACCGCCCTGCTGATCGCCGACCTGGCGATCGTCGCGCACCGCCCGCACGAGCCCTCCGTGAAGGAGGCCAGCCTCTGGGTCACCTTCTACATCGCCCTGGCCCTCGTCTTCGGCGTGCTGATGCTCGCCTTCGCCGGCAGCGACCACGCGACGGAGTTCTACGCCGGCTGGCTCACCGAGTACTCGCTGTCGGTCGACAACCTCTTCGTCTTCGTGATCATCATGGCCCGCTTCTCGGTCCCCCGGAAGCTGCAGCAAGAGGTCCTGATGATCGGCATCATCATCGCGCTGGTGCTGCGCGGGATCTTCATCCTGCTCGGCTCCGCGGTGATCGAGCGGTTCGTCTGGGTGTTCTTCGCCTTCGGCCTCTTCCTCGTCTACACCGCGATCAACCTGGTCCGGCACCGCGACGAGGACGAGGAGTACGAGGAGAGCGCGCTCATCCGGCGGATCCGCAAGGTGCTGCCGATGACCACCGACTTCCAGGGCAACAAGCTGCGCGTGAAGCAGGACGGCAAGAGGCTCTGGACGCCGATGGTCGTGGTCATCCTGGCGCTGGGCACCACCGACCTGCTGTTCGCCCTGGACAGCATCCCGGCGATCTTCGGCCTCACCCGCGAGGGCTTCATCGTCTTCACCGCGAACGTCTTCGCGCTGATGGGCCTCCGGCAGCTGTACTTCCTGCTCGGCGGCCTGCTCAAGCGGCTGGTCTACCTGTCGATCGGCCTCGCGGTCATCCTGGCGTTCATCGGCGTGAAGCTGATCCTCGAGGCGGTGCACGAGAACCAGTACCCGTTCGCCGGCCACCGCGAGCCGCTGGAGAGCGTGCCGGCGATCCCGACCTGGCTGTCGCTCACCGTCATCCTCGCCGTGCTGGCCGTCGCCACGGTCGCCAGCCTGCTCAAGACCCGCGGCGAGAACGCCGCCGCCGGCCCGCCGGCCGAGCCGGTGGAGCCCGCCACCGGCACCGAGGGCACGACCCGCGCGGTGCAGGCACCGGCGACGGCGGACGAGCGCCGGCCCGGCTGACCCGCCGCGGGCGGCGCCCGCGGTCAGCGCGGCGGGATCGTCCCCGGCTCGACGACCGCGCCGCCGGCGGCGACCAGCGCGCCGTCCCGCCAGACCTCCCGCACCCGGCCGGCGAGGCCGGTCAGGTCGCGGGGGTCGCCGTCCAGCACGACGACGTCCGCCCGCTTTCCCGGCTCCAGGCTGCCCAGCTCCCCGGCCACGCCGAGCAGCTCGGCGGCCGAGAGCGTGGTGGCGTGCCAGGCCTGCTCCGCGGTCATCCCGCAGCCGGCCATCAGGGCCAGCTCGGAGAGGTTGTCGCCGTGCGGCCCGACGCCGCTGTCGGTGCCCATGGCCACCCTCACCCCGGCCTCGACCGCCCGGGTGACCGACTCGTCGTGCACCGCCTGCACCGCGCGGGCCTTCTCCACCACCGCCGCCGGCAGCGAGGCACCGGCAGCGACCGCGGCGAGCACGGCGCGCGGGGCGGCCAGCGTGGGCACCAGCCAGGTGCCGCGCTCGAGCATCAGGTCGATCGCCTCGTCGTCCAGGAAGATGCCGTGCTCGATGGAGCGGATGCCGGCCCGGACGGCGGCCTTGATGCCCTCCGCGCCCTGCGCGTGGGCCATCACCGCGACGTGCGCGGCGTTCGCCTCCTCGACCAGCACGGCCAGCTCGGCGGGGCGGAAGTGCGGGTGCCGCGGGTCGTCCCGGGCCGAGAGGACCCCGCCGCTGGTGGCCACCTTGAGCACGTCGGCGCCGGCGCGCAGCAGCTCCCGGACGGTGCGCCGCATCTCGTCCGGGCCGTCGACGACCGTGTCCGGCCGGCCCGGGTGCGGGCCCATCAGCGGCAGCTCCGCGCCGCACACGTGCCAGCCGTCGCCGTGCCCGCCGGTCTGGCTGAGCATGCTGATCGCGATCTGCATCCGCGGACCGGCGACCAGGCCGTTGCGCACCGCCTCCGCGACGCCGAGGTCGGCGCCGCCGGCGTCGCGCACCGAGGTGATGCCCTGGGCGAGCGTGCGGCGGAGGTTGTGCACCGCCTCGTAGAAGCCGTAGCTGAACGGTGTCTGCAGGTGCCGCAGGGTGTCGACGCCGCTCATCATCACGTGCACGTGGCAGTCGAACAGGCCCGGCAGCACGGTCGCGCCGGTGCAGTCGACGGCCTCGTCGCCGTCCAGCCCGAGGCCGACCTCGACGATCCGGCCGTCCTCGACCGCCACGTCGGCGGGCGCCGCCGGGCTGCCCGTGCCGTCGAGGACCTGCCCACCGGTGAAGACCCGTCGCGTCATGGCGGGACCCTAGCGGGTGGTCCGTTAGCTGTGCTCAGGATCATCCGGGTGGCGGTCGGCTAGCGTGCAGGTCATGCGGCCGACCGACCTCTCCCTGCTGCGCGTGCCCGGCGTCCCGACCGTCTCCCCGGACGGGCGCACGGCCGTCGTCGCGGTGACCCGGCTGGACCTGGACGCCGACGAGTACCGCGGCCAGCTGTGGACGGTCCCGACCGACGCCTCGGCGCCGGCCCGCCCGCTCACCCACGGCTCCCGCGACTCCGCACCGGTGTTCTCCCCGGACGGCCGCTGGCTGGCCTACCTGTCCGCGGAGCCCACCGGCGCGCCGCAGCTGCACGTGATGCCCACCTCCGGTGGCCCCGGCCGCCGGCTCACCGACCACCACCTCGGCGCGGGCGTCCCGGCCTGGTCACCGGACTCCCGGCGGCTCGCCTACACCGCGCGGGTGCCGGAGGAGGGCCGGTACGGGACGGCGGACGACGTCCCCCCGGCCGCCGAGGCCCCACGGCTGATCACCACCCTCCAGTACCGCAGCGACGGCACCGGCTTCACCGTCGACCGGCGCAGCCACGTGTTCGTCGTCGACCTCCCCGCGGACCTCGCCGACGACGCGGCCGTGCTCCCCGAGCCGGTGCAGGTGACCGACGGCGACGTCGACGACACCGACGTGACGTGGAGCCCGGACGGCGCCGAGCTCGCCTTCGTCTCCGCCCGGCACGAGGGCGCCGACACCGACCTGGTGCGCGACGTGTACGTCGTCCGGCCCGACGGCTCGGGGCTGCGCAGGGTCACCGACTCCACGTCGAGCTGCGCCGCCCCGGCCTACGACCCCGACGACCCGGCCGGCCGCACGATCTACGTGACCGCCCAGGACCTCGGTGCCACCGGCCGCGACTTCGTGGCCCGCAACGCCACGCTGGCCGCGGTCGACGCCGCCGGCGGTCCGCTGCGCGTGCTGCTCGACCCGGAGGAGCACGACCGCGGCGACGAGACGCCGGGCACCGTCGTCGCCGCCGGCGCGGCGTTCCTCGGCGTCCAGCGCCGCGGCGGGGTCGAGCTGCTGCGGGTGCCGCTGGCCGGCGGGACGCCCGAGCCGCTGGTCGACGGCCCGTACACGGTGCGCGGCGTCGCGGTGGGCGGCGGCGTCGTCGTCGCCACCGTGGCGCACGACCGCTCGGCCGGCGAGCTGATCGCGATCACCCCCGGCCGCCGCCGGCTGCTCACCGGCTTCGGCGCGACCCTGCAGGCCACCGGCCGGCTCCACCGGATGCGCGAGGTCACCGCCACCGCGCCGGACGGCTACCCGGTGCACGGCTGGATCACCACGCCGCCCGGCGCCGGAGCGCACCCGGTGCTGCTCACCGTGCACGGCGGCCCCTACGCCCAGTACGGCTGGACGCTGTTCGACGAGACCCAGGCCTACGTGGAGGCCGGGTACGCGGTCGTCCAGTGCAACCCGCGCGGCTCCTCCGGCTACGGCCAGGCGCACGGCCGCGCGGTCAAGGAGGCGTTCGGCACCGTCGACGCCGACGACGTGCTCGCCTTCCTCGACGCCGCGCTGACCGACCCGGCGCTGGACGGCGCCCGGGTCGGGATCATGGGCGGCTCGTACGGCGGCTACATGACCACGCTGCTGCTCGGCCGCACCGACCGGTTCGTCGCCGGGATCAGCGAGCGCGGGTTCAACGACCCGGTCAGCTTCGTCGGCAGCTCCGACATCGGGTGGTTCTTCCCCGACGAGTACCTGGGCACCGACCCGGAGCGGCTCGCGGAGCAGTCGGCGATGGCCGGGGCGCACCGGATCACCACGCCGACGCTGGTCATCCACTCCGAGGAGGACTGGCGCTGCCCGCTGGAGCAGGGCACCCGGCTGTACGTGCAGCTCAAGCGCAACGGCGTCCCGGCCGAGCTGCTGCTGTTCCCGGGGGAGGGGCACGAGCTGTCCCGCTCCGGCCGGCCGAAGCACCGGCTGGCCCGGCTCGAGCACGTGCTGCGCTGGTGGGCCCGCTGGCTGCCCACCCCGCAGAACGGCGGCGCGGCCGGCGCGCTGCCGCCGGTCGCGGGCGACACGGGTCCCGGCGACACGGGTCCCGGCGACACGGGTCCCGGCGACCCGGGGCGGACCCCCGACGCGGCGGTGGACGGCGAGGTCCCCGGCGGGCGCGAGCGGCTTGCGGTGCCCTCGACCCGGGTGTGACGCCGCGGGTGGCAGGGTGGGCGTGCCGTCGAGAGGAGACGCCGTGGTCACCCGCCGCCTGCCGCGCTGGTCCGAGCTGTCCGAGCTGGTCCGGCCCCGCGCCCTGCCGCTCGACCCGGTCGCGCGCCGGCTGGCCCAGGCGGCCACGATCGGCGACCTGCGGGCCGTGGCCCGGCGCACCGTGCCGCGCGCGGTCTTCGACTACGTCGACGGCGCCGCCGGCGCGGAGATCGGGTACCGGCGCTCCCGGGAGGCGTTCGAGCGGGTCGAGTTCCGGCCGAGCGTGCTGCGCGACGTGTCCGTCGTCGACACCTCGACGACCGTCCTGGGCGGCCCGGCGGCGCTGCCGCTGGTGTTCGCGCCGACCGGGTTCACCCGGCTGATGCACACCGCCGGTGAGCCCGCGGTCGCCCGGGTGGCGGCCCGCGGGGGCATCCCGTACGCGCTGTCGACGATGGGCACGACGTCGCTGGAGCAGCTCGCGGCCGAGGCGCCGGGCGGGCGCCGGTGGTTCCAGCTGTACCTGTGGCGCGACCGCGAGGCGAGCGCCGCGATGGTGCGGCGGGCCCGGGACGCCGGCTACGAGGCGCTGGTGCTCACCGTCGACACCCCGGTCGCCGGCCCGCGGCTGCGCGACGTCCGCAACGGCTTCACGATCCCGCCGTCGCTCACCCTCCGGACCGTCGCGAACGCCGCCCGGCACCCGCGCTGGTGGGCCGACCTGCTCACCACCGAGCCGCTGTCGTTCGCCTCGCTGAGCTCGTGGGGTGGCACGGTCGGCGAGCTGGCCGACAAGGTGTTCGAGCCGGCCGCCACGATGGCCGACGTCCGCCGGCTGCGCGACGACTGGCCCGGGAAGCTGGTCGTCAAGGGCGTGCAGGGGGTGGACGACGCGCGCGCGGTGGTCGACGCCGGTGCCGACGCGGTGGTCGTGAGCAACCACGGCGGGCGGCAGCTGGACCGGGCGCCGACGCCGCTGGAGGAGCTGCCGGACGTCGTCCGGGCGGTGGGCGACCGGGCCGAGGTGTGCGTCGACGGCGGTGTCCTGGACGGCGCCGACGTCGCGGCCGCGGTGGCGATGGGCGCCCGGGCGGTGCTGGTGGGCCGGGCGTACCTGTACGGGCTGATGGCCGGCGGCGAGCGCGGCGTGCAGCAGGCGTACGTCGTCCTGGCCGCGGAGTTCGCGCGCACGCTGCAGCTGCTGGGCGTCGCCTCGGTCGCCGAGCTGACCCCCGACCGGGCGCGGCTGCGGACGTGATCTCCCGGCAACGCCCCTGCCCTAGGGTGCCGCCAT
Source organism: Modestobacter sp. NPDC049651 (assembly GCF_040659695.1). Taxonomy (NCBI): domain Bacteria; kingdom Bacillati; phylum Actinomycetota; class Actinomycetes; order Geodermatophilales; family Geodermatophilaceae; genus Modestobacter; species Modestobacter sp. NPDC049651. Next base: position 7,277 of record NZ_JBFAOG010000004.1, read on the forward strand.
GGACGTCCTGGAGGTCACGCCCTCGTTCGAGCAGTACGCCTTCACCTTCGGGGGCGTCGCGCCGCTGATGCGGATCACGCCGGGCACCGCGCTGCGGCTGTGGTCGGACGACGCGTTCTCCGGCGCGCTGCGGTCGGCGACCGACCTGTCCAGCGAGAAGGTCGACCTGAGCGCGGTCAACCCGCAGACCGGGCCGTTCTACGTGGAGGGCGCGCAGCCGGGCGACACCCTGGCCCTGCACTTCGTCGCCATGGAGCCGGCCCGCGACTTCGGCGTGTCCGCGGCCATCCCGTTCTTCGGCGGGCTGACCAGCACCGACCGGACGGCGACGCTGCAGGACGCGCTGCCGGACACCACCTGGGTCTACGAGCTGGACCGCGCCCGCAACACCGTCACCTTCGCCGCGCGGCACTCGGAGCTCACCGTCGAGCTGCCGGTGGCGCCGATGCTGGGCACCGTCGGGGTCGCCCCGGCCGGGGGAGAGGTGCGCAGCTCGCTGGTGCCCGACGCGTTCGGCGGCAACATGGACACCCCGCAGATGCGCCCGGGCACCACCTGCTACCTCGGCGTCAACGTCGAGGGCGCGATGTTCTCCCTCGGCGACGGGCACTACCGGCAGGGCGAGGGCGAGGCCTGCGGCACCGCGGTCGAGGGTGCGATGACCACCACGGTGATCGTCGAGCTGGTCAAGGGCGGCGGCCGGGTGGGCCCGACCGCGTGGCCCCGCCTCGAGGACGACGAGCACTGGATGACCGTCGGGTCGAGCCGGCCGCTGGAGGACGCCTGGCGGATCGGCCAGACGCAGCTGGTGCGCTGGTTCCAGGAGCTCCACGGCCTGCACGCGATGGACGCCTACCAGCTGCTCTCGCAGATCACCGAGGTGCCGATCGCCAACGTCGTCGACGCCAACTACTCCACCGTCGTCAAGGCACCGAAGGCGCTGCTGCCCCCGGCCGCCGCGTACGACGGCCTGCACGCCGAGCTGCGCGCCCGCGCCGCCACCCTGCTCTGACCCCCAGTCCCCGAGAGGACCGTCCATGGACCTGCAGCTCACCGGCAAGCGCGTGCTCGTCACCGGGGGCACCCGGGGCATCGGCCGGGCGATCGTCGAGGCGTTCGTCGCCGAAGGGGCGGTGGTCGAGTTCTGCGCGCGCACCGCGGCCGCCTGCGCGGAGACGGCGGCCGCGGTCGGGGGCACGGCCACCGGGACGGCGGTCGACGTCGGCGACGCGGCGGCGCTGACCGGCTGGGTCGCGGCCGCGGCGGAGCGGCTGGGCGGCATCGACACCGTCGTGTCGAACGTCAGCGCGCTGGCGATCACCGACAGCGAGGAGTCCTGGCAGACGTCGTTCCAGGTCGACCTCATGGGGACGGTGCGGCTGGTCAGCGCGGCGCTGCCGCACCTGACGGCCAGCCGGGGCTCGATCGTCGCGATCTCCAGCGTCTCCGGCCGGGAGATCGACTTCGCCGCCGGCCCGTACGGCGTGATGAAGGCGGCGATCGTGCACTACGTGCAGGGCCTGGCGCACCAGCTGGCCGCCGCCGGCGTGCGGGCGAACACGGTGTCCCCGGGCAACACGTACTTCGAGGGCGGGGTGTGGCACCAGATCGAGACCGGCCAGCCGCAGCTGTACGCCGACTCGCTGGCGCTCAACCCCACCGGCCGGATGGGGACGCCGGCGGAGATGGCCCGCGCGGTGGTCTTCCTGGCCAGCCCGGTCTCCAGCTTCACCAGCGGCACCAACCTGGTCGTCGACGGCGCGCTCACCCGGGGCGTCCAGCTCTGAGCCGCGCGGTCGCGCGCGGGCCTACGGTGCACCCATGGCGCTCATCTACCCCGTGCAGGCGGACGCTCCCGAGCCCGACGAGGCGGCGGAGCCCGAGTTCGAGGAGCTCGCGGCCGACCTCTCCGACAACTGGCTGGTCGAGGTCGCGGTCGACGAGGACGGCGAGGACGCGTGCTTCGGCCCGCTGACCGCGCGGGCGGCCTGGGAGCTGGCGCTCGACCTGGACGGACGGCGCCCGGAGTGGACCGTCGCGGTCGTGCCGCTGCACCTGCCGGGCACCGCGGAGGAGCTGATCGAGCTGTTCGAGGAGGACGACGAGGACTGACCGCCCGGCCGGCGGCGTCCAGGGCCGTCAGCCGGGCAGCCGGATGCCGACGACGGGGTCGTCCGTCGCGGCGTCCACCTGGCTGACCACGCGCACGTAGTCCGCCAGCGCTGCGACGCGCTCCTCGCCGACGAGGACGGCACCGACGCCGTCGTGCCACCGGCCGTCCAGCCACACCGCGACCGGCTCGGACGGCGCGAAGTTGCGCCACCACCTCTTGCCGCCGCCGCGGCCGGCGAGCACCACCAGGCCGCCCGGCCGCCGTACGTACTGCACCGGCAGGGTGACCGTGGCGCCGCTGAGCCGGCCGGTGTAGCGCAGCGCGCACACCCGCCGGCCGACCACCCGGCGCAGCGGGGAGCGCAGCAGCGCCAGCACCACCCGGTTGCCGACCGTCGGCCGCCCGGCCGTCGGGCGGGGCGGCGGGCGGTCGACGTCCGTGTCGGTCATGCCGCGAGGCTGCCGCTCCCGGGCGCCCGGCGGAAGACCCACCGGGCCGCCGTCACCAGCCGCGCTCGCGCCACTCCGCGAGGTGCGGGCGCTCGGCGCCGATCGTGGTGTCCTTGCCGTGGCCGGGGTAGACCCACGTGTCGTCGGGCAGCACGTCGAACAGCCGGTGCTCGACGTCGTCGACGAGGCTGGCGAACCGCGCCGGGTCCTGCTGGGTGTTGCCGACACCGCCGGGGAACAGGCTGTCGCCGGTGAACACGTGGGTGCCCGCGCCGTCCGGTCCGCGCCACACCAGCGCGATCGACCCGGGCGTGTGGCCGCGCAGGTGGACGACCTCGAGCACGTGGTCGCCGACCTCGACGGTGTCGCCGTGCTCGACCGGCCGCGCCACCGGCACCGGCAGGTCGGCGGCGTCGGCCGGGTGCGCGACGGTGGTGGCGCCGGTCGCGGCGACCACCTCGGGCAGCGCGCGGTGGTGGTCCCAGTGGCCGTGGGTGGTGACGACGGTGCGCACGTCGATGCCGTCGACGAACGCGAGCAGCGCCTCCGGGTCGGCCGCGGCGTCGACCAGCGCCGCCTGCCCGGTGCCCGGCCCTGTGCCGGTGTCGACCAGCAGGTAGACGTTGTTCGCCATCTCGCTCACGGCGAGCTTGCGGATGGTCAGCCCGGGCAGCTCCCGGACGTCGGCCGGACCGCCGACCTGCACGTCCCCGGTGTAGCTGGCGCTCATCCCGCTCCGATCTGAGAACTGTCGGTGGTCCCGGATAGGTTCGACCGCATGGACGGTAGTGGACCCTCCGGGCCCCTCGGGCTGCCCGCGACCGAGATCGCCGCGCGGGTGCGGGCGGGGGAGCTGACCGCGGTCGACGTGGTGCGCGCCCACCTCGCGCACCTGGCCGCCGTGGAGGCCCGGCTGGGCGCCTACCGGGTGGTCCGCACGGAGGCGGCGCTCGCGGAGGCCGCCGCGGTCGACGCGCTGCTCGCGACGCTGCCGGACCGCTCCGGGCTGCCCCTGGCGGGGGTGCCGGTCGCGGTCAAGGACAACGTGCGGGTCGCCGGTGAGGTGGCCACCGACGGGTCGGCGGCCCACGTGCCGGCACCGGCGGACACCGACGACCCGGTGGTCGCCCGGCTGCGCGCCGCGGGCGCGGTGGTCGTCGGCATCACGCGGGTCCCCGAGCTGTGCATCTTCGCGGCGACCGACGGCCCGGGCACCGTCACCCGCAACCCCTGGGACACCGCCCGGTCGGCCGCCGGCTCGTCCGGGGGCAGCGCCGCCGCGGTCGCGTCCGGCACCGTCCCGCTGGCGCACGGCAACGACGGCATGGGCTCCCTCCGGTTGCCCGCCGCGGCCTGCGGCCTGGTCACCCTGAAGCCCGGCCGCGGCCTGGTCGACCAGCCGGTGGGCGCCGACTCCTGGCTCGGCATGGCCGAGCACGGCGTGCTGGCCACGACCGTCGCCGACCTCGCCACCGGGCTCGGCGTGCTGGCCGGCCGGCCGCTCGACCCGGCCGCCCCCGACCGCCCGCTGCGGGTGGCCGTCTCCACCCGCTCGCCGGTGCCCGGGGTCCGGCTGGACGCCGCGGGGCGGGCGGCCGTCGACGCCGTGGTGGCCGGGCTCACCGCGGCCGGCGCCACCGTCGTGCGTCGCGACCCGCCCGTCCCCCCGTCCGCCGCGCTGGGGGCGCTCGCCCGCTGGTTCGCGGGCGCGGAGAGCGACGCCGCGGCGCTCGGCCTCGACCGGTCCGCGATGGAGCCGCGCAGCCGGGCGCACACCCGGCTCGGCCGGCTGGTCCGCCGGGCGGGGCTGGTGCGGCCGGCCACGGTGGAGGCGTTCCGGGCCCGGCTGGCGGAGTTCTTCGCCGACGTCGACGTGCTGCTGACCCCGGTGGTCACCGGTCCGCCGCTGCCGGCGCGGCCCTGGCACGAGCGGGGCTTCCTCGCCAACATCGCCGCCAACGCGCGCTGGGCGCCGTGGACGGCGGCGTGGAACCTGGCCGGCCTGCCGGCGCTGGTGCTGCCCGCCGGGCCGGGCCGCACCGGGCTGCCCACGGCGGTCCAGCTGGTCGGACCGGCGGGGTCGGAAACACGACTACTCTGGCTCGCCGGAGAGCTGGAGCGCCGGTCGCCCTGGCGGCGGCACGCACCCGTCTTCGACCCCCGGGAGCCCGCCGCGGCACCGGCCGGCTGACCGGGCAGCGTTGCCCAGATCGCACCCCGCGGGGGAAGGCGCACCGGCACCGCCCGGTTGCTCTGAGCAACCCATGAACACGCGACTCGTACCTGCAGCAAGAACCACTGCGACCGACAGGGATCACATGGACCGGCTCGTCGTCCGCGGCGCCCGAGAGCACAACCTCAAGGACGTCCACCTCGACCTGCCCCGCGACGCGATGATCGTGTTCACGGGGCTCTCCGGCTCGGGCAAGTCGAGCCTGGCCTTCGACACCATCTTCGCCGAGGGCCAGCGCCGCTACGTCGAGTCGCTGTCGGCCTACGCCCGCCAGTTCCTCGGCCAGATGGACAAGCCCGACGTCGACTTCATCGAGGGGCTCTCACCGGCCGTCTCGATCGACCAGAAGTCCACCAACCGCAACCCGCGGTCGACCGTCGGCACCATCACCGAGGTCTACGACTACCTGCGCCTGCTCTACGCCCGCGCCGGTCAGCCGCACTGCCCCAACTGCGGCAAGCCGATCGCCCGGCAGACGCCGCAGCAGATCGTCGACCAGGTGCTGGCGATGGAGGAGGGCACCCGCTTCCAGGTGCTCGCCCCGGTCGTCCGCGCCCGCAAGGGCGAGTACGTCGACCTGTTCAGCTCGCTGCAGACCCAGGGCTTCTCCCGGGTCCGGGTCGACGGCACCGTGCACCCGCTGACCGAGCCGCCGAAGCTCAAGAAGCAGGAGAAGCACTCGATCGAGGTCATCGTCGACCGGCTGCAGGTCAAGCCGTCGTCCAAGCAGCGGCTCACCGACTCGGTCGAGACCGCGCTGGGGCTGGCCGGCGGGCTCGTCGTCCTGGACTTCGTCGACCTGCCCGAGGACGACCCGTACCGCGAGCGCACCTTCTCCGAGCACCTGGCGTGCATCGACGACGGCCTGTCGTTCGAGGCGCTCGAGCCGCGCTCGTTCTCCTTCAACTCGCCGTTCGGCGCCTGCCCCGAGTGCACCGGCATCGGCACCCGCAAGGAGGTCGACCCCGACCTCGTGGTGCCCGACCCGACGAAGAGCCTCGAGGGCGGCGCGATCGCGCCGTGGGCCGGCTCGATGAGCAAAGAGTACTTCCAGCGCCTGCTCAGCGGTCTGGCGGACATGATCGGCTTCTCCATGCAGACGCCCTGGGAGCAGCTGCCGGCCAAGGTCCAGAAGGCCGTGCTGCACGGCTCCCCGGACCAGGTGCACGTCCGCTACCGCAACCGCTACGGCCGCGAGCGCAGCTACTACGCGGCGTTCGAGGGCGTCATCCCGTTCCTCGAGCGGCGGCACGAGGACACCGACAGCGACGCGATGAAGGACAAGTACGAGGGCTACATGCGGGACGTCCCGTGCCCCGTCTGCCACGGCACCCGGCTCAAGCCGGAGATCCTCGCCGTCAAGCTCAGCGGCCGCTCGATCGCCGAGGTCACCGGCCTGTCGATCGGCGAGGCCTCCGAGTGGCTGGGCGCCCTCGAGCTCGGCGAGCGCGAGAAGGTCATCGCCGACCGGGTGCTGCGGGAGATCCAGGCCCGGCTGTCGTTCCTGGTCGACGTGGGGCTGGACTACCTGTCCCTCGACCGGCCCGCGGCCACCCTCGCCGGCGGTGAGGCGCAGCGCATCCGGCTGGCCACCCAGATCGGCTCCGGGCTGGTGGGCGTCCTGTACGTGCTCGACGAGCCCTCGATCGGGCTGCACCAGCGCGACAACATCCGGCTGATCGAGACCCTCGTGCGGCTGCGCGACATGGGCAACACGCTCATCGTCGTCGAGCACGACGAGGACACGATCAAGCAGGCCGACTGGGTCGTCGACATCGGCCCGGGCGCCGGTGAGCACGGCGGCGAGGTCGTCGTCAGCGGCACGGTGGAGGACCTGCTGGCCAGCGAGCGGTCCCTGACCGGTCAGTACCTGTCCGGCCGGATGGAGATCACCATCCCGAAGGTGCGGCGGCAGCCGCAGCCGGGGCGCGAGGTGGTCGTCAAGGGCGCGCGGGAGAACACCCTGCGCGGCATCGACGTCGCCTTCCCGCTGGGCATGCTGGTCGCGGTCACCGGGGTCTCCGGCTCGGGCAAGTCCAGCCTGGTCAACGACATCCTCTACACGGTGATGGCCAACGAGCTGAACCGCGCGCGGCTGGTGCCCGGCCGGCACCGCACCGTCACCGGCCTGGACCAGCTGGACAAGGTCGTCGGCGTCGACCAGTCGCCGATCGGCCGCACGCCGCGGTCCAACCCGGCCACCTACACCGGTGTCTGGGACCACGTCCGCAAGCTGTTCGCCAGCACGCCGGAGGCGAAGATCCGCGGCTACCAGCCCGGCCGCTTCTCCTTCAACGTCAAGGGCGGCCGCTGCGAGGCGTGCTCCGGCGACGGCACGCTGAAGATCGAGATGAACTTTCTGCCGGACGTCTACGTCCCCTGCGAGGTGTGCAAGGGCGCCCGGTTCAACCGGGAGACCCTCGAGGTGCACTACAAGGGCAAGACGGTCGCCGAGGTCCTGGACATGCCGATCGCGGAGGCCGCCGAGTTCTTCGAGGCCATCCCGGCGATCTCCCGGTACATGCGCACCCTCACCGACGTGGGGCTCGGGTACATCCGGCTCGGCCAGCCGGCCACCACGCTGTCCGGTGGCGAGGCGCAGCGGGTGAAGCTCGCCAGCGAGCTGCAGAAGCGGTCCAACGGCCGCACCATCTACGTCCTGGACGAGCCGACCACCGGTCTGCACTTCGAGGACATCCGCAAGCTGCTGCTGGTGCTGCAGGGCCTGGTCGACAAGGGCAACTCGGTCATCGTCATCGAGCACAACCTCGACGTGATCAAGAGCGCCGACTGGCTGATCGACATGGGTCCCGAGGGCGGGTTCCGCGGCGGCCAGGTCGTCGCGGAGGGCTCGCCGGAGTTCGTGGCGGGCGTGCCGGAGAGCCACACCGGCCGCTTCCTCGCCCAGCTGCTCGACCCGGCCGCGGTCGCCGCGGCCGCGGAGGGCCCGAAGAAGCGGGCCCGCAGGAAGGCCAGCTGACCCCCGGCACCTGACGGGCCGGCCACCGCTCCTCCCGGGGCGGTGGCCGGCCCGTCGTGCGTCCCGCTGCCCCCTCACGGCGCCGACGGGGTGACGCACCCGGCGGGTGGGCGGTCGTCGCGCACCTCGACCAGCCGTGCGCCCGGCGGCGCGGGCAGCGTGCCCGCCCGCACCGCGGCCGCGACGTGCGCCTCACCGGCCGCGGCGGCGTCCGGCCCGCGCACCGCCCAGGTCGCGGTGCGCCACCCGTCGGACAGCTCGACCAGCCACGGCGCGGCCCGCCGGGCGGGGGAGTGCCGGCGCACCTCGAGCACCCGGACGACGAGCCCGACCAGCAGCCGGGGCACCAGGAGCGGGACCGCCGGGAGCAGGGCCACCGCTCGCAGCAGCGGCAGCGCGTCCCGCGCGGGGTCGTCGTCGGCGCCGGGTGCGGCCGGGCCGTGCCAGCGCGCGGACCGGCCCAGCACCCAGCTGGCGGCCGGGCGGGTGCCCGCCGGCGCGCCGGCCGCCGGCGCCGGTGCCCGGGGTGGCGCGGCGAGCAGCGGCCGCAGCCGGGCCGCGTCCGGCGGGTCCGGCGGGACCGGCAGCACGGCGACCGGCCACCGGCGGACCAGCCAGCGGCCGCCGTGCGGGTCGTCGACGGGCCGCCCGGCCCGCTGCTGGCTGCTCGTCGCGCGCACGCACGCCTCCCCGTCGCGGCGCGGAGCGGCCGGGCGCCGTCCGCGGGCGGTCAGCGTGGCACGCCCGGGCGGCGCACCGCGGGCGTCGTCCACAGGTCGCCGGCCGGGTCCCGTCCCGCCCCTGCCGGGCGTTCCCGCAGGTCGGCGGCGGGGCCGACGGAGTGTCGTCGTCCCCACCTAATCTGGACCCATGCCCGACCCGTCCACGTACCGCCCAGCGGTCGGCAGCATCCCCGAGTCCCCTGGCGTCTACAAGTTCCGCGACCCGGCCGGCCGGGTCATCTACGTCGGCAAGGCCAAGAGCCTCCGGCAGCGGCTGAACAGCTACTTCGCCGACGTCGCGGGCCTGCACCCGCGCACCCGGCAGATGGTCACCACCGCCGGCAGCGTGGAGTGGACCGTCGTCGGCACCGAGGTCGAGGCGCTGCAGCTCGAGTACAACTGGATCAAGGAGTTCGACCCCCGGTTCAACGTCCGGTACCGCGACGACAAGAGCTACCCGTCGCTGGCCGTCACGCTGAACGAGGAGTACCCGCGGCTGCAGGTCATGCGCGGGCCCAAGCGCAAGGGCGTCCGCTACTTCGGGCCCTACGCCCACGCCTGGGCCATCCGGGAGACCCTCGACACGCTCACCCGGGTCTTCCCGGCACGCACCTGCTCCAACGGCGTCTTCAAGCGGGCCGGGCAGATCGGCCGGCCGTGCCTGCTGGGCTACATCGGCAAGTGCTCGGCGCCGTGCGTCGGCAAGGTGAGCGCCGAGGAGCACCGGGAGATCGTCGACGACTTCGTCGACTTCATGGCCGGCCGCACGGACCTGATGGTCCGCAAGCTCGAGCGCGAGATGGCCGAGGCCGCGCAGGCCATGGAGTACGAGCGCGCCGCCCGGCTGCGCGACGACATCGGGGCGCTCAAGCGGGCCATGGAGAAGCAGGCCGTCGTCCTCGGCGACGGCACCGACGCCGACGTCGTCGCCTTCGCGCAGGACGAGCTGGAGGCCGCCGTCCAGGTCTTCCACGTCCGCGGCGGGCGGGTGCGCGGCCAGCGCGGCTGGATCATCGACAAGGTCGAGGAGGTCGACACCGGCCAGCTCGTCGAGCAGTTCCTGCTGCAGGTCTACGGCGGGGTCGATGAGGAGACCGGCGAGTCCGGCACCGCCGGTGAGGCCGTGCCGCGCGAGGTGCTGGTGCCCGAGCTGCCCGACGACGCCGACGTGTACGCCGAGCTGCTCAGCGAGCTGCGCGGCTCGCGGGTGTCGCTGCGCGTGCCCCAGCGCGGGGACAAGCGCAGCCTGATGGAGACCGTCGAGCGCAACGCCAAGGAGGCGTTCGCCCGGCACCGGGTCAAGCGGGCCAGCGACCTCACCGCCCGGTCGATGGCGCTGTCCGAGCTGCAGGAGGCCCTCGACCTGCCCGACGCGCCGCTGCGGATCGAGTGCATCGACATCTCGCACGTGCAGCAGACCAACGTGGTCGCCAGCATGGTCGTCTTCGAGGACGGCCTGGCGAAGAAGAGCGACTACCGCCGGTTCGCCGTGCAGCAGGGCACCGACGACACCGCGGCCATGGCCGAGGTCGTGCGGCGGCGGTTCGCCCGGCACCTCAAGGACGAGGCCGACCGGCGCGACGAGCAGGGCATCGCCGCGGAGGAGGGGCGGCCGCGCCGGTTCGCCTACCCGCCGAACCTGCTGGTCGTCGACGGTGGCGCGCCCCAGGTGGCGGCGGCCAGCCGGTCGCTGGAGGAGCTCGGCGTCGTGGACGTCGCGGTGGTCGGCCTGGCCAAGCGGATGGAGGAGGTGTGGCTGCCCGACGACCCCGATCCGGTCATCCTGCCGCGCACCTCCGAGGCCCTGTACCTGCTGCAGCGGGTGCGGGACGAGGCGCACCGGTTCGCGATCACCTACCACCGGCAGAAGCGATCGAGCACGATGCTGGTCTCACTCCTCGACGACGTCCCAGGGCTCGGCGAGGCACGGCGGAAGGCACTGATGAAGCAGTTCGGTTCCCTCAAGCGGCTGCGGGCCGCCACGGTCGAGGAGCTCACGACGGTGCCCGGCATCGGCCGGCGCACCGCCGAGGCGGTGCTCGCGGCCGTGGCCGAGCCTCCCTCGGCCCGCGAGGTCGACGTCGCCGCCGACGAGGTGGACGCCGAGCCGGCCGCCGACGGGGCGCACGGCCCGGCCGCCGGTGACACCGCCGAGGTCGGCCGGGTCTCGCTGCACCCGGAGGTGCCCGCGTGAGCGTCGACCAGCAGCCCGGCGTCGAGCCGGCCGGCGGGGTGGGCCCGCAGCGGGACGTCGCGCCCGGCGCGGACCCGGCGAGCACCGAGGTGCCGCCGCTGGACGTCGTGGTCGTGACCGGGCTGTCCGGCGCCGGCAAGAACACCGCCGGCCGGGTGCTCGAGGACCTCGGCTTCTTCGTCGTCGACAACCTGCCGCCGGCGCTGCTGCAGCCGATGGTCGAGCTCGGCGCGCGGGGTGACCTCCGCCGGTTCGCCGCGGTCGTCGACGTCCGCAGCCGGGCGTTCTCCAGCGATCTGCAGGAGTCGATCCGGCTGCTCGCCGACGCCGGCCACCGGCCGCGGGTCGTCTACGTGCACGCCCGCAACGAGGTGCTGATCCGGCGCTACGAGTCCAACCGCCGCGAGCACCCGCTGCAGGGCAGCGGCCGGCTGGTCGACGGGATCGAGGCCGAGCGGGAGCTGCTCACCGGCATCGCCGGCGAGGCCGACCTGTGGGTCGACACCAGCGACCTCAACGTGCACCAGCTGCGCAGCACCCTGGAGTCGGCGTTCGTCGAGCACGGGGCGCCGCCGCAGGTGGTCGCCACCGTGCTCAGCTTCGGCTTCAAGTACGGCCTGCCGCTGGACGCCGACCTGGTGGTCGACGCCCGCTTCCTGCCCAACCCGCACTGGGTGCCCGAGCTGCGCCCGATGACCGGGCGCGACCCCGAGGTGCGCGACTACGTGCTGGCGCAGGAGGACGCGGCGCCGTTCCTCGACGACTACATGCGGGTGCTGCGGCGGCTGCTGCCCGGCTACCAGCGCGAGGGCAAGCGGTACCTCACGCTGGCCGTGGGCTGCACCGGCGGCAAGCACCGCAGCGTGGCGATCGCCGAGGAGTTCGCCCGCCGGCTGTCCGAGGACGGCGTGCCCGCGACGGCCCGGCACCGCGACCTGGGGCGCGAGTGATGGCGGCCCCACCCGCGTGGCCGGCGCCCGCCGCGCCCGGCCCCGGCGGCCTGCCGCAGGAGCCGGGGGAGCGCTCCGGCCCGCGGGTGGTGGCCCTCGGCGGTGGGCACGGGCTGGCGGCCGCGCTGGCCGCGTGGCGGCGGCTGACCGGCAACCTCACCGCCGTCGTCACCGTCGCCGACGACGGCGGCAGCTCCGGCCGGATCCGCCGCGAGATGCCGGTGCTCCCGCCGGGCGACCTGCGGATGGCGCTGGCCGCGCTGGCCGGCGACGACGCGCGCACCCGGGAGGTGGCCGCGCTGCTCCAGCACCGCTTCGGCGGGGAGGGAGTGCTCGCCGGTCACCCGGTCGGCAACCTCATGCTCACCGGCCTCACCGACCTGCACGGCGGCGACACCGTGCGGGCGCTCCGGTCGCTGGAGCAGCTGCTGGGCGCCGTGGGGCGGGTGCTGCCGATGGCCGACGTCCCGCTGGACCTCGTCGCGACCGTCGACAGCGTCGACCCCGACGACCCGCTGGCCACCCGCCGGATCCGCGGCCAGGTGGCGATCGCCTCCACCCCCGGCTCGGTGCGCGACATCCAGGTCGCCCCGGCCGACCCGCCCGTCCACGCCGACGTGCTGACCGCGATCGCCGGGGCCGACGTGGTCAGCCTCGGTCCCGGCTCCTGGTACACCTCGGTGCTGCCGCACCTGCTCGTCCCGCGGCTGCGCGCCGCGCTGGAGGCCAGCCGGGCCCGGGTCGTCGTCGTCCTCAACCTCGAACCGCAGCCGGGGGAGACGGACGGGTTCTCCCCCCAGGAACACCTCAGGGTGCTCCTGGGACACTTGGGCGGCGTGTCGCTGCACTCCGTCATCGCCGATGCCACTGCGGTTGTTGACCGGCGTGGTCTGCTGTCTGCTGTGCAGGCATGCGGCGCCGAGCTGGTCCTGGCGCCGGTGGCTGAGCCCGACGGGGCGCCGCGGCACGATCCCGCGCGGCTCGCCGACGCACTGGCCGCCGTGGTCGGTGCGCGGTGACGGGGGCGGGACAGCTTCACGGAGGGTCCGGAGTTCGGGACGATCTGTTTCCGGGTCGGCACACAGGGGGAAGGGAACACCGCTCATGGCGCTGATGCGAGGCACGACGGCCGGTCGCCGGGTGCGGGCAGGGGGGCGGACGACGTGGCGATGACGGCGATGGTCAAGGACGAGCTCTCCCGGGTGGAGTGCACCAAGACCTCCGAGCGCAAGGCCGAGGTGACCGCGCTGCTGCGGTTCTCCGGCGGGCTGCACATCGTGGGCGGCCGGGTGGTCATCGAGGCCGAGCTCGACACGGGTTCGGTGGCCCGCCGGCTGCGCCGCGACATCAGCGAGGTCTACGGCTACACCAGCGGCGTCAGCGTGCTCGCCGGCGGCAACATCCGCCGCGGCGTGCGCTACCTGGTCCGCATCGCCAAGCACGGCGAGGGCCTGGCCCGGCAGACCGGGCTGGTCGACCAGCGCGGCCGGCCGGTGCGCGGGCTGCCGCCGGCGGTCGTCTCCGGCAGCATCGGCGACGCCGAGGCCGCCTGGCGCGGGGCGTTCCTCGCCCACGGCTCGCTGACCGAGCCCGGTCGCTCGTCGTCGCTGGAGGTCACCTGCCCCGGCCCGGAGGCCGCGATGGCGCTGGTCGGAGCGGCCCGCCGGCTGGGCATCGGCGCCAAGGCCCGCGAGGTGCGCGGCACCGACCGGGTCGTCGTCCGGGACGGCGACGCGATCAGCGCGCTGCTCACCCGGATGGGCGCCCACGACGCCGTCCTGGCCTGGGAGGAGCGGCGGATGCGCCGCGAGGTCCGGGCGACGGCGAACCGGCTGGCCAACTTCGACGACGCGAACCTGCGCCGCTCGGCGCGCGCCGCCGTCGCCGCCAGCGCGCGGGTCGAGCGGGCGCTGGAGATCCTCGGCCAGGACGCCCCGGAGCACCTGCTGGTCGCCGGCCGGCTGCGCCTGGAGTTCGGTCAGGCGTCGCTGGAGGAGCTCGGCCAGCGCGCCGACCCGCCGATGACCAAGGACGCCGTCGCCGGCCGGATCCGCCGGCTGCTGGCGATGGCCGACAAGCGGGCGAAGGACCTCGGGATCCCCGACACGGAGTCCGTCGTCACCGACGACATGCTGGCCCAGTAGCAGGAGGACCCTGTCCTCCTCACCCCTCGCAGGCTCGGGGCGAGCCTCTGGACAGGGCCGGGAAGAGCTGCTGAGTCGTCCGCGACGTCTCCCTGACCAGCGCAGGGAGACGTCGCGGACGTCTGTGCGACCCCGGTCACGCCACCGGACCGGCGGTCAGGAGCCCCGGTGCGGGCGGATAGGGTGGGCCCCGGAATGTGGCCGCGCACACGCGCGGTCGACGGTGCCGCTGGGCCGACCGGTCCGGCAGGGCAACACGGTCTGGGAGGTCCACAGTGACGGTACGGGTCGGGATCAACGGGTTCGGCCGGATCGGCCGCAACTTCTATCGGGCAGCTGCCGCCAGCGGCGCGGACGTCGAGATCGTCGCGGTCAACGACCTGACCACGCCGCAGACGCTGGCCCACCTGCTCAAGTACGACAGCATCCTCGGCAAGTTCCCCGAGGACGTCGAGGTCGCCGGTGACGGCATCAAGGTCGGCGGGACCACCCTCAAGGTCCTCGCCGAGCGCGACCCGGCCAACCTGCCCTGGGGCGACCTGGGCGTCGACGTGGTCGTCGAGTCGACCGGCTTCTTCACCAAGGCCGAGGACGCCCGCAAGCACGTCGACAACGGCGGCGCCAAGAAGGTCGTCATCTCCGCGCCGGCCACCGGCGACGACCTGACGATCGTCATGGGCGTCAACCACGAGCAGTACGACGGCTCGCAGACGATCATCAGCAACGCGTCCTGCACCACGAACTGCCTGGCCCCGCTGGCCAAGGTCGTCAACGACGCCTTCGGCATCGAGCGCGGTCTGATGACCACCATCCACGCGTACACGGCCGACCAGAACCTGCAGGACGGTCCGCACAAGGACCTCCGCCGGGCCCGCGCCGCCGCGCTGAACATCGTCCCGACCTCCACCGGTGCCGCCAAGGCCATCGGCCTGGTCCTGCCCGAGCTCAAGGGCAAGCTCGACGGCTACGCGCTGCGCGTCCCGGTCCCGACCGGCTCGGCCACCGACCTGACCGTGACCCTCGCCCGCGAGGTCACCGTCGAGGAGGTCAACGAGGCCTACCGCGCCGCCGCCGCCGAGGGCCCGCTGGCCGGCTACCTCACCTACACCGACGCGCCGATCGTCAGCTCGGACATCGTCACCGACCCGTCGTCCTGCATCTTCGACTCGGGCCTGACCAAGGTGTTCGGCAACCAGCTCAAGGTCGTCGGCTGGTACGACAACGAGTGGGGCTACTCCAACCGCCTCGTCGACTCCGTCGTCCTGGTCGGCACCAAGCTCTCGGCGTGATGAAGTCCGTCGACGAGCTCATCGCCGACGGGGTCTCGGGTCGGCGCGTGCTGCTGCGCGCCGACCTGAACGTCCCGCTGGACAAGGACACCCGCGCGATCACCGACGACGGCCGGATCCGGGCCAGCCTCCCCACGCTGCAGGCGCTGCGGGACGCCGGGGCCCGGGTCGTCGTCGCCGCCCACCTCGGGCGGCCGAAGGGCACGCCGGACCCGCAGTTCTCCCTCGCGCCGGTCGCGGCGCGGCTGGGTGAGCTGCTCGGCGTCGACGTGCCGCTGGCCGCCGACGTGGCCGGGGAGGACGCCGCGGCGAAGGTCGCGGCCCTCGGCGACGGGGACGTGCTGCTGCTGGAGAACGTCCGCTTCGAGGCGGCCGAGACGTCGAAGGACGACGCCGTCCGGGGCGAGCTGGCCGACCGGCTGGCCGCGCTGGCCGACCTCTACGTCGACGACGCGTTCGGCGCGGTGCACCGCAAGCACGCCTCGGTGTACGACGTCGCGCTGCGGCTCCCGCACGCGGCCGGCCGGCTGGTCGCCCGCGAGCTGGAGGTGCTCACCCGGCTGACCGAGGACCCGGAGCGGCCCTACGTGGTCGTGCTCGGCGGCTCGAAGGTCAGCGACAAGCTCGGCGTGATCGAGGCGCTGCTGCCCAAGGTCGACCGATTGCTCATCGGCGGCGGGATGACCTACACCTTCCTGGCCGCCCGCGGCCACGAGGTGGGCACCTCGCTGCTGGAGGCCGACCAGGTCGACACCTGCAGGCGGCTGCTGGCCGACGCCGGCGACCGGATCGTGCTGCCGGTCGACGTCGTCGTGACGCCGGCCTTCAGCGCCGACGGCCCGGTCCGGGTGCTCCCGGCGGACGAGATCCCCGCCGACGAGATGAGCCTGGACATCGGCCCGCGCAGCGTCGAGCTGTTCACCGAGGCGCTCTCCGGGGCCCGCACCGTCTTCTGGAACGGCCCGATGGGCGTGTTCGAGATGACGCCGTTCCAGGCGGGCACCCGCGGCGTGGCGCAGGCCGTGGCCGCCGTCGGCGGGCTGTCCGTCGTCGGTGGTGGCGACTCCGCCGCCTCGGTCCGCGTGCTCGGCCTGGACGAGGCCGCGTACGGCCACATCAGCACCGGCGGCGGCGCGTCGCTGGAGTACCTCGAGGGCCGGGAGCTCCCGGGCCTCGCGGTGCTGGCGGACTGAGCCGGCGATGGCACGCACCAAGGTCAAGCGGGTGTACGAGGGCCGGCGGCCGCTGATCGCCGGCAACTGGAAGATGCACCTCACCCACCTCGAGGCGATCGCGCTGGTCCAGAAGCTGGCGTTCTCGCTCACCGAGGAGCAGCTGGACGCCGCCGAGGTCGTCGTCGTGCCGCCGTTCACCGCGCTGCGCAGCGTGCAGACGCTGGTGGCCGGGGACGACCTGGAGATCGGCTACGGCGCGCAGGACCTGTCGGCGCACGACGGCGGGGCCTACACCGGCGAGATCAGCGGGGCCATGCTGGCCGCGCTGGCCTGCCGCTACGTGGTCGTCGGCCACTCCGAGCGGCGGCAGCTGCACGGGGAGACCGACGAGGTCGTCGCCGCGAAGGTCCAGGCCGCGCTGCGGCACGGGCTGCGGCCGATCCTCTGCGTGGGGGAGGGGCTGGACGTCCGGCAGGCGGGCACGCACGTGCCGCACTGCAACGACCAGCTCGACGGGGCCCTGGCCGGGCTCGACGCCGCGGCGCTGTTCGGGGCGGGCGGGTCGGGACACGAGATCGTGATCGCCTACGAGCCGGTGTGGGCGATCGGCACCGGTGAGGTCGCGACGCCGGATGATGCGCAGGAGGTCTGCGGGGCGCTGCGGGCACGGCTCGCCGAGCGCTTCGGGCCGGAGACGGCCGATCGGGTCCGTATCCTCTACGGAGGGTCGGTGAAGGCCGGCAACACCGCCGGGATCCTCGCCGGACCCGATGTCGACGGTGCCCTCGTCGGTGGTGCCAGCCTGGACGCCGACGAGTTCGCATCGATCTGTCGGACCGCTGCCGACGGCCGCTGACCGCCGCCGGCCCTGACCGGGGCGGAGCCAGCACCCTGTTCACCTCGCGCACGTCCCACCGGCCCACCCCCGCCCGGGGGGTGGGCCGGTGGGCGGCCACCCTCGTCGTCCTCGCCGCCGTGGCCACCGGTTGCGGCGGCGGGAACAGCGGCGCCGCCGGGGTGCCCACCGCCACCGGGTCCGCGGACGCCGGTGTCCAGGGCGTCCGGGCGCCGTCCGACGCGACGGGCGGCACGCTCCGCGTCGTCGCCGGCCCGGTCGACAGCCTGGACCCGCAGCGGTCCTACAGCCCCGGGGTCTGGGACCTGATGCGGCTCTACGTCCGCACGCTGGTCACCTACTCCAGCAAGCCCGGGCACACCGCCGAGCTGGTGCCCGACCTGGCCACCGACCTCGGCACCAGCCCCGACGGCGGCCGCACCTGGACGTTCCACCTGCGCGACGGCGTGAAGTTCGAGACCGGCCGGCCGATCACGTCCAAGGACGTCAAGTACGGCATCGAGCGGTCCTTCGCCTCCGACGTGGTCGTCGGTGGCCCGACGTACGTCGTCGACCTGCTCGACGACCGCGACGACCCCTACGCCGGCCCGTACCAGGACCCCGCCAAGGACAAGCTGGGGCTGGCGTCGGTCGCGACCCCCGACGACCGGACGATCGTCTTCACGCTGCGCACCGCCACCCCCGACTTCCCGTTCGTGATGGCGCTGCCCTCCAGCAGCCCGGTGCCCGTCGAGGCGGACACCGGCAAGGACTACGGCGCCAAGCCGGTGTCCTCCGGGCCGTACCTGATCACCAGCAACGACGCGCAGACCGGCGTGGTCCTGGCCCGCAACCCGCAGTGGGACCCGGGCACCGACGGCGTCCGCACCGCGCTGCCCGACGCGGTGGTCGTGCGGACCGGGCTGTCCGGCGTGGCCCGCGACCAGGCGGTGCTCGCCGGCTCCGCGGACCTCGACATCTCCGGCAGCGGCGTGCAGACCGCCACCACCCGGCGGCTGGGCGACGGCGACCTGGGTGACCGGGTCGACGACGTGACCACCGGTGCGGTGCGGTTGCTCGCCCTGCCCACCAGCGTCGCCCCGATGGGCAACGCCGACTGCCGGGCGGCCGTGGCGGCCGTCGTCGACCGCGGACGGGCGCAGAAGACGCTCGGCGGCGCCGGCAACGCGGTGCGCACGTCGGTGCTGTGGCCCCGCGCGGTCGGCGGCGGACCGGAGGACGGCGACCCGGGTCCCGACGTGGCCGCGGCCCGGTCGTCGCTGGCGAAGTGCGGACAGCCCGACGGGTTCAGCACCGTGCTCGCCGTCCCGAACGTGCCGACGAGCGTCGCGCTGGGCAGAGCGCTCGCCGAGGACCTGGCCGCGGTCGGCATCACCGCCGAGGTGCGGCCGCTGGACCCCAGCACCTACTACGCGAACGACGTCGGCAACCCCGACGCGGTGACGAAGCAGGGCTACGGCATCGTGCTGGCCACGTGGACGGCGGACTTCCCGACCGCCGGGTCGTTCCTGCTGCCGCTGGTCGACGGGCGCACCATCCGCGGCGTCGGCAACACCAACTACGCGCGGTTCAACGACCCGGCGGTGAACCAGCTGGTCGACGCCGCGCGCACCGCCGGGGACCCCGCCGCGGCGGCCGACGGCTGGCGCCAGGTGGCCCGCGCGGTCGACCAGGCGCACGTGTACGTGCCGCTGGCCGAGAACCGGGTGCAGCTGCTGGCCGGTCAGCGGCTGCGCAACGGGCTGGTCATGCAGCCCTACGGCGCCTACGACGTCGCGACCGCCGGCGTCGGATAGGCTGGACGACCGGGAGCTGGGTCCACCGCTCGCCGATGACCGACCTGCCGTGGGACGTCCCGCCGACACCCCCGTGCCGCACGGGACTGGAGACCTGATGGAACTGGTGCTGAACATCCTGCTGGTGCTGTCCAGCCTGGTGCTGATCGTGCTCATCCTGCTGCACCGCGGCAAGGGCGGCGGCCTGTCGTCGATGTTCGGCGGCGCCGTCGCCTCGTCGCTCGCCGGCTCGTCGGTGGTGGAGAAGAACCTCAACCGGCTGACCGTCATCGCCGGGGTCATCTGGACCGTGTGCATCGTCGCGCTGGGCATCCTGCTCAAGGCCTGAGGACGTACCCGGCCGCTCGTGCCGCGGTCGCGTGCCGGTACGGAGAGTGGCCGCATCGTGACCTTGAACCGGCTGGTAACCCCCTAGACTGCCCGGGCGGTGATCTTCACCGCAGTTCAGTGGCGACGATCAGGGGGCCGTTCGTGGCTGGTGGTAACGCGATCCGGGGGAGCCGGGTCGGTGCGGGTCCGATGGGTGAGGCGGAGCGGGGCGAGGCAGCGCCGCGCCGGCGGGTCGGCTTCTGGTGCGCGAACGGGCACGAGGCGCGGATCGCGTTCGCGAGCGACGCCGAGGTGCCGGAGACCTGGGACTGCCCGCGGTGCGGGCTGCCCGCCGGGGTGGACCAGCAGAACCCGCCGCCGGCGCCGCGCACCGAGCCGTACAAGACGCACCTCGCCTACGTGCGCGAACGGCGCAGCGACGCCGACGGTGACGCGCTCCTCGAGGAGGCGCTGACCCGCCTGCGTTCCCGCCGGGGCGCCTGAGGTCCGGTCCCCGCGCGGGCGGTGCGCCCGCGCGGGGACAGGCGGCTCAGGCCGCGACCGGTTCCTTGCGCGCGAGCATCGCGTAGTGCGCGTAGGGCAGCCGGGTCCGCGGCCGCACGGTGGTCACCGCGGCCCCGAGGCCGCCCAGCACGCCCTGGTAGGTGGCCGGCGGCAGGTAGGTCAGCGGCAGGCCGGCGACCACCCGGTCGTGCAGGTAGTTCCACCAGTACTTCCAGCGCGGCTGCACGTCGAGGTCCTTGACCAGCAGCACCCCGCCGGGGCGGACCCGCCCCCACAGCGCGGAGAGCAACGGCTCCTGCGCGCCACCGGGCAGGTGGTGCAGCACGTCGGAGAGCAGCGCGTTGTCGTAGTCCCCGGGCGGCAGCCCCTCGGTCGCGTCGGTGACGGAGAACTGGATGTTCGACAGCCCGTGGACCGACTTCTGCGCCACCGCGATCCGCTCGGCGTTGATGTCGCTGGCCAGGAAGTCCAGGTGCGGGTTGGCCGCCGCCAGGACCGTCTCCAGGGTGCCGTACCCGCACCCGAGGCACAGCACCGTGCCGCGCAGCGGCGCCAGCAACCCGGACATCCAGGGCACCGGCAGGACCGAGAGCCGGGCGGCGTTGTACGCCTGGACCCTCCGGTCGTCGGTGCGGTAGTGCTGGCGCAGCAGCGCCCGTGCGTCCGCCGTGGTGTCCAGGGAACTCGACCTCCGCCGCTGGGGGACCTGTGACCCCGGATCCTGCACGAAAGAGCGGGCCGGGTCACCTCCTGACGCCACGGCGGCGGCCACCAGGGCCACCGCCGCGGCGTCGGGGTGCGGCTACGCGCGGGGGAGCAGGCTCGCGGCGGCCGTGTCGAGCAGCCAGCGGGTGGCCCGCCGGCCGCGCGCGCCGGCGGCGGGCAGCTCCACCCGGTCGGCGCCGCCCAGCGCCCGGGCGACCGCCTCGGCCTTGCCCTCGCCGCTGACCAGCAGCCACACCTCCTCGGCGGAGGTGAGCGCCGTGAAGCCCAGGCTGACCCGGGTCGGTGGCGGCTTCGGGCAGTCGTGCACGGCGACCACCGGCCGCTCGTCGGTCGCGGCCGGGCTGTCCGGGAAGATCGACGCCACGTGCCCCTCGGGGCCCATGCCGAGCATCAGCACGTCGATCCGCGGCAGCGACGCGCCCTCCGGCGCGGCGGCGGCGAGCTCGCCGGCGTACCAGTCGGCGGCCTCCTCGGGGGTGTCGAACCCGGCGTCGGACGACGGGATCGGGTGCACCCGCTCGGGGTCGAGCGCGACCCGGTCGAGCAGCGCCCGGCGGGCACCGAGCTCGTTGCGGTCCGGGTCGTCGACCGGCACGAACCGCTCGTCGCCCCACCACACGTCGACCTGCTGCCAGTCGACGACGGCGTGCTCCGGCTCGGCGGCGAGGTCCGCGACCCGCTCCAGCACCGCGGTGCCGATCCCGCCGCCGGTCACCACGACCGAGGCGGTGCCGTGCACCGCCTGGGCCGCCGCCAGCCGGGCCACCAGCGCCGAGGCGACCGAGCGGGCCAGCCGGTCGCCGTCCGGCTCGATGACGACGTCCGGGGTGGGCAGGCCCTCGTCGGCCAGCGCCTCCTCGACGTGCTCGCCGGGGGACGTCTGGTCGGCCGGGGCGGCCTGCTCGCCGGTGGACTTGCGGTCGCCGGCGCCCGGGGAGCTCATCGCAGGCCGCCCTTGCCCGCCCGGCCGGCGGGCGCCGCCGAGGGTGCGTCGGCCGCCTGCACGACGTCCTGCTCGTCGGAGTCGTCCGCGGCCGAGTCGTGCTCGCCGCTCAGCGCGACCTCGTCGGTGTCGCCGGGGGTGTCCGGCACGGTGGGGGCCAGGCCGGCCGCCGTGTCGTCGGCCCCGTCGGCCGCCGCCGCGGCGTCGCCGTCCTCGTCGGCCTCGGCCCGGGTCTGGTCGGGGCGCATCGGGTCGAACCAGATGTGGTCCCGGCAGGCCGGCCGGTCGTTGAGCCCGTCGGTGCCGGTGACGGCCTCCAGCGCCTCGCTGTAGGGCTCGTCGGGGTCCAGCCGGCGCAGCTCCTCGCCGATCAGCTCACCGAGGCTGCGGTCGGGCAGCGCGACCATCGCGTCGGGGCGGAACGGCTGGGTGATGACCGCGTTGCCCTTGCGGTCGTCCTGCAGCCGCACCTCCTCGTCCTGGTCCAGCCGCAGCACCACGGCGTCCACACCGGACGGGCCGGGCACCCGCTGGCCGGGCACGACGGGGATGGTGCAGCCGCAGCGGGAGGAGATCCAGCCGGCGACGAGCTGGGCGGTGGCGCTGGTCGGGTCGCCCTCGACCTGGCCGCCGAGCACCCGCACGGGCTCGCCGCGGCGGCCGGAGACGGAGTCCAGCGTCGAGGCGAGCGTGGCCCGCCACGGGGTGCTGCGGGTCCAGGTCAGGTCGGTGTCGCCCGGGTAGTAGTCCGCGGCCCGGGTCCGCAGCGCGGCCAGCGGGTCGGGCGCGAGCGACGCGTCGGTGATCCGCCGGTCGGCGATGACGCCGAGCGCGTCCCGGGCGATCCGCTCCGGCGGCGCCTCGTGCCACCAGGTGACGACCGGGGCGTCGGCGGCCAGCAGCGGCAGCACGACCGACTCGGCGTGCAGGCCCAGCCGGCCGTACATGCGCATCACCACGGCCTCGCCCGGGCCCAGCCGGCCACCGATGGTGACCTCGGCGTCCAGCCGCGGCTGCGGCGCCTCGACCTGCCGGCGGACCACGATGAGCAGCCGGCACGGGTGCAGCTCGGCGGCGGCGGTCGCCGCCTGCTCCGCCTCGGTCACCCGGCCCTCGTCGGCGACGACCACCAGGGTCAGCGCCACGCCGCTCATCACGGCGCCACCGGTGCGCCGCTGGGCGGCCAGTTCCTTGACCACCGCAGAGCCGGTGGTGTCCCACAACGTCGTCACGACAGGCCTCTCTCGAACGTGGGGTGCAGCCGGCGGGTCACGGACGGCGCCACGAGCGGCCCTCGGCCTCGAGCATGGCGTCGGCGGCGCGCGGCCCCCACTCGCCGGCCCGGTAGGGCTGCGGGGTGGTGCGGGCCCAGAACTCCTCGAGCGGGTCGATGACCGCCCAGGAGGCCTCGACCTCGGCGTTGCGCGGGAAGAGCGTGGCATCGCCCAGCAGCACGTCGAGCAGCAGCCGCTCGTACGCCTCCGGGCTCGCCTCGGTGAACTGCTCGCCGTAGAGGAAGTCCATCGCGACGTCGCGGACCTCCATGACGCTGCCGGGCACCTTCGAGCCGAACTTCAGCGTCACGCCCTCGTCCGGCTGGACCCGGATCACCAGCTGGTTGTGGCCCAGCTCCTCGGTGTCGGTGGGCGCGAACGGCAGGTGCGGCGCGCGCTTGAACAGCAGCGCGATCTCGGTGACCCGGCGGGGGAGCCGCTTGCCGGTGCGCAGGTAGAACGGGACGCCGGCCCAGCGGCGGGTCTCGACGCCCAGCCGCACGGCGGCGTAGGTCTCGGTGGTGGAGTCCGGCGCGACGCCGTCCTCCTGCCGGTAGCCCTTGGCCCGCTGGCCGGCGAGCCAGCCCTGCTCGTACTGGCCGCGGACGGCGAAGCGCTCCATGTCCTCGGGCACCGAGACGGCGCGCAGCACCTTGAGCTTCTCGGTGCGGATCTCCTCGGCGGAGAACTCGACCGGCTCCTCCATCGCGGTGAGCGCCAGCAGCTGCAGCAGGTGGTTCTGCAGCACGTCGCGGGCGGCGCCGGTCTTCTCGTAGAACCCGGCGCGGCCGCCGATGCCGACGTCCTCGGCCATGGTGATCTGCACCGAGTCGACGTGGTTGCCGTTCCAGATCGGCTCGAACAGCGTGTTGGCGAACCGCAGGGCCAGCAGGTTCTGGACCGTCTCCTTGCCCAGGTAGTGGTCGATGCGGAACACGTCGTCGGCGGTGAACACCGAGTCGACCAGCGCGTTCAGCTCGCGGCTGGAGGCCAGGTCGGTGCCGAACGGCTTCTCCACGACCACGCGGCGCCAGCGGTCGGCCGTGCTCTCGGCCATCCCGGTCCGTTGCATCTGCTTGAGCACGGTGGGGAACATCGCCGGGGGGATCGACAGGTAGAACGCGGCGTTGCCGCCGATGCCGTGGGAGCCCTCGAGCTCGGCCAGGTTGGCGGCCAGCTCGTCGAAGGCGTTGTCGTCGTCGAAGGAGCCCTGGACGAAGCGGACGCTGTTGGCCAGCCGCTCCCAGACCTCCTCGCGCCAGGGGGTGCGGGCGTGCTCGCGGGCGGCCGACCGGGCCAGC
Organism: Modestobacter sp. NPDC049651; assembly: GCF_040659695.1. Lineage (NCBI taxonomy): Bacteria > Bacillati > Actinomycetota > Actinomycetes > Geodermatophilales > Geodermatophilaceae > Modestobacter > Modestobacter sp. NPDC049651. Next base: position 31,256 of record NZ_JBFAOG010000004.1, read on the forward strand.
TCGGAGAACTCGACGTCACCCCAGTCGCGGCGGGCGAAGCCCAGCAGCGCGAAGTTCGTGGGGAGCAGGCCGCGGTTGGCCAGGTCGTAGATGGCCGGCAGCAGCTTCTTCCGCGACAGGTCGCCGGTGATCCCGAAGACGACCAGCGCGCACGGCTCCGGTACTCGGGGGAGTCGTCGGTCCCGCGGGTCCCGCAGCGGGTTGGTGGACATCGTTTCCGTCCTCGAAGGGCTCGCAGGGTGCCCGCCGTCCGGCGCGGCGCGGACCGGACGGCGGGGCAGGTCGCTCACGGGGCGGCCGTCCGGCGCACCGGACGGCCGCCCCGCGGTCTCACTTCTTGTCGGTGAGCTGCTCCTGGACGGAGGCGGTCAGCTCGTCCCAGGCGTCCACGAACTTCTGCACGCCCTCCTCCTCGAGCACCCGGAACACGTCGTCGAGGTCGATGCCGGCCGCGGCGACGTCCGCCATGACCTTCTCGGCGTCGGCGTAGGTCCCGGTCACCGGGCGGCCGACCTGGCCGTGGTCGGCGAACGCCTGCATCGTCTTCTCCGGCATGGTGTTGACCGTGTCGGCGGCGACGAGCTCCGAGAGGTACAGCGTGTCGCTGTACTCCGGGTTCTTGACGCCGGTCGACGCCCACAGCGGCCGCTGCTTGCTGGCGCCCTTGGCCTCCAGCGCCTTCCAGCGGTCGGAGGAGAAGACCTCCTCGTAGGCCTGGTAGGCCAGCTGCGCGTTCGCGACGCCGGCCTTGCCCTTGAGGGAGGCATCGGCACCGGCGGCGTCCAGGCGCTTGTCGATCTCGGTGTCCACGCGGGACACGAAGAACGACGCCACGGACTCGATGCCCTCGAAGGAGGCGTCCGGGTCCTCGGCCAGCCGCTGCTCCAGCCCGGCGATGTAGGCCTCCATCACGGCCTTGTACCGCTCGATGCTGAAGATCAGCGTGACGTTGACGCTGATGCCCTTGGCGATCGTCGTGGTGATGGCCGGCAGCCCCTCGACGGTCGCGGGGATCTTGATGAACAGGTTCGGCCGGTCGACCAGCCACCACAGGTGGGCGGCCTCGGCGGCCGTCGCGTCCTCGTCGTGGGCGAGGCCGGGGGCCACCTCCAGCGACACGCGGCCGTCGCGGCCGGTGCGCGCGGCGACCGGGGCGAGCAGGTCGCAGGCGTCCCGGACGTCGGCCGCGGTGATGGTCCGCAGCGCCTCCTCGACGGAGACCTCCCGGACGGCGAGCGCGTGCAGCTGGTCGTCGTAGGACTTCGACCCGCTGATGGCGGCGGCGAAGATCGACGGGTTGGTCGTGACGCCGACGACGCTGCGCTCGTCGACCAGCTCCTGCAGGTTGCCGCTGCGGATCCGGTCACGGGACAGGTCGTCGAGCCAGACGGCCACGCCGGCCTTGGACAGCTGAGCCAGGTTCTCGTTCTGGGCCATGGTGCCCTCTCTCGGTTCTACTCGGGTGGTGTGGTCTGGGTCAGCGGTCGCCGGTGGGGTGCGGCAGCCCGCCGGAGGCGACGCCGGGACCGGCCGGGGGCACCGACGCCGACTTCGCGGCCTCGATGCTCTCGCGGGCGGCGGCGACGACGGCCTCGTGGGTGAGCCCGAACTCCTCGTACAGCTTGCTGTAGGAGGCGCTCGCGCCGTAGTGGTTCAGCCCGACGATCCGGCCGGCGTCACCGACGAAGTCGCGCCAGCCCATCGGCACGCCTGCCTCGACGCTCACCCGGGCGCGGACCGTGGGCGGCAGCACCTCGGCGCGGTAGGCCTCGTCCTGCTCGGCGAACCACTCCCAGCACGGCAGCGAGACCACGCGGGTCGGGACGCCGTCGGCCTCGAGGGCCTCCCGGGCGGCGACGGCGATCTGCACCTCGGAGCCGGTGCTCAGCAGGATGACCTCGGGCCGGCCGGTGCTGGCCTCGGCCAGCACGTAGCCGCCCTTGGCGGTGCCCTCGGCCGACCCGAACTCGGTGCGGTCGAAGACCGGCAGGTTCTGCCGGGACAGCGCCAGCCCGGCCGGGCGGTCGTTGTGCTCGAGGATGGTCCGCCACGCGACGGCGGTCTCGTTGGCGTCGGCCGGGCGCACGAAGTCCAGGCCGGGGATCGCCCGCAGGGCCGCGTAGTGCTCGATCGGCTGGTGGGTCGGGCCGTCCTCGCCGAGGCCGATGGAGTCGTGCGTCCACACGTAGGTGACCGGCAGCTGCATGAGGGCGGCCAGGCGCACCGCGCCGCGCATGTAGTCGGAGAACGTGAGGAAGGTGCCGCCGTACACGCGGGTGCCGCCGTGCAGGGCGATGCCGTTCATGATCGCGCCCATGGCGTGCTCGCGGACACCGAAGTGCAGCGTGCGGCCGTAGGGGCCACCGCTCCACATCTTGGTCTGGCGGTCGGCCGGCAGGAACGACGGCTCGCCCTTGACCGCGGTGTTGTTGCTCTCGGCCAGGTCGGCCGAGCCGCCCCACAGCTCGGGGAGCTCCGGGTAGATCGCGGCGAGCACCTCACCGGACGCCTTGCGGGTGGCGACGCCCTTCGGGTCGGCGTCCCAGCTGGGGAGCTTCGCCGCCCAGCCCTCGGGCAGGGTGCGGGTCTTCATCCGCGCCAGCAGCGCGGCGCCCTCGGGGTTGCTCTTCTCCCACGCGGTGAAGGCCTCGTCCCACTCGGCGTGCGCGGCGCGGCCGCGCTCGGCGACCTGGCGGGTGTGCCCGATGACCTCGTCGGTGACCTCGAAGGTCTGCTCCGGGTCGAAGCCGAGGATCTCCTTGGTGGCCTTGACCTCGGCGTCGCCGAGCGCCGAGCCGTGGGCGGCACCGGTGTTCTGCTTGTTCGGGGCGGGCCAGCCGATGATCGTGCGCAGCACGATGATCGAGGGGCGGCCGGTCTCGGCCTTGGCGGCGGCGAAGGCGCGGTCGATGGCGGCCATGTCCTCGCCGTCGTCCACGTGCTGCACGTGCCAGCCGTAGGCCTCGTAGCGGGCGCCGACGTCCTCGGTGAACGCGATCTCGGTGTTGTCCTCGATCGAGATCTTGTTGTCGTCGTAGACCAGGACCAGGTTGCCCAGCCGCTGGGTGCCGGCGATCGACGAGGCCTCGCCGCTGATGCCCTCCTCGAGGTCACCGTCGGAGGCGAAGCACCAGATGGTGTGGTCGAACAGGCTCTCGCCCTCGGGGGTCTCCGGGTCGAACAGACCGCGCTCGCGGCGGGCGGCCATCGCCATGCCGACCGCGTTCGCGACGCCCTGGCCCAGCGGGCCGGTGGTGGTCTCGACGCCGGGGGTGTGGTTGACCTCGGGGTGGCCCGGGGTCAGCGAGCCCCAGGTGCGCAGCGCCTTGAGGTCGTCCAGCTCGAGGCCGTAGCCCGAGAGGTACAGCTGGATGTAGAGCTGGATGCTGGAGTGCCCCATCGACAGGACGAACCGGTCACGGCCGGTCCACTGCGGGTCGGTGGGGTCGTGCTTCAGCCACTTCTGGAACAGCAGGTAGGCGGTGGGCGCCATGCTCATGGCGGTGCCGGGGTGGCCGTTGCCGACCTTCTGCACGGCGTCCATGGCGAGGACGCGGACCGTGTCGACGGCCCGGCGGTCCAGGTCGCCGAAGCCCTCGGCGAGCGTGGGGTGCGGCTGGCGGGGCTCGCCGGTCGGGGTCTGGGTCGCGGCTTCCGCCGGGGCCTCGGGCGCGGTCGCCTGGGTCGAGGCGTTGCTGTCTGTGGTCATGTGGCGCTCGGTGCTCCCTCGGGATCGGTTCAGTCGTGCCCGTCCAGGGCAGGGAACCACCCACCCCGGGCGGACGACGGTGCGCACCTCGGCCGCCCCGGCGCTGGGACCGACCGGCAGAACAGGGGGCGCCTCGTCGTCCTCGACGTCCGCCCTACCCGTTGCACGCGCAGAGTCAACGTGATCAAACCCTAGTGGTGCCGCAACATTCCCCGCACACAGGCGGTCTAGAGTGGCGGGGCAACCCATCCCCGGCCGCGAAGGACGTCGAGGTGTCCTGCTCCCTGCGCCTTCCCGCGCTCCCGGGCACACGGTGACCGCGATCTCCGAGCGCTCCGTCGCCCCCGCCCGGTCGCGTTCCACGCGCGCGACGGTGGCCGCCTACGTCTCGCTGACCAAGCCCAAGCTGGTCGAGCTGCTGCTGGTCACGACGCTCCCGGCGATGATGCTCGCGGCGGGCGGCTGGCCGGGCACCGGGTTGTTCCTGGCGACCATGGTGGGCGGGATGCTCGCCGCCGGCGCAGCCAACACCATCAACTGCTGGTACGACCGCGACATCGACCGGATCATGTCGCGCACCCGCGACCGGCCGATCCCCAGCGGCGTGATCGCGCCGCGGAACGCGCTGCTCTTCGGGGTGGTGCTGGCCTGGATCTCGCTGGTCCTGCTGGGGCTGTTCACCACCCCGCTGGCCACGGCGCTCACGGCGGCCGCGGTGCTGGCGTACTCGGTGATGTACACGATGGTGCTCAAGCGCCGGACCCACCACAACACCGTCTTCGGCGGGCTGCCCGGCGCCGCGCCGGTGCTCATCGGCTGGGCTGCGGTCACCGGCTCGCTGGACTGGCCGGCGCTGGTCTTCTTCGGCATCGTCTTCTGCTGGCAGATGCCGCACTTCTGGGCGCTGGCCAGCCGGTTCCGCTACGACTACTTCCGCGCCGGCGTGCCGATGCTGTCGGTGGTCGCGGGCCCGGTCAGCGTCGGGCGGCAGTCGGTGGCCTGGGCCTGGGGCACGCTGCTCGTCTCGCTGCTCATGGCGCCGGTGACGCCGCTGCTGGGCTGGACCACCGGCGTCGCGACGCTGGTCCTGGGCATCTGGTACGTCGCCGAGTCGCACGCCTGGCTGGGCCGGATCAAGGCCGGCGGGCCCGACCGGCCGATGCGGCTGTTCTCGGTGTCGATCACCTACATGACGCTGCTGTCGATCGCCCTGGTCGCCGACGTCCTCGTCTGACCCACGCCCGCCCGCCGGCCCACGACCCGCCCCCGGACGGTGGGCGCGGACTGCCAGCTGCGGGTCCGGGACCTGGCAGTCCGCGCACGCCGTCCGCGCGGCGGCGGGGTCAGACGGTGGCGGGGTCAGACGGTGGCGGCGGGGGTGAGCGGCGCGGACCCGACCGGCAGCTCGGACGACGGCCCGCGCACCGACCACACCAGCCGCGCCGTGTAGACGGTGATCAGTACCGCGCCGGCCATGTGCAGCAGCACCGCCAGCACGGGCAGGTGCATGAAGTACTGCACGTACCCGATGGCGCCCTGGGCGAGCTCGACGACCAGCAGGTCGCGGGCGGCGCGGCGCACCCGGCCGGGGGAGTCGGTGGCGGCCAGCGCCACCAGCAGCGCGACGGTCAGGCCGATGAGCAGGAAGACGACGTCCGCGTGCAGCTGGCTGACCAGCTCGGGGTCGAACCCGGTGCGGCCGGTGCCGAGCGAGCCGCTGTGCGGGCCGCTCCCGGTGACGACGGTGCCGACGACGAGCACCGCGGCCACCGTCGCCGCGATGCCCCGGGCCAGCAGCGCGAACGGCCGGCGGACCACCAGCTGGCCCACCCCCGGCTCGCGGGACCGCAACCACAGGACGGCGGCGATCGCGATCAGCACGCTGGACAGCAGGAAGTGCCCGGCGACCGTCCAGGGGTTCAGCTTGGTCAGCACGGTGATGCCGCCCAGGACGATCTGGGCCGGGATGCCGAGGAGGCTCAGCACCGCGAGCTTCCGCAGGTCCCGCCGGCCGGACCCCACCACCGCGAGCACCGTGGCGACCGCGGTCAGCACCACCACGAAGGTGAGCAACCGGTTCCCGAACTCGATCAGCCCGTGGCCGGCCAGCTCCGGCGTCGGCCGCAGGCTGCCGTCGGTGCACTCGGGCCAGGTGGGGCACCCCAGACCCGAGCCGGTCAGCCGCACGGCACCGCCGGTCACGACGATGCCGCAGTTGGCGACGAGGTTGACCAGGAGGACCCGGGAGACCACGGAGGGGTTCATCCGAGAGCGGAACGACGCGGGAAGAACCGGCACGCCCCCGATGCTACTTACCCCGACGCCGCCGGACGGCCCGCACGGAACGTGGGCCGGCACACCCTGCCCGACGCGCGCGACCGGACGAGTGCAGGTCGGCCCCGCCGCGGCTGATGCCTCCCGAGCCGGTCCGCAGCGCCTCCGCGGGGGCAGGTGGACGTCGCCCACACGAGACGAGAGGTGGCACCGGCCATGGCCAGTGGCTTCTACGACGGGCCCTTCGGGTCCAACCCCTTCGACGACTTCTTCCAGGCCTTCACGGGCCAGGGGGCCGGCCGCCGGGGCATGCAGCGGGTCGACATCACCCAGCTGCTGTCCGGGCAGGCCCGCGAGGTCGTCGCCTCCGCCGCCCGGCAGGCCGCCGGGTGGGGGAGCCCCGACCTCGACACCGAGCACCTGCTCTGGGCGCTGGCCGGGCACGAGCCGACCCGCACGCTGCTGTCCCGCAGCGGCGCGGACCCCGACCAGCTGCAGGCCGCGCTGGCCGGTCAGCTGGGCGGCGGGCAGGCCACCGGGCAGCCCCCGGCGCTGACCCCGGCGGCCAAGCGGGCGCTGCTGGACGCCCACCAGGTCTCCCGCGCCAGCGGCTCCACCTACATCGGTCCCGAGCACCTGCTCTTCGCGCTCTCGCTCAACCCCGACTCCGGCGCCGGGCGCGTGCTCGGCGGTGCCCGGGTGACCCCGGAGGCGCTGCAGCAGGCCGCTGCCGGGGGGCCGGTCGCGGCCCGGGGCGGTGCGGGTGGTGCCGGGGGCGGCGCGCAGGCGCCCTCGAACACCCCGACCCTCGACGAGTTCGGCCGCGACCTCACGGCGCTGGCCCGGGACGGGAAGATCGACCCGGTCATCGGCCGCGCGCAGGAGATCGAGCAGACCATCGAGGTGCTGTCGCGGCGGAACAAGAACAACCCGGTGCTCATCGGTGAGGCCGGCGTCGGCAAGACCGCGATCGTCGAGGGCATCGCCCTGCAGATCGTCGACGGCGACGTCCCGGACTCGCTGCGCGACCGGCGGCTGGTCGAGCTGGACCTGACCGGCCTGGTCGCCGGCACCCGGTACCGCGGTGACTTCGAGGAGCGGCTCAAGAAGGTGATGGACGAGATCCGGGAGAACCGCGACTCGGTCGTCGTCTTCATCGACGAGCTGCACACGGTGGTCAACGCCGGCGGGTCCGAGGGCTCGGCGGGTGCCGGCAACATGCTCAAGCCGGCGCTGGCCCGCGGCGACCTGCACGTCATCGGCGCCACCACGCTGGACGAGTACCGCCGCAACATCGAGAAGGACCCGGCGCTGGAGCGGCGGTTCCAGCCGATCCTGGTGCCCGAGCCCAGCGTCGAGGACACCATCGAGATCCTGCGCGGGCTGCGCGACCGGTACGAGGCGCACCACAACGTGCGGTTCACCGACGAGGCGCTGGTCGCGGCGGCGGAGCTGTCCGACCGGTACGTCTCCGACCGGCACCTGCCGGACAAGGCGATCGACCTCATCGACCAGGCGGGTGCGCGCACCCGGCTGCGGGTGAAGCGGCCCACCACCGACCTGCGGGAGCTGGAGCAGCGGGTCGCCGAGCTGCAGCGGGAGAAGGACCAGGCGGTCGCCGCCGAGCAGTACGAGCGGGCGTCCGAGCTGCGCGACTCCATCGCGGCGGCGCAGGGCCAGCTCGACCAGGCCCGCGGCGGGGGCGCGTCCGGCATCCCCGAGGTGGGGACGGCGGAGATCGCCGAGGTGGTCTCCCGGGCGACCGGCGTCCCGGTGGCCCAGCTGACCGAGGAGGAGCGCGACCGGCTGCTGCGGCTGGAGGACCACCTGCACCAGCGGGTGGTCGGCCAGGAGGAGGCGGTCGAGGTGGTCGCCGAGGCCATCCGGCGCTCGCGGGCGGGTCTGGGTGACCCGGACCGGCCGATCGGCAGCTTCCTGTTCCTCGGCCCGACCGGCGTCGGCAAGACCGAGCTGGCCCGGGCGCTGGCGGAGGCGCTGTTCGGCGACTCCGACCGGATGATCCGGCTGGACATGAGCGAGTTCCAGGAGCGGCACACGGTCAGCCGGCTGGTCGGCTCGCCCCCCGGCTACGTCGGCTACGAGGACGCCGGCCAGCTGACCGAGGCGGTGCGCCGCCACCCGTACTCGGTGGTGCTGCTCGACGAGGTCGAGAAGGCGCACCCGGACGTGTTCAACACGCTGCTGCAGCTGCTGGACGACGGCCGGCTCACCGACAGCCAGGGCCGGACGGTCGACTTCAGCAACACCGTGGTGATCATGACCAGCAACCTGGGGTCGGAGGCGATCGTCAACACCGCCGGCCCGCTCGGGTTCACCAGCAACGGCGCGGGCTCGGACGTCCGTGACCAGGTGATGCGGCGGCTGCGGGAGGCGTTCCGGCCGGAGTTCCTCAACCGGATCGACGAGATCGTGGTCTTCCGGCAGCTCGAGCCCGAGCAGCTGGCGAAGATCACCGACCTGCTGCTGGACGAGACCCGGCGCCGGCTGCGGGCGCAGGACATCGCGGTGGAGTTCGCCCCCGAGGCGGTCTCCTGGCTGGCCGAGCGGGGCTTCGAGCGGGCGTTCGGCGCCCGGCCGCTGCGCCGTGCGATCCAGCGCGAGGTCGACAACCGGCTGTCCCGGCTGGTGCTCGGCGGCGAGCTCGGCGCCGGGCAGCTGGTGCGGGTCGACGTCGCCGACGGCGCGCTGACGTTCGAGGTCAGCGAGGCCCCCGCGAACGAGGTCGCGCCGCAGGAGTTCCCGGCGTCCCTCTGACGATCGTGTGATCTTCCTCCCGAGGAGCCCGCAAGTAAGGACCCCCTTGCTTGCGGGCTCCTCGAATAAGCACACAATCGTGTTGTGGAATCCAGCGCGGCAGGTGCCGTCCCGAGCTCGACGGGGGCCGACGACCGGCGTACCCGCGAGCGGGTCAGCGCCCTGCTGCTGGAGCAGGGCCCGCAGACCGCGGCCGAGCTGTCGGCCCGGCTGGGGGTCTCGGCGGCCGCCGTCCGCCGGCACCTCGACGCGCTGGTCGCGACCGGCCGGGTGACCGAGGGTGCCACCGCCGGCGAGCGCCGGGGGAGGGGCCGCCCGGCCCGCCGCTTCGCGCTCACCGACGCCGGCCGTGAGTCGTTCCCGCACGCCTACGACGACCTGGCGCTGACGGCGTTGCGGTTCGTCTCCGAGCACGCCGGCCCCGACGCCGTCCGCTCGGTCGCCGAGCAGCAGCTGGCGGGGCTGGAGGCGCGTTGCACTGCCGCCGTCGAGCAGGCCGAGGCCGCCGGCGGCCCGGTCGACCGCGCGCAGGTGGTGGCCGCGGTGCTCACCACCGAGGGTTACGCCGCCATGGCCAGCGCCATCGCGTCCGGCGGGCAGCTGTGCCAGCACCACTGCCCGGTGGCGCACGTCGCCGCCGAGTTCCCCCAGCTGTGCGAGGCCGAGACGGCGGTGATCGGCCGGCTGGTCGGCACGCACGTGCAGCGGCTCGCCACCATCGCCCACGGCGACGGCATCTGCACGACGCACATCCCCGCCCGCACGCTCCAGATCACCCCGCGCCCCGGGAACAACGGTGTCCCGGGCGTCCCTGTACCTGCTGGTCGCGCCGCAGCCGGACCGGCTGGCGCCAGCACTCGCTCCACCCCCTCGATCGACCGGGAGAGGACCCCCGCATGACCAGCACCCAGCAGCCGGTGTCCAGCACGCCGATGACGCAGGACGAGACGATCGACTCGATCGGCACCTACCAGTACGGCTGGGCCGACACCGACGTCGCCGGCGCCTCGGCCACCCGTGGCATCAACGAGGACGTCGTCCGCGACATCTCGCGTCGGAAGAACGAGCCCGAGTGGATGCTCGAGCGCCGGCTCAAGGCGCTGAAGCTCTTCGACAAGAAGCCCATGCCCGACTGGGGCTCGGACCTCTCCGGCATCGACTTCCAGAACATCAAGTACTTCGTGCGCTCGACCGAGGCGCAGGCCGCCTCGTGGGACGAGCTGCCCGACGACATCAAGAACACCTACGACAAGCTGGGCATCCCGGAGGCCGAGAAGCAGCGGCTGATCGCCGGTGTCGCCGCCCAGTACGAGTCCGAGGTCGTCTACCACAAGATCCGCGAGGACCTCGAGGAGCAGGGTGTCCTGTTCCTGGACACCGACACGGCGCTGCGCGAGCACGAGGACCTGTTCCGCGAGTACTTCGGCTCGGTCATCCCCTCCGGTGACAACAAGTTCGCCGCGCTGAACACCGCGGTGTGGTCCGGCGGCTCGTTCATCTACGTGCCGAAGGGCGTGCACGTCGAGATCCCGCTGCAGGCCTACTTCCGGATCAACACCGAGAACATGGGCCAGTTCGAGCGGACCCTCATGATCATCGACGAGGGCGCCTACGTGCACTACGTCGAGGGCTGCACCGCGCCGATCTACAAGACCGACTCGCTGCACTCCGCGGTCGTCGAGATCATCGTCAAGAAGAACGCGCGCTGCCGGTACACGACCATCCAGAACTGGTCGAACAACGTCTACAACCTGGTCACCAAGCGGGCCGTGGCCCACGAGGGCGCGACCATGGAGTGGGTCGACGGCAACATCGGGTCCAAGGTGACGATGAAGTACCCGGCCGTGTGGATGACCGGCGAGCACGCCAAGGGCGAGGTCATGAGCATCGCCTTCGCCGGCGAGGGCCAGCACCAGGACGCCGGCGCCAAGATGGTGCACGCCGCCCCGCACACCTCCTCGACCATCGTGAGCAAGTCGGTGGCCCGTGGCGGTGGCCGCACCTCCTACCGCGGTCTCGTGCAGATCGACGAGGGCGCCCACGGGTCCAGGTCGACGGTCAAGTGCGACGCGCTGCTGGTCGACACGATCAGCCGGTCCGACACCTACCCCTACGTCGACGTCCGCGAGGACGACGTCGCGATGGGCCACGAGGCGACCGTGTCCCGGGTCAGCGAGGACCAGCTCTTCTACCTGATGAGCCGCGGCCTCACCGAGGACGAGGCGATGGCGATGGTCGTGCGCGGCTTCGTCGAGCCGATCGCCCGGGAGCTGCCCATGGAGTACGCCCTCGAGCTGAACCGCCTGATCGAGCTGCAGATGGAAGGTGCCGTCGGCTGATGACCGACCCGAACACGAACACCACCGCCGAGGAGCTCGGCCCCGAGGAGCTGGCCGCTGCCGAGACGGCGCAGCTGGCCGGCGAGCTGTTCGCCGACGGCGTGGGCGCGCAGGCCGGCCCGCCGACCACCCCGGCGGCCGGCACCGGCACCGCCGGCGACACGCCCCCCGGGGCGCACAGCCACGGTGGCCCGGCCCCGACCGGCTCGCCGGCCGAGCGCTTCACCTCGACCGACCCCGACGCCTTCGGCGCCGTCACCGGCCGCGAGGAGGAGTGGCGGTTCACCCCGCTGCGCCGGGCCCGCACGCTGCTGGACGGCGCGCCGTCCGACGCGCGGCTGTCCTGGTCCACCGACCTGCCCGAGGGCGCCGAGCTGACCCGCGTCGACGCCGGCGACCCGCTGCTCAAGGGCCTGCCCGAGCCGGTCGACCGGCTGGCCGCGCTCACCCGCCAGCGGGCCGGCGGCGCCGACGTCGTCCGGATCGCCGCGGAGGCCGTGCTCGACCGCCCGGTCACCCTCGCGCTGACCGGCACCGGCTCGGACGACGTCGTGTGGGGTCAGCTGGTCGTCGAGGTCGGCGCCTTCGCCCAGGCGACCGTCGTCCTCGACCACACCGGCCTGGCCCGCTACTCCGGCGGCGTCTCCGTGCTCATCGGCGACGGCGCGCAGGTCACCGTCGTCTCGGTGCAGGACTGGGCGCCCGGTGCGGTGCACGGCGGCCAGTTCGACGCCGTCGTCGGCCGGGACGCCACCCTCAAGCAGGTCGTGGTGACCCTGGGCGGTGACCTGGTCCGGCTGGTCAGCAACGTGCAGTACGCCGGCCCCGGCGGCCAGGTCGACCTGCTCGGCGTCTACTTCGCCGACGAGACCCAGCACCAGGAGCACCGGCTCTGGGTCGACCACGCGACGCCCAACTGCCGCAGCAACGTCGTCTACAAGGGCGGCCTGCAGGGCGAGAAGGCGCACACCGTGTGGGTCGGCGACGTCCGGATCCGGCCGACGGCCACCGGCACCGACACCTACGAGCTCAACCGCAACCTGGTGCTCACCGACGGCGCCCGCGCCGACTCCGTGCCGAACCTGGAGATCGAGACCGGTGAGATCGTCGGCGCCGGTCACGCCAGCGCCACCGGCCGGTTCGACGACGAGCAGCTGTTCTACCTCTGCTCCCGCGGCATCGACGCCGAGACCGCCCGCCGCCTCGTGGTGCGCGGCTTCTTCGCCGACGTCGTCCAGCAGATGGGCCTGCCCGAGCTGCAGGACCGGCTGATGCGCACCATCGAGCGCCGCCTGGGCGCGCTGCCGGACCTGGACGACCAGCCGGTCGAGGTGGCCTGAGCATGGCGTTCGAACGGGTCTGCGCCCGGTCCGAGGTGCCCGAGGACGGCGCGCTGCGGGTCGAGCTGACCGACGTGGACATCGCCGTCGTCGACTTCGAGGGCGAGCTGTTCGCGATCGAGGACGTGTGCTCGCACGCGGCCGTCGAGCTCAGCGACGGCGAGGTCGAGGAGTTCGAGGGCGCCCCGACCATCGAGTGCTCGCTGCACGGCTCGTGCTTCGACCTGCGCACCGGCAAGCCCACCAACCTCCCGGCCACCGAGCCGGTCCCCGTCTACCCGGTCCGGGTGGAGGGCGACGACGTCCTGGTGGACGTCGAGGCCCCCATCGTCGCGGCCACCAACTAGGAGCGAGACAGTGACCACCCCCCAGACCGGCAGCGTGCTGGAGATCCGCGACCTGCACGTCACCGTGGGCGAGGGCGACGAGACCAAGGAGATCCTCCGCGGTGTCGACCTGACCGTCCGCGGCGGCGAGACCCACGCGATCATGGGCCCCAACGGGTCGGGCAAGTCGACCCTGGCCTACTCGATCGCCGGGCACCCGAAGTACACGATCACCGGCGGCACCGTCACCCTCGACGGCGAGGACGTCCTCGCGATGAGCGTCGACCAGCGCGCGCAGGCCGGCCTGTTCCTGGCCATGCAGTACCCGGTCGAGGTCCCCGGCGTCTCGGTGTCGAACTTCCTGCGCACCGCGGCGACCGCGGTGACCGGTGAGGCGCCGAAGCTGCGCACCTGGGTCAAGGACGTCAAGAGCGAGATGGACCTGCTCGAGATGGACTCCGCGTTCGCCGAGCGGAACGTCAACGAGGGCTTCTCCGGCGGTGAGAAGAAGCGCCACGAGATCCTGCAGATGCGGCTGCTCAAGCCGAAGATCGCGATCCTCGACGAGACCGACTCCGGTCTGGACGTCGACGCGCTGCGGATCGTCTCCGAGGGCGTCAACCGCAGCCGCGAGGACAGCCCGGTCGGCGTCCTGCTGATCACGCACTACACGCGGATCCTGCGCTACATCAAGCCGGACTTCGTGCACGTCTTCGTCGCCGGCAAGGTCGTCGAGGAGGGCGGCCCGGAGCTGGCGGAGAAGCTGGAGAACGAGGGCTACGCCGCGTACGTCAAGGACTCGAGGGAGACCGCGAAGGCATGACGCAGACCGTCTCGCGTCCCGCCGGGGCGCCTCCGCTGCCGCTGGACGTCGAGGCGGTCCGCGCGGACTTCCCGATCCTGTCCCGCACCGTCCGGGACGGGCGCCGGCTGGTGTACCTCGACTCCGGCGCCACGTCGCAGAAGCCGCGCTCGGTGCTGGACGCCGAGCGGGACTTCTACGAGAACCACAACGCCGCTCCGCACCGCGGCGCGCACCAGCTCGCCGAGGAGGCCACCGGCCTCTACGAGGAGGCGCGCGCCGCGGTGGCCCGGTTCATCGGGGCGGACGTCCGCGAGGTCGTGTTCACCCGCAACTCGACCGAGTCGATCAACCTGGTCGCCTACGCGCTGAGCAACGCCGCGACGGCCAAGGAGCCCGAGTTCCGCCGGTACGCCGTCGGGCAGGGCGACGAGATCGTCGTGACCGAGATGGAGCACCACGCCAACCTGCTGCCCTGGCAGCAGCTGTGCGAGCGGACCGGCGCGACCCTGCGCTGGCTGGGGCTCACCGACGACGGCCGGCTGGACCTCTCCGACCTCGCGACGGTGGTCAACGAGCGCACCAAGCTGGTCGCGGTCACCCAGCAGTCGAACATCCTCGGCACGATCAACCCGCTCGAGGACATCATCGGCCGGGCCCGCGAGGTCGGGGCCCTGGTGCTGGTCGACGGCGCCCAGTCGGTGCCGCACCAGCCGGTGGACGTCACCGAGCTGGGCGCGGACTTCCTCGTCTTCTCCGGCCACAAGATGCTCGGCCCCACCGGGGTCGGCGTGCTGTGGGGCCGGTACGAGGTGCTCGACGCGCTCCCGCCGTTCCTCACCGGCGGCTCCATGATCGAGGTCGTGCGGATGGAGGGCAGCACGTTCATGCCCCCGCCGCAGCGCTTCGAGGCCGGCGTCCCGATGACCGCGCAGGTCATCGGCCTGGGCGCGGCCGTCGAGTACCTGGAGCGGCTGGGCATGGCCAACGTGCAGGCGCACGAGGAGGCGCTCACCGCCTACGCGCTGGAGCAGCTGCAGGCCATCCCCGGCGTCACGGTCATCGGCCCGCCCGACACCGTGGCCCGCGGCGGCGCGATCAGCTTCACCGTCGAGGGCATCCACCCGCACGACGTCGGCCAGGTGCTCGACGACCTGGGCGTCGAGGTCCGCGTCGGTCACCACTGCGCCTGGCCCGTCGTCCGCCGCTACGGCGTGCCCGCCACGACCCGCGCGACGTTCTACGTGCACACCGGCTACGACGACGTCGACGCGCTCGTCGACGCCGTCCGGGAAGCCCAGCGCTTCTTCGGTGTTGCACCCGCTGAGAAGGAGGCGGCGAGCTGATGCAGCTGGAGTCGATGTACCAGGACATCATCCTGGACCACTACCGGAACCCGCACGGGCGCGGTCTGCGCGACCCGTTCGAGGCCGAGGTGCACCACGTCAACCCGACGTGCGGTGACGAGGTGACCCTGCGGGTCCACCTGGACGGCGACACCATCGCCGACGTCTCGTACGAGGGCATGGGCTGCTCGATCAGCCAGGCGTCGGTCTCGGCGATGTACGACCTGGTGATCGGCAGGACCGTCGGCCAGGCGCTGGAGACCGGTGAGCACTTCATGACGCTCATGCAGGCCAAGGGCGACCCGACGGTGGCCGAGAAGCTGGAGGAGGAGCTGGAGGACGCCGTCGCGTTCGCCGGCGTCTCGAAGTACCCGGCGCGCGTGAAGTGCGCGCTGCTGAGCTGGATGGCGTTGAAGGACGCCAGCTCCCGGGCCGTGGCATCCACCCACCCCACCACCCCCACGGAAGGCGTGGCATGAGCGAGGACACCCCGGCCCTGCCGGACGAGCTGACCCCGGGCCTGCCGGCCTACAAGTCCCGGCTGGTCGAGGACGTCGAGGAGGCCATGCGCGACGTCGTCGACCCCGAGCTGGGCGTCAACGTCGTCGACCTAGGCCTCGTCTACGGCATCGACGTCGACGACAGCAACGTCGCGACCCTCGACATGACGCTCACCTCGGCGGCCTGCCCGCTGACCGACGTCATCGAGGACCAGACCCGCGCGGCCCTCACCGGGCCGGCCGGGCTGGTCGACGACATCCGGATCAACTGGGTCTGGATGCCGCCGTGGGGCCCGGACAAGATCACCGACGACGGCCGCGAGCAGCTGCGGGCGCTCGGCTTCCGCGTCTGACGCTGCGGAGCCTGTTCGACGCGCTGGCCGCGGGGGAGACCCCGCCGCCGGACGCGAGCGTGACCACGGTGCCGGCGCCTGCCCTCCTCGACGGACGGCGGGCGCCGGCACTCGTCGTCGGCGGGTCCGCCTGGCACGTCGTCGCCGCGGACGTCGACCCGGCCTGGGTGGCCGCGGCGGTGGCGCACGACCCGGTCACCGCACCGCTGTCCGCCCGGTTCCTGGCCGCGCTCGCCGACCGGGTGGGCGCCGAGCCCGGCGTGCTGGACACCGTCCTGGTCGGCCCACCCCCGGGCCGCCCGGGCCTGGACCTGGTCGAGATCCCGGCGGGTGAGCACCCGCGGGTGGTGCGGGCGCTGCGGCACCGCACCGGCGTCCGGGTGTGGACGACGCGCGACGGCACGGCCCTGCTCACCCTCGGCCGCGGCGTCGCCGGCCGCTGGGAGGCCAGCGTCGAGGTGGCGCCGGCCGCGCGCGGACGCGGGCTGGGCACCGCGCTCGCCGCCGCCGCGCCGGCGCTGGTGCCCGGCGGCGCACCGGTGTGGGCGCAGGTGGCACCGGCGAACGTGGCATCGCTGCGGGCGTTCCTCGCCGCCGGCTGGCGCCCGGTCGGCGCCGAGGTCCTCTTCGGCTCCTGACGCCCGGTTTCTCGCGAGAAAGCGGCCCGGTTGGTCGCGAGAGAGCGGGAGGGGTCAGCGGACGGGGTGGGAGAGGAAGACGGCGACCTCGGTGTCGTGCGGCGGGGCGTACCGGCTGAGGTCCAGGCCGGTGATCTCGAAGCCCATCCGCTGGTAGGCGCGGATCGCCGGCAGGTTGATGTTCTGCGTCTCCAGCCACAGCTCCCGGGCGCCGTTGCCGCGCGCCTCGCCCAGCGCCCGGTCGACCAGCTCCCGGGCCAGCCCGCGGCCGCGCGCCGACGGCACGACGTGCAGCTCGTCCAGCCGCTGCCGGGCGTTCCACGGCTCGAACGTGGTCGCCGCGACGCCCACCAGCCGACCGGCCTCGCGGGCCAGGAACAGCCGGTCCCAGGGCGGCGCCTGCCCGGCGCGCAGCCCACCGCCGAGCCGGTACCGCTTGCTCACCGGCGGGTCGACCTGCTGCTCGCGCACGGAGAAGCCGCCGTCGGTGGTGCGCCGCACGGCGAGCACCGAGCCGCTGGTGAACGACGCGTCGAAGGTCGACAGCGCGGCCACGTCGGCCGCGGCGAGCCGGGCGGGGGAGCTGATCTCCACCGGCCAGAGCGGACCCGTTGCAGTCCCTGTACCGACCACGTCAGCGCAGGTCGGCGACGTGCGCAGCCAGCCGGACGGCGGACCGGCGGGCGTCCTCGTACCCGGTGCCGGCCGCGATGAGGGCCACCCCGACCACCAGCAGCGCCAGCTGGCCGGCCGGCGGCAGGCTCACCAGCACCCGCCCGACCGCCACCCCCACCAGCACTCCGGCGCCGACGGCGAACGGCGCCCGCACCTCCAGCAGGGTGCCGGCCGCCACCGCGGCGACCGCGGCCAGCAGCACCCCGACCAACCGCACCAGGTCGGGCTCGGTCACGGCCAGCCAGCCCGAGGGGAGGAAGCCGACCAGCAGGCCCGGCCCCCAGGTGGGCCAGGACGGCCCGTCGGCCAGCCCCCGCGCCGGGTACAGCAGCAGCATGATCGCGGCCGGCAGCGTGTAGGCCTCGGGGACCCGCAGGCCGGCGTCCGCGGCGGCCACCCAGGCCGCCAGCACCAGCGCGGCGCAGCCCAGCGCGCGGGCGCGGGACCGGTCGGTCAGCGCGCCGTAGCCGAGCAGCGCGGCACCGAGCACCGCGAGGCCGAGGACCGGTGACGACGGGTCGTCCGGGGCCAGCCGCTGGTGGACGACGGCGGCGATCCCGACCACCGTCCCGGCGACGGCGAGCGACCGCTCCGAGCGGTTGCCCCGCAGCACCGCCGCGCCGGCCAGCGCGGCGGTGCCGATCAGCAGCAGCAGCGGCCCGGCCGCCGCGGCGGGGAGCTGCCCGTCGGCCTCGGCCAGGGCCACCGAGGCCGCGAGGCAGCCCACGGCGATCGGCAGCGCGCCGGCCCGGTCGGCGGGCTGGCGCGCGGCGACGAGCACCGCCGGGACGGCCGCCACGGCGAGCTGCACCGCCAGCACCGTCCAGTGGCCGTCGCGCAGCAGCTGCACGACCGCCAGCAGGGTGAGGGTGGTGGCCAGGCTGAGTCCGGCGGGCCGCAGCAGCGAGCGGGGACCGGGGGAGGCGGCGGCGCCCACCGCGGCGGCGACCGCGAGCCCCAGCCAGCCGGTCGCGGCCTCGCCGGCCGGGCCGATCGCCTGCAGCGCCCCGGCGAGACCGGTGCCGGCGACCGCGCCGGCGACCACGGGCACCGCGGGCCGGGGGCCGAGCCAGCGGTGCAGCTCGCGGCGGGTGCGCAGCGCGAGCAGCCCGGCGGCCCCCGCGGTCATCAGCGCGGCGGCGGTGCCGGCGGTGACGCCGTCGACCCGCCAGGCCAGCCGGGCGCCCTCGACCACGCCGACTCCCCACCAGGGCAGGCTGGTCGCCAGCGCGACCAGCGCCACGGGCCGGCGGGCCCGCAGCGCGACGGCCACCCCGGCCGACGCGGTGCCCAGCAGCGCGGCGACGTGCTCCGCGGGGGCGAGCTCCAGCCCGCCGAGGGCGGACAGCACGGCCAGCTGCCCGGCGCACCACGCAGCGATGGGCCAGGTGGCGGCACCGCGGGCGAGGCCGGAGACGGCGAGGAACGCGGCCGACAGCAGCGCGAGCAGCAGCACCGGGCTCTCCGCGCTGCTGCGGCTGGTGGCCTCAGCGCCGATCGCGGCGAGCACCGCGCACGCGGCGGCCAGGGTCTCCTCGCTGGTCCGCAGCTCCCGGTGGCCGGCGGTGACGGAGCCCGCCGCCAGCGCGACCACCAGCAGGGTGAGCAGCACCTGGCCGGCGCTGGCCCCGGCCACCGAGGCGCCGCCCGCGGCCACCACGGCCACCGCGCCGGCGCCGACCAGCACCAGCTGCGGGCTGAGCCGGCCCACGCCGTCGGACTCCGCGGCCGGTGGCGGCGGGGGCGCGGCGGCCAGCGGCGGCGGGTACACCACCTCGCTGCGCCGGGCCACGGGTCCGTCCTACCCGGCGCCGCCGCGCTCACGCCAGCGGGGTCAGCCCAGCTGCGACACCCAGGCGACGGCCTCGCGGGCCTGCTGCCGCCGCCGCTCGTACGTCGCCCCGAGAACCAGCAGCACGAGCCCGGCGGCGGCGAGGGACAGCCAGCGGGGCAGCAGCGGCGCGTACGGGCCCAGCCGGCCGAGGACGA
The DNA here is from genome assembly GCF_040659695.1 of Modestobacter sp. NPDC049651. Lineage (NCBI taxonomy): Bacteria > Bacillati > Actinomycetota > Actinomycetes > Geodermatophilales > Geodermatophilaceae > Modestobacter > Modestobacter sp. NPDC049651. Next base: position 50,322 of record NZ_JBFAOG010000004.1, read on the forward strand.
CGACCGCCAGCGCCCCGGCGCCGACCACGAACGGCGCCTGGCGGCGCGCGAGGGTGCCGACCGCGGTGAGCGCCACCCCGGCCGCGACGACCAGCACCAGCCGGAGCGCTCCCGGGTCGGCGACCTCGACCAGGGCGGAGGGCACCAGTGCGACCCCCACGGCCGCCCCCTCCGCGGCCCAGGACGGCCCGCGCCGGCGCAGCGCCGGCAGGGCGACCAGCAGCAGTCCCACCGCGGCGGGCAGCGTGTAGGCCTCCGGTGTCGTCACCCCCGCGCCGCCCACCGCGATCCAGGTCGCCGTCACCAGGTCGGCCACCGCCAGCGCGGCGACGGGCTGCCGCCGGGTCGCCAGCGCGTAGGCCCCGGCCGAGACGCCGACCACCGCGAGCTGCAGGCCGAGCTGGCCCCAGGCGCCCGCTCCGCCGGAGGCCCAGGCAGCAGCGCCGGCGATCACCGCACCTGCCGCAGCGGCGGCCGGCTCCTCGGCGGCGCCCGCGCGCACGGCGCCGACGCCGAAGGCCAGTGCCGCGGTGAGCGCGAGCAGCAGGCCGGCGGTCGGGCCGGTCAGCCGGTCACCGGCCAGGGCGACGAGCACCGCGGCCGCCGGGGCCAGCAGCGCTGTCGCGGTGGCCGCGGCCCGCACCTCGGGCAGCCGGACCGCCGCCACCGCGGCCGGCACCGCGACGGCGAGCACCAGCAGCGCCAGCGGGACCGTCCGCTCGCCGTTCCAGAGCCGGGCGGCCACGCCGAGCGCCAGCACCGTCCCGCCGGTCAGCAGCGCCGGCACGAGCACCGGTGAGCGCCCGCCGTCCGGCGTCCGCCAGGGGTGCGCGGGGCCGGCCACGAGTGCCGCGGCCGTGAGCACGGCCAGCCCGGCGGCCCCGGCGAGCACCGGCCCGGCGGTGCCGGCGCGCGAGGCGGCGAGCGCGAGCGCGAGGGCGGCGGTGCCGGTGGCCAGCAGGGGCAGCGCACCGGCGGGCAGGAACGGGTGCAGCCGGGCCGGCAGCCGGTGGAGGGGCACCCCCACGACCGCGGCCGCGGCGGCGAGCAGCAGCGCGGTCGCCGTCCAGGCCTCGCCGGCACCGGCGGTGCCGGCGGTGGCGACGCCCAGGCAGCCGCCGCCCAGCGCGGCGAGCCCGGCGAGGGAGCCTGCCAGCCGGACGAGCGCGCCCCGGACGACGAGCACCGCCGCCAGGTCGACGGCGGCCACCACGAGCAGCGCGGCGACCCCGGCCGCTCCGGACACCCGGTCGCCGGGCAGGAGCAGCAGCGGCACCGGCTGGCCCGCCAGCAGCGCCACCAGCGGCCAGGTGGTCGTGCTCCGGGTGGCGCGGCCGAGCAGCAGCCCGGCGGTGACCAGCACCGCGCAGGCGACCGCCGTCCAGAGGCGCAGCGGGACCTCGTCGACGCCGAGCAGGCCGCGGGCGTGCGCGGCGCCGAGGTCGACGGCGAGCAGGGCGGCGCTCGCCCCGGCCAGCGCCTCCTCGGTCGCGCGCAGCCCGCGGCGGGCCGCCCAGGCCGACGCCCCGGCCGCCGCCGCGGTGAGCGTGCCCATGACCCCCGCCTGGAAGACCAGCCCGAGCCGGGTCCAGCCGAGCGCGACGAAGGCCAGCGCCCCGGCCACCAGCAGCAGCGCCCCCAGCCCCAGCAGCACCTGCTGCGGGCTCAGCCGGCGGCGCGGCGGCCGGACGGGCAGCTCGGGGGCGGGTGGCCACCAGGCGGGCGGGGCCGGCGGACCGGGCGCGGGAGCGGGCGGCACGGGAGCAGGCGGCACGGCAACAGGCGGCGCGGGAGAGAACGGCACCGGCGGCGCCGCCGGGCCGGGGGCGGCCGCCCGCAGCGCGGCCAGCAGCGCCTCCCGGTCGCGCGCGAACTCCCGCATCGTCGCGTCGACGCGGGCGACGACCAGCGCCGCGCGCGCCGCCGCGGGCAGGCCGCACGCGGGGCAGGTCGCCGCCTCCGGCGACGGTGCCGCCGCGCGCAGCGCCGTCCCGCAGACGGGGCAGGGCAGCACCGGCGGGCCACTCGTCGAGCTCATGATCAGCATCCTGGCCGGTCCGGGGCCCGCGTGGGGGCACCGTCCACAGCGCGGGGGTGCCGTCCACATCACCCGGGAAAGCGGTCGGCCCGGGCGGTCGGAGCGCCTAGAATGGCATCAGTGATCACGACGACCGGTCTGGAGCTGCGCGCCGGGGCCCGCATCCTCATCAGCGAGGCCAACCTCCGAGTCCAGCCCGGTGACCGGATCGGCCTGGTCGGGCGCAACGGCGCCGGCAAGACCACCACCCTCACCACGCTGGCCGGCGAGCGCGTGCCGCACGCCGGCAAGGTCGAGGTGACCGGTGAGCTCGGCTACCTCCCGCAGGACCCGCGCAGCGGCGACCTCGACATCACCGCCAGCGACCGGGTGCTGTCCGGCCGCGGGCTGGACCAGCTGCGCGCCGAGCTCACCAAGGCGCAGGTCGCCATGGCCGAGCCCGCCGACGACGCCGAGCGCGACCGGGCGGTCCGCCGCTACGGCCGGCTGGAGGACCAGTTCGCCGCGATGGGCGGGTACGCCGCCGAGAGCGACGCCGCCCGCATCTGCACCAACCTGGGGCTGCCCGACCGCATCCTGGAGCAGCCGCTGCGCACCCTCTCCGGTGGCCAGCGCCGCCGGGTCGAGCTCGCGCGCATCCTGTTCTCCGACGCCGACACGCTGCTGCTCGACGAGCCCACCAACCACCTGGACGCCGACTCGATCGCCTGGCTCAAGGGCTTCCTGGCCAGCCACCGCGCCGGCCTGATCGTGATCAGCCACGACGTCGAGCTGCTCGAGGCCGTGGTGAACAAGGTGTGGCACCTGGACGCCAACCGGGCCACCGTCGACATCTACAACCTCGGCTGGAAGCGGTACCTGGACGCCAGGGAGACCGACGAGCGCCGCCGCAAGGCCGAGCGGGCCAACGCGGAGAAGAAGATCGACGCGCTGACCGCCCAGGCGGACAAGATGCGGGCCAAGGCGACCAAGGCCAAGGCCGCGCAGAGCATGGACAAGCGCGCCGCGCGGCTGGCCGCCGGCCTGGCCGAGGTCCGGGTCGCCGACAAGGTCGCCAAGCTGCGGTTCCCGACCCCGGCGCCGTGCGGGCGCACCCCGCTCACCGCGGAGGGCCTGTCCAAGAGCTACGGCTCGCTGGAGATCTTCACCGGCGTGGACCTGGCGATCGACAAGGGTGCGCGGGTCGTCGTCCTGGGCTTCAACGGCGCCGGCAAGACCACGCTGCTGCGCATGCTCGCCGGCACCGAGACCCCCGACACCGGCGAGGTCAAGGCCGGGCACGGGCTGCGGGTGGGCTACTACGCCCAGGAGCACGAGACGCTGGACATGGACCGCACGCTGCTGGAGAACATGCGGTCGGCGGCGCCGGACAGCACCGACACCGAGCTGCGCCGCATCCTCGGCGCGTTCCTCTTCTCCGGCGACGCGGTCGACCAGCGCACCGGCACGCTGTCCGGCGGTGAGCGCACCCGGCTGGCGATGGCCACCCTGGTCGTGTCCGGCGCCAACGTGCTGCTGCTCGACGAGCCGACCAACAACCTCGACCCCGCCAGCCGCGAGCAGGTGCTCGACGCGCTGCGCACCTACGCCGGGGCGATCGTGCTGGTCACGCACGACGAGGGCGCGGTGCGGGCGCTCAGCCCGGACAAGGTGATCATCCTCCCGGACGGCACCGAGGACGCCTGGAGCGAGGAGCTCGCCGACCTGGTGTCGCTGGCCTGAGTCCTCCTCTCCGGTGGCCGACGCCCCGTGCCTGGGTGATCATCGGTCGTGGGAGGCCGAGGTCAGCGGGACTGCGGCACCAGGCGACCAGCGGGACCGGCCGGCCCAGCCGGAGGGGGATCCTGCGGGTACGGGAGGGAGTCATGGCCGACTCGAGCACTGCAACGGACACCGTCACTGACCTGGGCAAGGGCAAGCGCATCACCGGCGACGACCGGAACTCGCTGGCCGAGGAGCTCCGCAGCCGCTACGACAGCGGCGAGAGCATCCGCTCGCTGGCCACCTCGACCAACCGCTCCTACGGCTTCGTGCACCGGCTGCTGTCGGAGTCCGGCGCCACCCTGCGGGGGCGCGGCGGGGCCAACCGCAACAGCACCAAGAAGCAGGAGGTGTGACGGACCCGGCCGACGGCTGGGTGAGGACGGCGCGCGACGGCGCCGTCCTCACCGTCACGCTGGACCGCCCCGACCAGCTGAACGCGCAGACGCCCGCGACCTGGGGGGCCCTGCGGTCGGTGGGTGAGGGGCTGGACGACGAGGTGCGCGTGGTCGTCGTCCGCGGTTCGGGCCGCTCCTTCTCCGCCGGGCTGGACCGCCGGCTGTTCGACCCGGCGGGCGGGGTGCCCGGCGGGCTCGCCGAGCTGGGCGCGCTCCCGCCGGACGTCGCCCAGGAGCGGATCCGGGGCTACCAGCAGGCGTTCCGGTGGCTGCGTGCGCCGGGGGTGGTGTCGGTCGCCGCGGTGCAGGGGCACGCCGTGGGCGCCGGCGCGCAGCTCGCGCTCGCCTGCGACCTGCGGGTGGTGGCCGACGACCTGCAGCTGCGGCTGCCCGAGGCGACCCTCGGCCTGGTCCCGGACCTGACCGGCACCAGCACCCTGGTGGAGCTGGTCGGCTACAGCCGGGCGGTGGAGCTGTGCCTGACCGGGCGCGCCGTGGGGGCGCCGGAAGCGGTGGCCACCGGGCTGGCCGCCCTCGCCGTCCCCGCCGGGCAGCTCGAGGGTGCCGTCGCCGACCTGGTGGCCGCGCTGCTCGCGGTCGACGCGGGGGCGGCACGGGAGACGCTGGCGCTGCTGCGCTCCGCCGTCCGCACCGGGCCGGACGAGCAGGACGCCGCCGAGCGGGCGGCGCAGGTGCGCCGGCTGGGGTTGCTCGCCGGCCGCTGAGGAACACCGCCGCCCTCCTCGCGGTTGGCTTACACAGTTACAGCGAGGGGGACCGCCATGAGCTCACCGATGACCTCGATGGCCGCGATGCGGTCGTTCAGCCGCGACCGGTCGGTGACCAGCCGGCAGATCCCGAAGGGGACCGTCCGGCGGATCCTCGGCATCGCCGGCCCGTACCGCCGGGAGCTGACCGGCTTCCTGTCGCTGGTCGTCTTCTCCTCGCTGATCGGTGTGGTCACGCCGCTGCTGGCCGGCGACATCGTCAACCGGATCGCCGGGCTCTCGGGCACCGCGGGCGACGTCGTCCGGATCGCGCTGTTCATCGCCGGCCTGGCCGTGCTGGACGCGGTGAGCTCGCTGGCCCAGCGCTGGTACTCCGCCCGGATCGGCGAGGGCGTCATCTACGACCTGCGCAGCCGGGTGTTCGAGCACGTCCAGCGGATGCCGGTGGCCTTCTTCACCCGCACCCAGACCGGTGCGCTGGTCAGCCGGCTGAACAACGACGTGATCGGCGCGCAGCGGGCGTTCACCTCGACGCTGTCCGGCGTCGTCTCCAACGTGATCGCGCTGGTGCTCACCGCCGGCGTCATGTTCAGCCTGTCCTGGCAGATCACCCTGCTGTCCATCGTGATGGTGCCGCTGTTCGTGCTGCCGGCCCAGCGGATCGGCAAGCGGCTGCAGGAGATCACCCGGGAGTCCTACGGGCTCAACGCGTCGATGAACGCGACGATGACCGAGCGGTTCAACGTGGCCGGGGCGCTGCTGGTGAAGCTGTTCGGCCGGCCCGAGGTGGAGGCGGAGTCGTTCCGCGGCCGGGCGGCCCGGGTGCGCGACATCGGCGTGCTGTCGGCGATGTACGGCCGGGTCTTCTTCACCTCGCTCACGCTGGTCGCGGCGCTGGCCACCGCGCTGGTCTACGGCCTGGGCGGGTGGCTGGCGTTCACCGGGTCGCTGTCCGCCGGTGACGTCGTGGCGCTCGCCCTGCTGCTGTCCCGGCTCTACGGGCCGCTGACCGCGCTGGCGAACGTGCGGGTCGACGTGATGAGCGCGCTGGTCAGCTTCGACCGGGTGTTCGAGGTGCTCGACCTCGCGCCGATGATCGACGAGGCCCCCGACGCCGTGCCGGTGCCCGCCGAGGACCGCTCGGTCGAGTTCGACGCCGTGTCCTTCCGCTACCCCGCACCCGACGAGGTGTCGCTGGCGTCGCTGGAGGACGTGGCCGTCCCCGAGCAGCACGGCGGCGGCGACGTGCTGCACGACGTCTCCTTCCGCGCCGAGCCCGGGCAGCTGGTCGCGCTGGTCGGCCCGTCGGGGGCGGGCAAGTCGACGATGGCCGCGCTGGTGTCCCGGCTCTACGACGTCACCGACGGCGCGGTGCGGGTCGGCGGCGTCGACGTGCGGCAGGCCACCGCGGCGTCGCTGCGCGACGCGATCGGCGTGGTCAGCCAGGACTCGCACCTGTTCCACGACACGATCGCGGCGAACCTGCGCTACGCGAAGCCCGACGCCACCGACGAGGAGGTGTGGGCGGCGCTCACCGGCGCCCGGATCGCCGCGCTCGTGCACTCGCTGCCCGACGGGCTGGACACCGTGGTCGGCGACCGCGGGTACCGGATGTCCGGTGGCGAGAAGCAGCGGCTGGCGATCGCCCGGGTGCTGCTCAAGGCGCCGGGCATCGTGGTGCTGGACGAGGCGACCGCGCACCTGGACAGCGAGTCGGAGGTCGCGGTGCAGCACGCGCTGGACACCGCCCTGGCCGGCCGGACGTCGCTGGTCATCGCGCACCGGCTGTCGACGATCCGCGGCGCCGACCAGATCCTCGTCGTCGAGGGCGGCCGGATCGTCGAGCGCGGCCGGCACGAGGAGCTGCTGGCCGCCGGCGGCCTGTACGCGGACCTGTACCGCACCCAGTTCCGCGGTGAGGTCGCGGAGCCCGCGTCCGCCGGGTGAACTCTGCGTTGCGTTCGCGTGCGGGCGCGTGGCCCGTCGCGCCGCCGGGGTAGCCCGGGCAGGCCTGTCCAGGCCCGACCCGACCCGCCCCCGCCGACCCGAGCCCGAGGTGCCGCCATGACCCACGCCAGCCGCCCCATCGTCGCGTCCGGCAAGCCCTGCGCCGTCACCGTGCTCCCCGACGGCGGCCCGCCGTCGCTGGACTCCTTCCTCGGCGACGCCGAGTTCACCGTCGACGGCGCGCCCGGTCCGGTGGTGGTCCGCGGGCACGGCGTACCGCTGGGCGAGGAGGTCCGCTTCCACGAGAAGGACGTCACCGGCGGCAAGGACGTGCGCGTGTGGCACGTCCGCCGGGACGGCGACGGGTTCAGCGCCGTGCACGTCGCCGCGTTCTGAGCCTCCCCGACGGCGGGGGACGGTCCGTCCCCGCACCTCGGCGACTAGCGTTCACTCCCGTATCACCAGCAACAGGGGGAGCGAGTCGTTGAGCGCAGGGCATCCGCAGGACACCCAGATCCGGGCGTTGTACGTCCGCTACCTCGCCGGGTGGAACCAGCGCAGCGGGGTCACGGTGTCCTCCGTCTTCGCCGACGACGGCGAGATGATCGACCTCGACGGCACGCTGCGCAGCGGCCGGCTGACCATCGCCGCGGACATGCGCCGGCTGTTCGCCGAGCGGTCCACCCCGTCGTTCGTCGGCATCGTGCGGTCGGTGCGCCCGCTGGCCGACGACGTCGCGGTGCTGCACGCGGTGGCCGGCATGGTGCCGCCCGGTGCCGACGCCCTCGACCCGGCGCTGCACACCGTCCACTCGCTGACCGCCGTCGACGACGGGGGCCGCTGGAAGATCGCCGTCCTGCAGAGCACGCCGGCCCGGTACGGCGGACGGGCCGACGCGCTGGCCGCGCTCACCGCGGAGCTCGAGGCCGCCCGGTGACGCCGGTCCTCACCACCGCCGAGGAGCTGCTGGCCCGGCCGGCCGACGTGCTGCTCGACGTCCGCTGGCAGCTCGGCCGCACCGACGGCCGCGACCAGTACCTCGCCGGTCACCTGCCGGGCGCGGTGTACGTCGACCTGGACACCGAGCTGTCGGCGCCGCCGTCACCGGCCAAGGGGCGGCACCCGCTGCCGTCGGTGCAGTTCCTGCAAGCAGCTGCCCGCCGGTGGGGGATCTCGGCCGGGTCGCGGGTCGTCGTCTACGACGCGGCCGGTGGGACGGCGGCCGCCCGGGCGTGGTGGCTGCTGCGCTGGGCCGGCGTCACCGCCACCACGCTGCTGGACGGCGGGCTGCAGGCGTGGCCCGGTCCGCTGGAGACCGGCGATGTCGTCCCGGCGCCCGGCGACGTGGAGCTGACCGGCGGGGCGCTGCCCGTGCTGACGATCGACGAGGCGGCGGCGCTGCCGGCCCGCGGCCTGCTGCTGGACGCCCGGGCCGGCGAGCGGTACCGCGGCGAGACCGAGCCGGTCGACCCGCGCGCCGGGCACGTGCCCGGCGCGGTCAACGCCCCGAGCGGCGAGAACCTGGGCGCGGACGGCCGGTTCCTTCCAGTGACTGCACTGACCGAGCGGTTCGACCGGCTGGGCGCCACGGACGGGCGCCCGGTCGGCGTCTACTGCGGCTCGGGGGTGTTCGCCGCGCACGAGGTGGCCGCGCTCGCGGTCGCCGGCGTCGACGCGGCGCTGTGGCCGGGGTCGTGGTCCCAGTGGTCGCACGACCCCGGCCGGCCGGTGGCGACCGGACCCTGAGCGCTCAGCGGGTCGCTGCGACCTGCTGCACGAAGGCCGCGGACCGCTCGCGCAGGCCGGCGATGCGGTCCGCGACGAGCGCGTCACGGACCTCGTCGACCGCGGAGCCCGCCTCGACGGCCGTGGGCCGGCGCCGGGCGTTCGCCGAGCAGCTGAAGTCCTCGCAGACGAGGATGCCCAGCGAGTTGCCCTCGCGCCCGGCGGCACCGCCGCGGCGGGCCACGTAGAGGCTCGCCCGGACGGTGGTGACGTCCTGGCACCAGGTGCACAGCGCGGTGCGGCGCCGGCCGCTGGCCGGGGCGGCGCTGGCGCGCAGCAGCACGCCGGTCGGGGCGCCGTCCAGCTCCAGCACCACGTAGGCGGCCAGTGGCGCCCGGCGGTCGGTCCAGCCCAGGTAGTCCAGGCGGTCCCAGTCCAGCTCGGTCAGGTCGGGGAGGGTCGCGTCGGTCGTCTCGCGGCGGCTGGCGTTGACGAAGGACGCGCGGATCTGCTTGTCGGTCAGGGGGTTCACGGGATCTGCTCCGGAGGGCGAGGCGGGGTGGGGGCATGGGGGCGCCCGCGCCCGCAGCCCCGCTCGCCGGCGGGCACGCTCCCGCGGAGCGGGGCGTGTCGGGGAGGAGAGCGGGTCAGGAGCGCCGGACGCGGGTCCGGCTCGCGGCGGAGCAGGCCTCAACGGCCACCTCGCAACCCGCGGCGATCATGCGCACCCGCTCGCTCCTCGCTGTCCTGGAGCCGGCCCCGTGACCGGCCGTTCCAGATTACGACGCGTCGTCCAACGATTTCCGGCAGGCGGCGTCGTAGCGGTCGAGCAGCACCGCGGCGATGCGCGCGTCGGGGAGCAACGGCTCCGTGACGGAATCGGCGCCCGCCTCGGCCAGCTTGCCGTGGAAGTGGCCGGGGGCCAGCAGGTAGGACGCGACCACCACCCGGCGGGCGCCGGCCGCGCGGGCGGCGGTCACCGCGGTGGCGACCGGCGGCTGCGCGGCCGAGCCGTAGCCGGTGGTGACCGGGCCGGCCCGGTCCTGCTGCAGCAGCGCGGCGGTGTCCGCCACGTCCTGCACCGACCGCGGGTCGCTGGACCCGGCGGCGGCCAGCACCACCGCCGTCCCCGGGTCGGTGGGGTCGGCGCCGACCGCCCGCAGCCGGTCGGTGAGCACGGCGACCAGCCGGGGGTCCGGCCCGAGCGGGCGGGCGGCGACCGCGTGCGGGTGCGCGGCCACCGCACCGGCGATGTCGACGTGCACGTGGTAGCCGCCGGACAGCAGCAGCGGGACGACGACCGCCGGGACGCCGTCGTCGGCGAGCCCCCGCACGACGTCGACGACCGTCGGCGGCTGCACGTCGACGAACGCGGCGGTGGTGCGCAGCCCCGGCCGCAGCGCGCGGGCGGCCAGTGCGAGCTCAGCGATCAGCCGCCGGCCGGTGGGGTTGCGGGTGCCGTGCGCGCAGGCGACCAGCACGGGCGTCATCAGAGGGCGCGGGTGACGCCGCCGTCGACGGCGAGCATCGTGCCGGTGACGTAGGAGGCGGCGGGGGAGAGGGCGAACGCGGCGACCCGGCCGAACTCCTCCGGCCGGCCGACCCGGCGCAGCGGGATGCCGGCCTCGGTCCGCTCGCGCATGGCCGCGGGATCGCCGGAGGCGGCCTCGATCTCGGTGATCCGGTCGGTGGCGATCGTGCCCGGCAGCAGCCCGACCACCCGGATCCCGCGCGGGCCCAGCTCGTCGGCGAGCGACTTGAGGGTCATCGCCAGGCCGGGGCGCAGGCCGTTGGAGATGGCCAGGTTGCCGATGGGCTGGCGCACCGAGGTGGACAGGACCATGCCGATCGCCGCGCCCTCGGCCAGGTGCGGCACGAGGGCCCTGAGCAGCCGCAGCGGGCCGAGCAGCACGCTGTCGACGGCGGCCCGCCAGGCGTCCTCACCGACCTCGAGCACCGAGCCCGGTTGCGGCCCGCCGACGGAGACCAGCGCGCCGTCCAGCCCGCCCAGGCGGTCCAGCGCGGCGTCCACGAGCGCGGCGGCGGCGTCCGGCTCGGCGAGGTCGGCCGGGACGCCGAACGCCGCCGGCGCCCCACCCAGGGAGGCGACGGCGGCGTCCACGGAGCCGGCGCCGCGGGAGCTGATCATCACCCGGGCGCCGTCGTCGACCAGGGCCCGGGCGGTCGCCAGCCCCAGCCCCCGGCTCGCGCCGGTGAGCAGGTGTCGGCGGCCGCCCAGCCCCAGGTCCATCAGCCCAGGCCCGTCAGGCGGAGGCGGAACCGCGCAGCGAGCGCAGCACGTACTGCATGATCCCGCCGTTGCGGTAGTAGTTCGCCTCACCGGGGGTGTCGATGCGCACCCGGGCGTCGAACTCGACGTCCCCGGCGTGCACCTTGACCGTGCGGGGGATCGAGCCGTCGTTCAGCTCGGTGATCCCGGTGATGGTGAACTCCTCGTCGCCGGTCAGGCCGAGCGACTCGCGGTCCTGCCCCTCGGGGAACTGCAGCGGCAGCACGCCCATGCCGATGAGGTTGGAGCGGTGGATCCGCTCGTAGCTCTCGGCGATGACCGCCTTGACGCCCAGCAGCGCCGTCCCCTTGGCCGCCCAGTCGCGCGAGGAACCGGAGCCGTACTCCTTGCCGGCCAGCACGACCAGCGGGATGCCCGCCTCCTGGTAGGCCTGCGACGCGTCGTAGATCGACGTCGTCTCACCGGTCAGGTGGTTCTTGGTGACGCCACCCTCGGTGCCGGGCACCAGCTGGTTGCGCAGCCGGATGTTGGCGAACGTGCCGCGGATCATCACCTCGTGGTTCCCGCGCCGGGAGCCGTAGGAGTTGAAGTCGCGCCGCTCGATGCCGTGCTCGGTCAGGTACCGGCCCGCGGGGGAGTCGGCCTTGATGGAACCGGCCGGCGAGATGTGGTCGGTGGTCACCGAGTCGCCGAGCACCGCGAGCGTCCGGGCGCCGGTGATGTCCTGCACCGGGGCCGGGGTCTCCGGCATGCCCTCGAAGTACGGGGGCTTCCGGACGTAGGTGCTCTGCGGGTCCCACTCGAAGGTCTCACCGGTGGGCGTGGGCAGGTTCTGCCACTGCTCGGTGCCGGCGAAGACGTCCGCGTAGTCGGCGGCGAACATCTCGGCGGTGACGGCCTCGTCGATGACCTGCTGCACCTCGTGCGGCGAGGGCCAGATGTCGTGCAGGTAGACGTCCTGCCCGTCGGTGCCCTTGCCCAGCGGCTCGCTGGTGAGGTCGAGGTCCATCGTGCCGGCGAGCGCGTAGGCGATCACCAGCGGCGGGGACGCCAGGTAGTTCATCTTGATGTCCGGGTTGATCCGGCCCTCGAAGTTCCGGTTGCCCGAGAGCACCGAGACGACGGCGAGGTCGGCCTCGTTGACCGCCTTGCTGATCGGCTCCGGCAGCGGGCCGGAGTTGCCGATGCAGGTGGTGCAGCCGTAGCCGACCAGGTAGAAGCCGAGCTTCTCCAGGTACGGGGTGAGCTGCGCCTTCTCGTAGTAGTCGGTGACGACCTTGGAGCCCGGGGCCAGCGTCGTCTTCACCCACGGCTTGGTCGCAAGCCCGGCCTCGACGGCCTTCTTGGCCAGCAGCGCGGCACCGATCATGACCGAAGGGTTCGACGTGTTGGTGCAGGAGGTGATCGCCGCGATCGTCACGTGCCCGTGGTCGACGAAGGTCTCGGTGCCGTCCTCCATCACGACCTTGGTCGGCCGGGTGGCCCGGTCGGGAAGGGGCTGGCCGGGGATGAACGGGTGCGGCTTGCCGGCGTCCCCGTTGCCCTCGGCGAACGGGCTGGCCGGGTCCGACGCCGGGAAGGTCTCCTCGACCGACTCGTCGACGGTGGACCGCGCCCCGGCGGCGTCGTCCGGCTCGCTGGCGCCGTCGGGCGCGTAGGTGGGCAGCGCCTCGCGGAACGCCTCCTTGGCGTTGGTCAGCGCGACGCGGTCCTGCGGCCGCTTCGGGCCGGCGATGCTCGGCACGACCGTGGAGAGGTCCAGCTCCAGGTACTCGGAGAAGGCCGGCTCGCGGTCGTCGTCGTGCCACAGGCCCTGCGTCCTGGCGTAGGCCTCGACGAGCGCGATCTGCTCCTCGGAGCGGCCGGTCAGCCGGAGGTAGCTGATCGTCTCGCCGTCGATCGGGAAGATCGCGGCGGTCGAGCCGAACTCCGGGCTCATGTTGCCGATCGTGGCGCGGTTGGCCAGCGGGACGGCGGAGACGCCGGCGCCGTAGAACTCGACGAACTTCCCGACCACGCCGTGCTGGCGCAGCATCTCGGTGATCGTGAGCACCAGGTCGGTGGCGGTCGAGCCGTCGGGCAGCTCGCCGGTCAGCTTGAAGCCGACGACGCGGGGGATGAGCATCGAGACGGGCTGGCCGAGCATCGCGGCCTCGGCCTCGATGCCGCCGACGCCCCAGCCCAGCACGCCGAGGCCGTTGACCATGGTGGTGTGCGAGTCGGTGCCCACGCAGGTGTCGGGGTAGGCGACGACCCGGTCGCCCTCCTGGCGGGGGAACACCACGCGCGCCAGGTGCTCGATGTTGACCTGGTGCACGATGCCGGTGCCCGGGGGGACGACCTTGAAGTCGTCGAACGCGCCCTGGCCCCAGCGGAGGAACTGGTAGCGCTCGCCGTTGCGCTGGTACTCGATCTCGACGTTGCGCTCGAACGACTCCGGGGTGCCGAAGACGTCGGCGATCACCGAGTGGTCGATGACCAGCTCGGCCGGCGCCAGCGGGTTGATCCGGTTCGGGTCGCCGCCGATCTCCGACATCGCCTCGCGCATGGTGGCGAGGTCGACGATGCACGGGACGCCGGTGAAGTCCTGCATCACCACGCGCGCCGGGGTGAACTGGATCTCCTGGTCGGGCTCGGCCGACGGGTCCCAGTTCGCCAGGGCGCGGATGTGGTCGGCGGTGATGTTCGCGCCGTCCTCGGTGCGGAGGAGGTTCTCCAGGAGCACCTTCAGGCTGAAGGGCAGCTTGTCGGAGCCCTCCACCGCGTCGAGCCGGTAGATGTCGTACTCGGTCCCGTCGACGTCGAGCGTCGTCCTGGCCCCGAAGCTGTCCTTGCTGGCTGCCACTGCTTGCGCCTCACCCTCGCTGGTCCTGCGCTCCTGCGCCTCGACTTGCCACCCCGCATCATCCCAGCCCTGCTCCGCCCACGCCGACCAAGGCTGCCCTTCCCTCACCCTCAGTGAGTGGGATCACCGGTGCGCGGCCGTACCGTGGGCCCGTGCCCGCGCCGACACCGCACCGCGCGACCCTGCTCGCGCGGTACCGCGACCTGGTGCTGGGCGAGCTGCCGCGGCGGGCCCGCGCCGATCAGTGGGTGGTGACCGCCGACCACTGCTTCGGCCGCATCGTGCTGGACACGACCGTGGGCGGGCGCTGGTACGACGTGCTCGACCGGCGCCGGTCGCCGGCGTTCGAGCAGCTGGACGACGAGCAGCTGGCCGCCGCCGTGGCCCTGGCCGACCGGCTGCTCGCCGAGGGGGACCCGCTGCTGCGCGAGCTGGACGCGCAGAGCCTGGCCTGGCGCGGGAAGCCGCCGAAGCGGGCGGCCGGGAGCGGGCGCACCCCCTAGCGTGGACGGCGTGACGGTCCCCGACCCGCTGCCCGGCTGGCTCTCCGGCGCGCGCCGCATCACGGTGCTCACCGGCGCCGGCATCTCCACCGACAGCGGCATCCCCGACTACCGCGGCCCCGACGGCGTGTGGACCCGCGACCCGGACGCCGAGAAGCTGGTGACGCTGTCCTACTACGTCGCGGACCCGGCGATCCGGCGCAAGGCGTGGGCGATGCGGCACACGACCGGGCTGGGCGCGCGCCCCAACGCCGGGCACGCGGCGCTGGTCGACCTCCAGCGGCAGGGCCGGCTGCGGGCGCTGCTCACCCAGAACGTCGACGGGCTGCACACCGAGGCGGGGAACACCGACGTGCTCGAGCTGCACGGCACGGTGCGGGAGACCGAGTGCCTGGGCTGCCGCGACCGGCGGCCGATGGCGGAGACCGTCGCGCGGCTGGACGCCGGTGACCCGGACCCGGCGTGCACGGTCTGCGGCGGGATCCTCAAGTCGGCCACGATCAGCTTCGGCCAGCTGCTGGACGCCGACGTGATCGAAGCGGCGGCGCTCGCGGCGGGGGACTGCGACGTGCTCCTCGCCGTCGGCACCTCGCTGCAGGTGCACCCGGCGGCCGGGCTGGTCGACCTGGCGGCGGCTTCCGGCGCCCGGGTCGTGGTGGTCAACGGCGAGCCGACGCCGTACGACGGGATGGCCGACCTCGTCGTCCGGGAGCCGATCGGCACCGCCCTGCCCCGGCTGCTCGGGGTGGCCTGACCCCGAGCAGCCGGCGAGGCGTCAGAGCAGGTCGGGCTCCATGGTGCGGCGCACCGACCGGGGGTCGACGGTGCTGACCGACGGGGCGCCCAGCGCCCGGCTGATGCCGCGGGCCGCGGCGGCGAGCACCGGCACCAGCGCCTGGGCGCGGGCGGAGCCGCGGGAGATGGTGACCCCGAGCGAGGCGACCACCTCGTCGCGCTGCCCGCGCACGGGCACCGCCACGGCGAGCGCACCCGCCGGCGGCAGCTGGTTCTCGGCGATCGCGACCCCGGTGCGGCGCACCTCGGCGAGCACCCGGCGCAGGTGGGCGACGTCGGTGATCGTGTTGGTGGTGTACCGGCGCAGCGGTGAGCTGAGCACCTCGCGCTGGATCTCCGGGGTGGCGAAGGCCAGCAGCACCTGCCCGGTGCCGGTGGCGTGCAGCGGCCACCGCCCGCCCAGCCGGGAGAGCACCTGGACCGCACCCCGGGCCCGCAGCGCCTCCACGTAGACGACGTCGTGCCCGTCGCGGACCGCGAGGTGCACGTTCGCGCGGGTCGCGTGGTGCAGGTCGTCGAGGAACGGCAGCGCGATCTCGCGCAGCTGGAGACCGTGCGGGGCCAGCGCGCCGAGCTCCAGCAGGCGCAGGCCGATGCCGTAGCGGCCGTCGGCACCGCGCTCGAGCGCGCCCCACTCGCGCAGCTCGCCGACCAGCCGGTGGGTGGTCGTCAGCGACAGCCCGGTGCGGCGGCTGATCTCGGACAGGGAGAGGGAGGGGTGCTCCGGGCCGAAGGCGGCGAGGACCGCCAGCGCTCGGCCGGCCGCCGTCGAGGGGTGCAGGTCGTCGGGTCGGCGGGCCTCGGGGGCCGACGGCCGGGGGGAGGAGGCGCGTCGCGGGGGAGTGGGGAGCGGCGTCGTTGCCGGCACGTCGTCCTCCTGGATCGAAGGGGTGCGGTCCCACGCATGCGAGCGTGGCGCACGTCACCTTCAGTTCCCGCTGACGGCGTTGTCAAGCACCGGCCGGGAAGTCCAGGCGAGGCGGGACATATGACGGTCCAGCGTCCACCGTGGCCGCCCGCTCACGGCTGGTCGATCGTCATTCCGCGTCACGGGAAAGCCGTGGCCCACGCCACACCGGCGCTCCTACCTTTCCGTCACCGGGGCCGCAGTCCGGCCTCCCGGACCCCGAGGAGCGCGCCGTGTTCGACACGATCATCGACCCCACGGTCGGCCCGCCCGCGGACGCCGACCGCGGCCGGACGGCGCTGGCCGTCCGCCCCGCCGACCTGGCGGGCAAGCGGCTGGGCCTGCTGGCCAACACCAAGCGGAACGCCGGCGCCTTCCTCGAGGAGGTCGCCGGGCTGCTGGAGTCGCGCTACGGCGCGAAGGCAGTGATCACCCGCACCAAGCCGAGCATCGTCCACCCGGCCCCGCCGGAGATCATCGAGGACCTCAAGGGCGAGTGCGACGTCGTCGTGGTCGGCGTCGGGGACTGCGGCTCGTGCAGCGCCTCGGCCGTCGCCGACGGGCTGCAGCTCGAGGCCGCGGGCATCCCCAGCGTCGTGCTGGTGAGCGACGCGTTCCGGGTCAGCGCCGACGCCATGGCCGCGCTGCAGGGCACGCCCGGCTACTCCTACGTGACGACGCCGCACCCCGTCGCCAGCCTCACCCGCGAGGGCGTGCACGGCCGCGCCGAGCAGGCGCTGCCCGAGCTCGTCGCGCTGCTGACCGGTCACGGGGACGACGCGTGAGCACCGTCGCGGACCCCGTCGCCGACCCGGTCCGGTACGCCCGGGAGGCGATCGAGCACTGCTACGCGCAGGGCTGGACCGACGGCCTCCCGGTGGTGCCGGCCACCGCCGCGGACGTCGAGGAGTTCCTGGCCACCACCGACCTGGCGCCGGACGCCGTCGTCGGCGAGCAGGGCCACCTGCACCGGCGGGTGACCGTCGCCCAGGTCGCGGTCAACGCGATCATGGCCGGCTGCCGGCCCGAGTACTTCCCCGTGGTGCTGGCCGCCTGGGAGGCGCTGCAGGGCGAGCCCGCCGCCGGCGGTGGCGCCTGGCAGTCGACCAGCGGGCCGGCGCCGCTGCTGGTGGTCAACGGCCCGGTGCGCGACCGGCTGGGCATCAACTACGCCGGCGGCGTCTTCGGCCCCGGCTTCCGCGCCAACGCCACCATCTCCCGCGCGCTCGGCCTGGTGGTGCGCAACGGCTTCGGCATCAAGCCGCAGGAGCTGGAGCAGGCCACCCAGGGCCTGCCCGGCCGCTGGTCGATCTGCCTGGGCGAGAACGAGGAGCTCTCCCCGTGGGAGCCGCTCAGCGTGCTCGGCGGGCTCGAGGCCGGCACCGACGCCGTCTCGGCGATGCTGATCCGCACCTGCGAGTACGTCGACAACCGGCACACCGAGAGCGCCGAGTCGGTGCTGTTCGACTTCGCCGACACGCTCGGCCGGCTCGGCGCCTACCTCGGGGTGCGGCACTCCACCGGCGGCCTCGTCCTCGGCCCGGAGCACGCGCAGACCCTGGCGGACGCCGGGTACTCGCGCGCCGACGTCCAGCAGTGGCTGTTCGAGCACGCCGTCCGGTCCCGCGCGGACGTCCGCGCGGCCGGGAAGGCCGAGCCCGGCAGCGACCCGGACGACGACACCCCGCTGGCGATGATGCCGTCGCCCGAGGACATCACCGTGGTGGTGGCCGGCGCCGCGAACGCCGCCATCTCCATGGTCTTCCGCCCGTTCGGCTGGGCCTCGTGGTCCCGCCGGTCCGTCCCCGTCCGCTGGACCACCCAGGAGGAGCACCCGTGACCGTCGACGAGAAGCAGCTGGACCAGCTGCGCCAGACCCTGCAGGCGGACGACTACCGGATGGACGTCGACCTGCAGGGCAGCGCGGCCGCGGTGACCATCGTCGCGGGCCCCGACGCCTGCGAGGAGTGCCTGGTGCCCAAGCCGCTCATGCAGCAGATGCTCGCGCCGGTGCTCGGCGTGGAGCCCGACAGCATCCAGCTCACCTACCCGGTCGACGCGCACTGATGGAGGTCTCCCTCGAGGGCAAGGTCGCCCTCGTCACCGGCGTCGGCCCGAACATCGGCAGCGGCATCGCGCTGGCGCTGTCCCGGTACGGCGCGAAGGTGGCCTGCAACGACGTCGACGAGGGCGTCATCAAGACCGCGATCGCACGGATCGAGCGCAACGGCGGCGAGGCGATGGCCGCGCCCGGCGACGTCACCGACGAGGCGGCCGTGCAGGCCTACGTCGACGCGGTGCTGGAGCGGTGGGGCCGGATCGACATCCTGGTCAACAACGCGGCGATGCTCGGCGGCCGCGGCGTGCTGGACGAGACCGCCGAGACCTTCGAGCGGTCGATCAAGGTGTCCGGGCTCGGCTACTTCCTGAACACGAAGATCGTCGGGCGGGCGATGGCCGAGCGGGGCATCCGCGGCTCGATCGTGTGCATCTCGTCGTCCAACGGCTGGAACGGCTCGCCCGGGGTCATCGCCTACGCCTGGAACAAGGGCGGGGTGAACAACTTCGTCCGCGCCGCGGCGATGGACCTCGCGCCGTACGGCATCCGGGTGAACGGCTACACCCCGACCGCACCGACGGTCGACAACCCCGAGCTGCTCGCCGAGTTCGCCGTCTCCGGCCGGCCGGCGGACATGCTCAACGCCGGCCGCAAGGGCGGCGGGCTCGGGGGCGACGGCGGCGACGAGCCGTGGCGCCGTCCCTCGCGCTGGTCGGGGGAACGGCCGCCGCTGGTGCCGATGGGCAGCACCGGGACGCCGACCGACATCGGCCACGCCGTCGCCTGGCTGTGCTCGGACTACGCGCGGCTGATCACCGGCACCGACCTGGTCGTCGACGGCGGCGCCCGGGCGAAGAACTTCGCCTACTTCCCGGCCGCCCCCGAGGACATCGCCGGCCCCGTGCCGGTGGTCCCGCTCGACAGCACCCCGCTGCCCGGCGCCGCCGGCTGAGACGCGGCGCCGCCCCGGCCGTCCTGCCGCGGCCCGGGGCGGCGCTGGCACAGGGCGGAGCCCGACCCGGTGACGACCGGGTCGGGCTCCGTCGCGTGCGGGCTCGTGCTGCTAGCGTCCCGGACGTGCCGGATCGACAACAGGCTGTCAACTTCCCGGACGACGGCCTGGACGGCGCCCTGGCGCTGTTCATCGCCGACGTCCAGGAGCTCGCCGGGCGGTTCCGGGAGATGGCCGATGCCATCGCCCGTGCGGAGGACCAGACCCGGGCGCGCTGGTACGCGCTCAGCGTCTTCTCGGCCGAGCCGCTGACGGTGCCCCAGGCGGCGCGCCGGCTGGGGACCACCCGGCAGGCGGTCCAGCGCAGCGCGGACGACCTCGTCGCCCGAGGCCTCGCCCACCCGGCCCCGAACCCGGACCACCGGACGTCGCCGTTCATCCGGCTCACCCCCGCCGGGGAGGCCCTGCTGCAGCGGATCTCCGACCGTGCGGCGCAGGAGCGGGGTCGCTGGCTGCCGGACACCGCGGCGGCCGACCTGCAGGACGGCCACCAGGCGGTCCGGCGGTTGCTGGCCGTCCTGCGCGACGCCTGACCGGAGCGGTCAGGCGCGCTGGAAGCGCCGGCGGGCGTCCTCGGAGACCGGCGTGAAGAGGTTGACGAGGTTCCCGTCGGGGTCGCGGAAGAGGATCGACCGGTTCCCCCACGGCATCGTGGTCGGCGCCATCTCCCACGCGGTCACGACCGGCTGCAGCCGGTCGAACTCGGCGTCGACGTCGTCGACCACCCACTCGAGGATCGCGGTGCGGTTGCTCGCCGGCTGGGCGGCGCCGTTGAACAGCGCGGCCGTCGAGGAGTGGCCGATGGCGAGGGTGCACGTGGCGTAGCGCAGCTCCGCGAAGACGGGTGCGGGGCGCTCCGCGGCCACCTGCGTCACCTCCTCGTAGAAGTCGACGAGGGAGTCCACGTCGTCGGTGATGAGGCGGATCGAGGCGAGGTGCACGGGCGCTCTCCTGGGTGCGGCGTCGGGCGCCGCGGGTCCGCGGCCCTGCCACCCTGGCGTACATGACAACATGTTGTCAAACGTCGGACCGGGCAGGACGCCGAACGGCCGGCCCCGCCCAGAGGGGCAGGACCGGCCGTTCGTCGGACCAGGCGGTCAGTCCACAGGTCGATCAGGGCACCAGGTCGGTGAGCCGCGGGCTCGGCAGCCGGTTCTCCGGCGCGTAGATCGGCGAGGACGTCAGGAACGGGATCACCGCAGCCCGCTCCTCGTCGATCGGCTCGTCGGGGAACGCGGCCAGCGTCGTCTCGAACCGCTCGCGCACGCCCTCCTTGAACTCCGGGTGGGTCAGGATGAACAGGTCGCCGCGGCGCACGCCGTTGAGCACCCGCTCGCCTGCCTCCAGGTAGCTCATGTACGGCTGCTGCTTGGCCCGCTCGAGGAACTCCGCCGGCGGCGGCGTGTAGCCGCTCTCGCCGTACTGCGCGGGCCGGGCGGCGACGCCGGCGGCGATGTTGCTGTGCACCGGGCCGGGGCAGTACGCCGAGACGCCGATGCCCTCCGGCGCCAGCTCGATGGCCAGCGCCTCCGACAGCGCGATCACCGCGGCCTTGGTCATGCTGTACAGCCCCGCGACGACCGGCAGCAGCCCGGCCATCGACGTCGTGGTGACGACGTGGCCGCCCCGGCCGCCCTCGCGGATGCGCGGCACGAACGCGCGCAGCCCGTTGCCGACGCCCTTGATGTTGACGTCGATCAGCCAGTCCCAGTCGCTGGCGGTCGCGCCCATCACCGGGCCGGTGAGCCCGATGCCGGCGTTGTTGACCAGCACGTCCACCCGGCCGAACCGGGCGACGGTCTCCGCGGCCGCGTCCTCCACGGCGGCGGCGTCGGTGACGTCCAGCTGCCGCGCCTCCGCCGTCAGGCCGGCCGCGTCGAACTCGGCGAGCGTCTCGTCGATGTGCTCCTGGCGGCGGCCGGTGACCACCACCTGCATGCCCGCACGGGCGAAGGCCAGCGCGATCCCGCGGCCGATGCCGCTGGACCCGCCGGTGATGAAGGCGACCCGCCCGTCGACGTCCTGCATGTCTGCCGTCCTCCTCAGCCGAGCCCGAGCAGGCGGGCGGCGTTGTCCTTCATGATCTTCGGGCGGACCTCGTCCTTGATCTTCAGCTCGCCGAAGTCCTTCACCCAGCGCTCCGGGGTGATGACCGGGAAGTCCGACCCGAAGAGGACCTTGTCCCGCAGCAGCGAGTTGGCGTACTGCACCAGCTGCGGCGGGAAGTACTTCGGCGACCAGCCGGACAGGTCGATGTGCACCCGCGGCTTGTGGGTGGCCACCGACAGCGCCTCGTCCTGCCAGGGGAAGGACGGGTGGGCCAGGATGATGTCCAGGTCGGGGAAGTCGACCGCGACGTCGTCGACGAGCATCGGGTTCGAGTACTTCAGCCGGATGCCGCCGCCGCCCCGGGTGCCGGCACCGACGCCGGTCTGCCCGGAGTGGAACAGCGCGATGAGCCCGAACTCCTGGATCACCTCGTACAGCGGGTAGGCGATCGGGTCGTTGGGGGCGAACGCCTGGGTGTTCGGGTGGAACTTGAACCCGCGCACCCCGTAGTCGCGGGCCAGCCGGCGCGCCATCGCCACGCCCTCGGCGCCGCGGTGCGGGTCGATGCTGGCGAACGGGATGATCACGTCGGCGTGCTCGGCGGCCTGCTCCGCGACCTCCTCGTTGGTCGGGGTGCCCTCCTCGGTGTGCGTGACGCTGTCGACGCCGAAGACCACCGCGGCCATGTTCCGCTCGCGGTAGTAGTCGGCCAGCTGCGGCACCGTGTACTGCGGCATGGTGCCGATGCCGAAGTAGGCGCCCATGTCCTCGCCCTGCGAGCCGGACGGCGGGGGAGCGGACACCGAGCGGTGCACGTGGGTGTGCACGTCGATGGCGGTGATCGCGTCGAGGTCGATCCGGGGGCCGGGGTAGGCGGGGCTGCTCATGCGAGGTCCTCCGTGTAGGGCGCGGCGGTGGCGGCGCGCACCTGCTCGGGCGTGACGCCCGGCGCGCACTCGACCAGCCGCAGGCCGCCGTCCACCACATGGAAGACGGCCAGGTCGGTGTAGACGCGGGTCACGCAGGCGCGCCCGGTCAGCGGCATCGTGCACTCCGGCACGATCTTCGGCCGGCCCTTGCGGTCGACGTGCTCCATGGCCACCCACACCTGCGGGGTGCCGGCGACCAGGTCCATCGCGCCGCCGACGGCCGGGTTGCGGCCGGGGACGTACCAGTTGGCGAGGTCGCCGTTGGCGGCGACCTGCAGCGCGCCGAGCACGGTGACGTCCAGGTGGCCGCCGCGGATCATCGCGAACGACATCGCCGAGTCGGTGATCGCGGCGCCGCTCAGCAGCGTGATCGGCTGCTTGCCGGCGTCGGTGAGGTCGGGGTCGCCCGGGCCGTCCGGCGCGGGGCCGAGGCCCAGGACGCCGTTCTCCGCGTGCAGCACCACCTCGACGTCGTCGGGCAGGAAGCGGGGCACCTCCAGCGGGATGCCGACGCCGAGGTTGACGACGTACCCGTCCTGCAGGTCCGCGGCCAGCCGCTCGGCGATGCCGTCGCGGGTGCGGCCCTGCGGGGGAGCGGCCGGCGCCGCGGGCGCGGTCCCGGTCGTCGGCGCGGGGGTGGTGGCGGTCATGACGCGGTCCTCTCGACCAGCTCGCGGGCGGCGGTGGTGGACGGCACCAGCTCGTCCACGAACACCCCGGGGAGGTGGATGTCGTCGGGGTGCAGCTCGTCGACCGGGACGAGCTCCTCGATCTCGGCCAGCGTGGTGCGCCCGCACATGGCGGCGATCGGGTTGAAGTTGCGGGCCGACAACCGGAAGCGCAGGTTGCCGCGGCGGTCGGCGCGGTGCGCCTTCACCAGGGCGTAGTCGGCGACGATGCCCTCCTCGAGCACGCACTCGCGGCCGTTGATCAGCCGGTGCTCCTTGGCCGGCACGTGCTCGGCCACGCCGCCCTCGGGGCTGTACCGGAGGGTGAAGGAGCCGTCGGCGAGCATCGTGCCGGCGCCGGAGGGGGTGAAGAACGCCGGGATCCCGGCCCCGCCGGCGCGCATCCGCTCCGCCAGGGTGCCCTGGGGCACGAGCTCCAGCTCCACCTTGCCGGCGAAGTACTCGTCGTAGAACTCCGGGAGCACCGGGAACGACCCGGTGAACCGGCGCAACCGCCCCTCGTGGAGGAGGCGGCCGATGCCGCTGAAGTCGTTGCCCACGTTGTTGACGTAGACGTGCAGGTCGCGGCGGTCCAGCTCGCACAGCGCGTCGATGAGCGCGTCCGGCCGCCCGGAGCTGCCGAACCCCCCGACGGCGATGGAGGCCCCCGAGGGGATCTGGTCGACCACGGACAGCACGTCCTCGCGGTACTTGTCGATCAACGCCAGGTCCTCTCGCTGCGGCTGGCTGGGAACGGGGAGGCGGCGGTGCCGCGGCGGTGTCGCGCGGCGGGGACGGGACGGACCGTGTGGTCCGCGTCACGCCGACGCCGAGGACGGTAGGGACGGCGGCGCGGACCGGAGAACCCCGCTTTCCACCCTGGGGAAGGTGTGCCCAGCCGGCGCTCAGGCAGGCCCCCGCGGCCCGCCGAGCCGCCTCCGCGGGCCCCCGAGCTGCGGTCTTCCGTGCGACGGGAGAGGTGTGGCCCAGGCCACTCGGGCTGAGCATCGTGATCAGCGGCCGCCCGTGGTCCGGCGCGGACACCACCACCCCGGACCGAGTGCCGCGGCCCCACTGCCGAAGCGGCCACCCACCAGCAGGAAGAGGGTCCAGATGAGTGTGACCACCCGCGCCGCGGTCTGCCGCGAGCCCGGCAAGCCCTGGGAGATCACCGAGCTGGAGCTCGACGACCCCAAGGCCAACGAGGTGCGCGTCAAGTTCATGGCCGCCGGGCTCTGCCACTCCGACGACCACATCCAGAAGGGCGACGCGCAGATGCGCTTCCCCGTGGTCGGCGGGCACGAGGGCGCCGGCATCATCGACGCGGTCGGCGAGGGCGTCACCCGGGTCAAGGTCGGCGACCACGTCGTCTGCTCGTTCATCCCGGCCTGCGGCAAGTGCCGGTACTGCTCCACCGGCCGGCAGAACCTCTGCGACGAGGGCAAGAACGCCTCGACCGGCATGTTCGCCGACGGCACCTTCCGGTTCCACCAGAACGGCGAGGACTTCGGCGGCCTGTGCGTGCTGGGCACGTTCAGCCAGTTCGCGGTGGTCAGCGAGTACTCGGTCATCCCGATCGGTGAGGACATCCCGTTCGAGGTCGCCAGCCTCGTCGGCTGCGGCGTCCCGACGGGCTGGGGCAGCGCGGTGCACGCCGCGGGCGTCCGCGCCGGGCAGACCGTCGTCATCTACGGCTCCGGCGGCGTCGGCAGCAACGCGGTGCAGGGCGCGGCCCTGGCCGGCGCCGAGCGCGTCATCGTGGTGGACCCGGTCGAGTTCAAGCGCGAGATGGCCACCGTCTTCGGTGCCACCCACACCTTCGCCTCGGCCAAGGAGGCGCACGACTTCGTCGTCGAGTCCACCTGGGGCCAGCTGGCCGACCACGCGATCATCACCGTCGGCGTGCTGCACGACGAGGTGATCGCCGACGCGCTCAAGGTCGTCGGCAAGACCGGCCAGGTGACCGTGACCGCCGTGGGCAACGGCTGGATCAACGAGCACCCCGGGATGTTCATCGGCTACCAGCGGCGGATCCAGGGCGCGATCTTCGGCGCCTGCAACCCGCTGTTCGACGTCCCTCGGCTGCTGTCCCTCTACCGGTCCGGGAAGTTGAAGCTCGACGAGCTGATCACCCGCACGTACCGGCTCGAGGACGTCAACCAGGGCTACCAGGACATGTTGGACGGCAAGAACGTCCGCGGCGTCATCATCCACGAGCACTGAGGACCCAGCCATGACGATCGCCCCTCCCGGCCCGCAGACCGGCAGCCCGCTCATCATCGACAACGCCCAGCTCATCGGCGGTGACTGGGTCCCGGCCGCCGACGGCCAGACCATCGAGGTCATCAACCCGGCCACCGGCGACGTGCTCGCCCGCGTGCCCCGTGGCGGGGCCGCCGACGTCGACGCCGCGGTCCGCGCGGCCGAGGCCGCGTTCCCGGCCTGGCGCGACACCAACGCCACCGCCCGCGCCGCGCTGCTGTTCCGCTGGGCGCAGCTGATCGAGGACAACATCGGCGAGCTGGACAAGCTGGAGTCGCAGGAGGTCGGCCGGCCGCACTGGGGTCCGCCGCCGATGGCCGGCCAGCTGCGCTTCACCGCCGGCCAGGCCGACAAGGTGCAGGGCCTGTCGCTGCCCACCTACACCCCGGACGCGCTCGGCCTCACGCTGCGCGAGCCCTACGGCGTGGTCGGCGCGATCATCCCGTGGAACGCCCCCGGCCCGATGTTCGTCACCGACGTCGGCCCGGCGATCGCCGCCGGCAACACCATCGTCATCAAGCCGGCCGAGGACGCGCCGCTGACCGCGCTGGCGCTGGCCCGGCTCGCGCTCGAGGCCGGCATCCCGCCGGGCGTGGTCAACGTCGTCACCGGCTACGGCCACGAGGCCGGCGCGGCCATCCCGGCGCACCCGCGGATCCGCCGGATGAGCTTCACCGGCTCGCCGCAGACCGGGTCGCTGATCATGGCCGCCTGCGCGGAGAACCTCACCCCGCTGCACCTGGAGCTGGGCGGCAAGTCCCCGCAGGTCATCCTCGGCGACGCGGACCTGGACGCCGCCATCCCGGCGATCGCCCGCGGCATCACCCTCAACACCGGCCAGATCTGCGCCGCCGGCTCCCGGGTGGTCGTCGAGCGGTCGGTGCACGCCGAGGTCGTGCAGCGGCTGGCCGAGCACATGTCGCAGGTCAAGGTCGGCCCGTGGCACGAGCAGGTCAACATGGGCCCGCTGATCAACGCCAAGCAGCAGGAGCGCGTGCTCAAGTACATGCAGCTGGGCCAGGAGGAGGGCGCCGACCTGGTGCTCGGCGGCGGCCGCCCCTCGGGCGCCCAGTTCGAGCGCGGCTTCTTCGTCGAGCCGACCCTCTTCGACAACGTCGACCCGCAGATGCGGATCCACCAGGAGGAGATCTTCGGCCCGGTGCTCGGCGTCACCGCCGTCGCCGACGCGGACGAGGCGCTGCGGGTGGCCAACGGCACCGACTACGGCCTGGTCGCCTCGGTCTGGACCCGCGACGTGGGCAAGGCCGTGAAGTTCTCCCGCGGCCTGCAGGCCGGCCAGGTGGCGGTCAACGCGGCCCTCGGCGCCGGCGTCATCGGCGGCCCCTTCGGCGGCTACAAGCGCTCCGGCTTCGGCCGCACCATGGGCGCCGACTCCGTCCTGGACTACACGCAGGTCAAGACGGTGTCCCTGCGGGGCACCGGTGCCTGAGCCCACCACCCACGCCAGCACCCCGAGGAGCGCATCCCGATGAGCATCACCACGCACGCCGCCATCGCCCGGGGGCCGCACATCGGCTGGGAGATGGTCGACCTCCAGCTCGACGAGCCCAAGGCGCACGAGGTCCGGGTCAAGTTCGCCGCCTCCGGCCTGTGCCACTCCGACGACCACATCACCGCCGGGGACGCGCCGGTCCGCTTCCCGATGGTCGGCGGCCACGAGGGCGCCGGCATCGTCGAGTCGGTCGGCCCCGACGTCCGCCGGGTCAAGGTCGGCGACCGGGTCGTCTGCTCCTACATCCCCGCCTGCGGCTACTGCCGGCCGTGCTCCACCGGGCACCAGAACATGTGCGAGAAGGGCCTCAACGCCGGCAGCGGCATGTTCCTCGACGGCACCTTCCGCTTCCACCTCGGCGACGAGGACCTCGGCGGCTTCTGCTCGCTGGGCACCTTCTCGCAGTACGCCGTCGTCTCCGAGTGGGCCGTCGTCCCGATCGCCGACGACATCCCGTTCGAGGTCGCCAGCCTCGTCGGCTGCGGCGTCCCGACCGGCTGGGGCTCCGCGGTCTACGCCGCCGGCGTCCGGGCCGGGGACACCGTCGTCGTCTTCGGGGCCGGCGGTGTGGGCAGCAACGCCGTCCAGGGCGCCCGGTTCGCCGGTGCCAAGAACGTGGTCGTCGTCGACCCGGTCGAGTTCAAGCGCGAGATGGCCCCGGTGTTCGGCGCCACCCACGCGTTCGCCTCGGCCAAGGAGGCGCACGACTTCGTGGTCGAGACGACGTGGGGGCAGCTGGCCGACCACGTCATCCTCACCCCGGGCGTGGTCACCGAGGAGATGGTCCAGGCCGCGGTGCTGATGACCGGCAAGGGCGGCAAGGTCACCATCACCGGCGTCGGGCACATCAACGAGAAGGCCGTGCACGTGCACGCCGGGATGCTCATCGGCT
Organism: Modestobacter sp. NPDC049651; assembly: GCF_040659695.1. NCBI lineage: Bacteria > Bacillati > Actinomycetota > Actinomycetes > Geodermatophilales > Geodermatophilaceae > Modestobacter > Modestobacter sp. NPDC049651. The sequence continues at coordinate 77,604 of NZ_JBFAOG010000004.1, forward strand.
ACCAGCGGCAGATCCGCGGCGCGCTGTTCGGCGACTGCAACCCGCTGTCGGACATCCCCAAGCTGCTGGGCCTGTACCGCGCCGGTGACCTCAAGCTCGACGAGCTGGTCACCCGCACGTACGCCCTCGACGAGGTCAACGAGGCCTACAAGGACCTCAACGACGGCAAGAACATCCGCGGCGTCATCGTCCACGAGGACTGAGCGATGACGACCCCGACCCTGCCCACCCGTGAGCCCAACGCGATCCTGGACCCGACCGGCCGCACGTCCGTCCTCGCCGGGGCCCCCGCCCCGGCCGGGACGGACCGGCCGGCCGGCCAGCTCGCCCCCCGCCGCCCGGACCTCACCGGGCTGCGGGTGGGCCTGCTGGAGAACACCAAGCACAACGCCGCGCTGCTGCTGGACGAGATCGGCGCGCTGCTGGAGGCCGAGCACGGCGTCCGGGTGACCCGGCGGGCCACCAAGCAGGTGTTCGCGATGCCGGTCAGCGACGAGGTGGTGACCGAGTTCGCGGGCGACTGCGACCTGGTGATCACCGCGGTCGGCGACTGCGGGTCGTGCAGCGCGTCGGCGGTGGCCGACGGCATCCGGTTCGAGCAGGCCGGGCTGCCGGCGGCGGTCATCTGCAGCGAGGCCTTCGTCGCGACCGCGGACGCGATGGCCGAGCTGCGCGGCGCGCCCGGCTACCGGTACGCCCGGACGGCGCACCCGGTCGCCGTCCTCAGCCCGCAGCAGGTCGCCGAGCGTGCGAAGCACCTGCTCCCCGACGTGGTCGGGCTGCTGGCGGGGGAGCGGGCGTGACCGAGCTGCTGGACCCCGACGCCGCCCAGGCGGCGATCGAGCACTGCTACGCGCAGGGCTGGTCCGACGGCCTGCCGCTGGTACCGGTCAGCCTGCCCCTGCTGGAGCAGTTCCTGGCCACCACCGACCGACCGGCCGACGAGGTGATCGGGCGGCTGCCGCAGCTGGACCGCTCGGTCACCCTGGAGACCGCGGCGATCAACGCGGCGATGGCCGGCTGCCGGCCCGAGTACTTCCCGGTGGTGCTCGCCGCCTGGGACGCGCTCATGCTCGAGCGGGCCACCGGCGGCGGCGGGTGGCAGTCGACCAGCGGCCCGGCGCCGCTGATCATCGTCAACGGCCCGGTGCGCGACGAGATCGGCCTCAACAGCACCGGCGGCGTCTTCGGGCCCGGCTTCCGGCCCAACGCGACCATCGCGCGCGCCATCGGGCTGATCGTCCGCAACGCCTTCGGCATCCACCCGCACGTGCTCGAGCAGGCCACCCAGGGCCTGCCCGGCCGCTGGCAGATCTGCTTCGGCGAGAACGAGGCGGACAGCCCCTGGGAGCCGCTGGCCGCCGAGGCCGGGCTGCCCGGCGGCGGCTCGGCGGTGTCGGCGACCCTGCTGCGCACCTGCGAGTTCGTCGACAACCGGCACACCAGCAGCGCCGAGCAGCTGCTCGCCGACTTCGCCGACACCATCTCCCGCACCGGCGTGCTGATCTTCCGGCACGCCTCGGCCGGGGTCGTCTTCGCTCCCGACCACGCCCAGCTGCTGGCCGACGCCGGGTTCAGCCGGGCCGACGTCCGCGCCTGGCTGTACGAGCACTGCGGCCGCTCGCTGGCCGACCTGCACCGGGTCGGCAAGGACGGCATCGGCGACAACGGCGTGCGCTTCGCCCGCGAGGACGACGGCGCGCTCCCCGTCCCCGGCGACGACGGGGACGGCTTCCAGCGGACGCTCCCCGACGGCGACCCGCGGCACCTGCTGATCGCCGTGGCCGGCGCCCGCAACGCCGGGATCTCGATGGTCGTGCGGATGTTCGCCGACTGGTCCGGCCGGGCCGTGCCCGTGGTCGGCCGCACCGCTCCCACCACCCCCGCCCAGCCCCTGGAGGCCGCTCGATGACCAGCACCCCTGACCCGCTCGAGGACCCGCTCGGCGGCGCCGGCCAGTCCATGGCCGGCCGGGTCGTGCTCGTCACCGGCGGCGGCCAGAACGGCGACCTGCCCGGGGTCGGCTACGCCATCACCCGGCTGGTCACCGCGGCCGGCGGCAAGGTCGTCGTGCTCGACCGCGACCGCGCGGCCGCGCAGCGCACCGTCGACCGGGTCACCGCCGCCGGCGGCGAGGCCGCCGTGGTGGTCGCCGACGTCACCGACGACGCGGCCTGCGGGCGCGCCGTCGCCGAGGCGGCCGCCGCGTTCGGCCGCCTCGACGGGCTGGTCAACAACGTGGCCGCCGGCGACCGGGCCGGGCTGTTCGAGGTCACCCCCGAGCGGTTCGACCAGCTGGTCGACATCAACCTGCGGTCGGCGTGGTCGGTCACCCGGCACGCCGTCCCGCAGCTGCCGGCCGGCAGCAGCATCGTGAACATCTCCTCGGTCGGCGTGAAGATGCGCGGCCCCGGCATGGTCTACAGCGTCGCCAAGGCGGGGCTGGAGAACCTGACCGAGGGAGCGGCCACGACGCTCGGCCCGCAGGGCATCCGGGTCAACTGCGTGCAGGTCGGCGCCATCTGGGGCGCGTTCGCGGCGGCCAACATGGACGAGCAGCTCCGCGAGCCGCGCCGCCAGTCGGTGGCGCTGAAGACCGAGGGCACCGCCTGGGACATCGCCCACGCAGCGCTGTTCCTGCTCAGCGACGCCGCCCGCTGGGTGTCCGGCGCGATCCTGCCCGTCGAGGGCGGCCCGCCGCACCGCTTCCCCGCGGGGCCGCCGGTCACCGCGGTCGTCGGTGCGGCCGAGCCGGAGGACGAGACGGTGCCGCTCGGGCCCGACGCCGTGGTGCCGGTGGCGCAGGCATGAGGCGCGTCGCGCTGGTCACCGGCTGCGGCAAGCGGGACGGCATGGGCCAGGCCATCGCGCACCGGCTCGCCGCCGCCGGGCACGCCGTCGTGGTCACCGACCTGCAGGCCACCGGCGTGCTCAACCGCCGGCAGGAGGTCGCCGGGGTCCCCGAGCAGCACCGCTGGGGCGGGATCGACCAGCTGGCCGCGGAGATCCGCGAGGCCGGGGGAGAGGTCGCCACGGCGCTGGGCGACATCGCCGACCCGGACGACGCCCGGCGGATGGTCGGCACCGCGACCGGGCAGTTCGGCCGGCTCGACGTCCTGGTCAACAACGCGTCCGCGCCGCAGGGCGCCGACCGGGCCGACGTCGAGGAGGTGCCGTTCGAGGTCTGGGAGCGGCTCATCCGGGTCAACCTGACCGGCACGTTCCTGATGAGCCAGGCCGCCGTCCCGGTGATGCGCGCCCAGCGGTACGGCCGGATCGTCAACATCGCCTCGATGGCCGGGCTGTCGGCCGCGCCGCGCTCGGCGGCGTACTCCGCGTCCAAGGCGGGCGTCATCGGCATGACCCGGGCGCTGGCCATGGACGTCGCCGCCTGGGGTGTCACCGTCAACGCGATCTGCCCCGGGCTGGTCGGCACCAGCCGGGCCATCCTCGACCCCGACCCGTCGCTGGACCACGCCGCGACGATCGCCTCCCGCGGCCGCAACATCCCGGTCGGCCGCGCGGGCACGCCGGACGACATCGCCGCCGCCGTCGGCTACCTCGCGAGCGAGGACGCCGGCTACGTCACCGCCCAGACCCTCGTCCTCGACGGCGGCGGGCTCACCCCCTTCCCCCTCCCGCGGCCGGCCGAGCCGGTCGCCGCGGGCACCGCAGAGGAGAACCGATGACCGACACGGTCCGCGCCGCGGTCCAGGTGGGCCCGCGGAAGATCGAGATGCGCGAGTTCCCCCGGCCGAAGATCGACGCCGACAGCGGCCTGCTGCGGGTGGAGGCCAACGGCATCTGCGGCAGCGACGTCGAGACCTACAAGGGCCACATGGGCGGCGGCCGCACCGACGCGTTCATCCCCGGCCACGAGCCGATGGGCATCATCGAGGAGATCGGTGAGAACGCGGCGAAGCGGTGGGGCGTGCAGCCCGGCGACCGGGTGGCGCTGGAGGTCATCGTCCCCTGCCGGGCCTGCCAGAACTGCCTGACCGGGCGCTACCAGTCCTGCCGCAACCGGACCATCGGGCACGGCGTCACCGGCATCGACACCCAGCCCAGCCTGTTCGGCGGCTTCGCCGAGCACCTGTTCCTGACGCCCAACGCCGTCCTGCACAAGATCGACAACACCATCCCCGCGGAGATCGCGGTGATGTTCAACCCGCTGGGCGCCGGCGTCCGGTGGGCCGCCCACCTCGGCGAGATCGGCCTCGGCGACACGGTCGTGGTGCTCGGCGCCGGCCAGCGCGGGATCGCCGCGGTCATCGCCGCCAAGGCCGCCGGCGCCGGCACCGTGGTCATCACCGGCCTGCCCGCCGACGAGCACAAGCTCGCGCTGGCCCGGGAGTTCGGGGCCGACCACACGGTCGTCGTCGGCCCGGACGGCGAGGACGTCGTCGAGCGGGTCCGGGAGATCACCGACGGCGAGATGGCCGACGTCGTCCTCGAGCTCACCCCGATGGCCGCCGGCCCGGTCACCGACGCGCTGCTGGCCGCCCGGCACGGCGGCCGCGTCGTGCTCGCCGGCCTCAAGGGCGGCCGGGAGATCCCGCTGTCGACCGACCTGATCATCAACCGGGCGCTCACCGTCAAGGGCGCGTTCGGCGTCGACTTCGCCGGGCAGGAGGCGGCCATCGCGCTCATCGAGTCCGGCCGCTTCCCGCTGGAGAAGCTGCACACCCACACGTTCGGCCTCGAGGACACCGCGCTGGCCATCGAGACGCTCGCCGGCGAGGTGCCCGGCGAGAGCCCGGTGCACGTGTCGGTCCACCCCAACCTGCCCGCCTGAGGAGGCCCCCGTGCTCGTCGACGCGCACGCCCACCTGCTGCCCCGCGACTACCCGGCCGACGCGCCGGCGTGCTTCCCGCGGATGGAGCCGGTCGACGGCGACACCGCCCGCACCCTGGTCTTCGGCCAGATGCGGTTCACCGCCCGCGACGTCTTCTTCGACGCCGAACGGCGCATCCAGGAGCAGGACGCCTCCGGGGTGGACGTCGAGGTGCTCAGCCCGATGCCGCCGCTGCTCCGGTACGACCTGCCGGCGGAGGACGGTCTGTCGCTGGCCCGCTGGGTGAACGAGTTCACCGCCACCCTGTGCGCCACCGCCCCCGACCGGTTCAAGGGCCTGGGCATGGTGCCGCTGCAGGACCCCGACGCCGCGGCCGCCGAGCTCAAGGCGATCCGCGACCAGGGGTTGAACGGCATCGAGATCGCCTCCAACGTGCTGGGCAAGAGCATCGGCGACGAGCGCTTCCTGCCCTTCTTCCAGGAGGTCGAGCGGCTCGGGCTGTCGGTGTTCGTCCACGCCATGCCCAGCCCCACCGAGCGGCTGCCGATGAAGGCGATGGGCACCTACGTCGTCGGGGTCGAGGGCGCGTTCGCGGCCGGCTCGATGGTCACCGGCGGCACCGCGGAGGCCTGCCCGGACCTGCGGATCTCCTTCAGCCACGCCGCCGGCGGCTTCCCGCTGATGCTGCCGCGGGCGAACTACTTCTGGAGCGGCTCCTGGAACGAGGAGCCGGTCGACCCGACCCGCGCGGTCATGCACGACGACGGGCCCGCGCCGGTCGAGCTGGCCCGCCGGTTCTGGTACGACTCGATGGTCTTCGACCGCCGGGCGCTGCGGTTCCTCATCGACTACCTGGGCGCCGACCGGCTGCTGGTCGGCTCGGACTTCCCGGCGATGCTCCGCGAGGACCCCGCCGCCGCGACGCTGCGCTCGATGGGCCTGCCGCCGGAGGAGTTCGCCGCGATCGCGAGCGGTAACGCCTTCCGCTGGCTCGGCATCGACCCGCCCGCCTGACCGTTCCACCACCACCCTCGACGGCCCGTCCGGCACCGCCGGGCGGGCCGTCGTGCCTGCCCGGCGGCCGGCCGGCCGGCGGCCGCTGACCAGCACGGACGCCCGGTCCCGGCGCGCTGGACCGGGTCGGCCGCGGCCTTCTCCGCGCGGGTCGTCGCGCTCTGCGACGGTACCCCCCGGAGAGCGCATCCGGACCCCGAAGTTCCTTACCGCCGGACGGAAGCAGCCGGGATCGCGGGTCCCGCGGCACGGGACTCTCTGCGTGCGAATAGTGAGCCCCGTCACCCGCTGGTGCGGGACCCGCAATCGGCTCCACCGCTCCTCGCTCGCTCGCCGAGCGCCCGTCATCCCCAGGCCATCGACGCCCTACCCCGTGGGAGCACCGACGTGAGACGAACGACCAAGATCGCATCCATGGCCGCAGCAGCGGTCGTCTTCCTGACCGCCTGCGGCGGCTCCGGTGACAGCGGCTCCTCCTCCTCCGCGGACAAGCCGGCCGGCGACCCGGTCGCCGGCGGCGACCTGACCGTGCTGGAGGACGCGTCCTTCGCCGGCTCCTGGCCGGCCGGCCTGGACCCGGCCACCAACACCACCGGTGGTTCCAACATCGCCATGAACCAGGCGATCTTCGGCGGGCTGTTCCTGCTGAAGGCCGACGACGACGGCTCCAACGCCGAGGTCACCCCGAACCAGGCGGAGAGCTACCAGATCTCCGACGACGGCACCCAGTTCACCGTCAAGCTCCGCGACGGCATCAAGTTCAGCGACGGCACCGCGCTGGACGCCGAGGCGGTCCGCTGGAACTGGGACCGCGACCTGAACAACCCGTGCACCTGCAAGCCGACCTGGCCGCTGGCCCAGAACGGCATCGAGGTGGTCGACCCGCTGACCATCCGGCTGACCTTCACCCGCCCCTACCCGGCGATCCTCGCCTCGTTCCCGGCGGCCAACGTCAACTGGATCGCCAGCCCGGCCGCGGTGCAGAAGCAGGGCGAGGACGACTTCAAGATCAACCCCGTCGGCGCCGGGCCCTTCACGGTGGTCTCCAACCAGCTGAGCTCCTCGCTGCAGCTGGCGAAGAACCCGAACTACTTCAAGGACGGCCTGCCCTACCTGGACAAGCTGACCTTCCAGTCGATCGGCGGCGACCAGCCGGCCTACCAGGCCCTGCAGGCGGGCCAGGCGCAGGCCTACGAGGGCCTCAACACCACCCCGCTGCTGGAGCAGGCCCAGAAGAGCGGTGACCTGCAGGTCACCATCCAGCCGGCCACCTCGCCCTACGTCATCCAGCTGAACACCAAGATCGCGCCGTTCAACGACGCCAAGGCGCGGGAGGCCATCTACCGGGCCACCGACTTCGAGGCGATCAACAAGGGCGTGTTCAAGGGCAAGTACGACGTGAGCCAGAGCTTCACCGGCCCCGGTGGCAAGTTCTACGAGAAGGACGTCGAGGGCTACCCGGAGTTCGACCTGGCCAAGGCCAAGCAGCTGGTGCAGGAGCTCGGCGGGCTGACCGTCAACCTCGGCACCATCAGCAACTACGTCGCCACCCAGATCAACACCGCGCTGCAGACGCAGTGGGAGGCGGCCGGCATCAAGGTCACGATCAACGACTACCAGCTCTCCGGGGTCATCCAGCAGTTCACCGGTGGTCAGTGGCAGGCGATGCTGCAGACCGCCGGCGCCTGGGACCCGGCCGCCGGCGTCGGTGTCGGGTTCCGGTTCGCCTCCGGCGTCCCCTACAGCGGGGTCAACGACCCGGCGCTCGACGAGCTGCTGAACAACGCGGCCTCGACGGTCGACGAGAAGCAGCGGGCCGACCTGTACCGCCAGGCCGGTGAGCTGATCGCGAAGAACTTCTACGCGCCGTTCGGTCTCGCCTTCGCCCCCGCCAACCTGGCCGCCAAGGGCGTGCACGGTCCGGGGCTCACCACCAAGATCCCGCCGATCCTGGTCAACTCCGGGGTCATCTGGGACGAGGTCTGGCGGCAGAAGTGACCACCGCCACCACGACTCCGCGGGTCCCGGTCGACCGGGACCCGCGGGTCTCCCTCACCCGGATGACCGGTTCGCCGGTCCTCCGCCTGGTCGTCAAGCGCCTGCTGATGGCCATCCCGATCATGCTGGGCGTCACGATCCTGACGTACTGGGTGCTCAGCCTGATCCCCGGCAACGCCGCACAGCAGCTGCTCGGTCCCGAGGCCACGCCGGAGGACATCGCGCAGCTGGAGGAGCAGCTCGGGCTCAACCGCTCCGGGGTCGCGCGCTACTTCGACTGGCTCGGTGGGGCGCTCACCGGCGACCTCGGCAACTCGATGGTCAGCCGGCAGCCGGTGAGCGACGTGCTCGGCGACCGGCTGCCGGTCACCGTGGAGCTCGTGGTGCTGGCCTTCGTGGTCTCGCTGGTCCTCGCCATCCCGGTCGCCCTGGCGGCCGCCCACCGGCCCAACGGGCTGTTCGACCGGATCAGCATGTTCGTCAGCACCGCCGGGCTGTCGGTCGCCAACTACGTGCTGGCGCTGGTGCTGGTGCTGGTCTTCGCCGTGCAGCTCGGCGTGCTCCCCGCCATCGGGTACACCCCGCTGTCGGACGGGGTGGGCGACAACCTGCGCGGCATGATCCTGCCCTCGGCGGCGATCGGCATCCCGCTGTTCTGCTTCTACGCGCGCTTCCTGCGCGGGGACCTGGTCGACCAGCTGCAGCAGGAGGAGTACATCACCACGGCCCGGGCCAAGGGCATCGGTCCGTGGCAGGTGCTGCTCCGGCACGCCTTCCGCAACTCGTCGTTCGGTCTGATCACCGTGGTCGGGCTCAACCTCGGGGCGCTGATCGGCGGCACGGTCATCATCGAGCAGATCTTCTCGCTGCCCGGGATCGGCCAGCTGCTGCTGCAGGCCATCAACACCCGTGACGTCGTCGTCGTGCAGGCCGTCGTGGTGATCTTCGCGCTCGTCGCGGTGGTCGCGAACCTCGTCGTCGACCTGCTGTACGCCGTCCTGGACCCGAGGATCCGCCATGACAGTCGTTGAACCGGCCCCGTCGGCCGCCTACGTCCCGGAGCTCGACCAGGTCGAGGAGGTCGGGCCCCGCCGCCGGCGGGTCCGCAACCTGGGCACCTGGATCCCGGCCGGGATGATCGCGCTGATCGTCTTCGCCTGCTTCCTGGGGCCGCTCGTGCTCGGCCTGCCCCGGCCGATCGGCGGCAACATCCTGGAGAGCTACCTGCCGGCCGGCTCGCCCGGGCACCTGCTGGGCACCGACCCGAACGGCAACGACATCCTGTCCCGCCTGCTCAACGGCGGCCGGGCCTCGCTGCTGATCGCGTTCACCGTCAACGTCCTGGGGCTCCTCATCGGGGGCACCCTGGGCGCGGTGTCCGGGTACCTCGGCGGCGCCGTGGACACGGTGATCATGCGGGTGCTCGACGTGCTCATCGCGTTCCCGTCGCTGGTGCTCACCCTGGCCGTCGCCCAGGCGCTCGGCCCGAGCATGACCAACACGATCCTGGCGCTGACGTTCTTCAGCATCCCGGCGGTCGCCCGGGTGGCCCGGTCGGCGGTGCTGCGGCTGCGGAGCATGCCGTTCATGGCCGCCGCCGAGCTGGCCGGCACCCCCGGCTGGCGGGTGCTGCTGCGGCACCTGGCCCCCAACATCGTCCCGCAGCTGATCACCTTCGCGATGCTCGGCATGGGCATCGTGATCATCATCGAGGGAGCGCTGAGCTTCCTCGGCCTGGGCATCCCGGCACCCAACCCGAGCTGGGGGAACATGGTGGCCGAGGGTCAGCTCAGCCTCTCCGCGACGCCGATGCTGGTCGTCTGGCCGAGCGTCGCGCTGCTGCTCACGGTGCTCTCCTTCAACCTCCTCGGCGAGAACCTGCGTGCCCGGTGGGGTGGCCGGTGAGCCGCTCCGTGACGACACCGACCAGTGAGGGGCCCCGCGTGTCCGAGACGTCCCTGCCCACCCCGTCCGCCGGCGGGCAGCACAGCGCCCGCCCGGACGACGGCCGGCCGCTGCTGTCGGTGCAGGACCTGCGGGTGACCTTCACCCGCGGCGGCCGCCGGGTCAACGCCGTCAACGGGCTGACCTACGAGCTGGCCGCCGGCCGGATGATGGCGATCATCGGCGAGTCCGGCTCCGGGAAGAGCGTCAGCTCCCGGGCGCTCATGGGCCTGCTCCCGCCGACGGCCGAGATCACCGGGTCGGCGCAGTTCGACGGCCGCGAGCTGATCGGGCTCGGCGAGAAGGAGTTCCGCTCGCTGCGCGGGGGCGACATCGCCATGGTCTTCCAGGACCCGGCCCGCTCGCTGAACCCGACCATGAAGATCGGCCTGCAGATCACCGAGGCCATCAAGGCGCACTGCGACCTGGACAAGAAGGGCGTCCGGGACCGCGCGGTGGAGCTGCTCCGCCTGGTCCGGCTGCCCGCGCCGGAGCGGCGGTTCAACGAGTACCCGCACCAGCTCTCCGGCGGCATGCGCCAGCGCGTCATGATCGCCATCGCGCTGGCCGGTGACCCGCGGCTGCTGATCGCCGACGAGGCGACCACCGCCCTGGACGTCACCACCCAGGCGCAGATCATGGAGCTCATCGTGGAGCTGCAGGAGCGGCTCGGCATGGCGGTGATCATGATCAGCCACGACCTGGGCCTGGCCGCGAGCTACGCCCAGGACGTGGCGGTCATGTACGCCGGGCGGGCGGTCGAGTACGCCGCGGCGGCGGACCTGTTCGGCGCCGTCCGGATGCCGTACACCCGGGCGCTGCTGGACGCCATCCCGCTGCTGGAGCGGGGTTCGCACGAGCTGCTGCCGGTCACCCCGGGCCAGCCGCCGGACCTCAGCAAGCTGCCCAAGGGCTGCCCGTTCCGGCCCCGGTGCGCCAACGCCACCGACCGGTGCCTGGAGGCACCGGACTTCCTCGAGCACCAGCCGGGCCACTGGTGGGCCTGCCACCACCCGGTGCCCGAGCGCGCCGTGCTCGCGGGGGTGGCCGACGCCGCCGCGGCCGCGCCGGTGCCCGCCGGGGCGACCGCCGTCGGCGCCGGTGCCACCGCCTACACCCGGGCCGGTGCCACCGACCCGACCACGCGCAAGGGAGCCACCCGATGACCGCCGTCGAGGAGCGGGCGTCGACCACGCCCGGGCAGGGCACGGATCCGCTGCTGAAGGTGCGCGACGTCGTCCAGGAGTTCACCGTCCGGGGCGCGGGCGGCGTCAAGGGCGGCGTCGTGCACGCCGTCTCGCACGTCTCCTTCGACATCTACCCCGGCGAGACGCTGGGCATCGTGGGGGAGACCGGGTCGGGCAAGTCGACGCTGGCCCGGTCGGTGGTGCAGGCGCCGCCGCCCAAGGCCGGGTCGGTGGAGCTGCGCGGCAAGGAGCTGGTGGGGCTGCGCCGGCGGGCGCTGAAGGAGGCCCGCCGCGACGTCCAGATGGTCTACCAGGACCCGTTCGGCTCGCTGAACCCGCGCTGGCGGGTCGAGCAGCTGGTCGAGGAGCCGCTGCTCGGCTACGGCGAGGGCAACGCCGAGTCCCGCCGCAAGCGGGTGGCCGAGCTGCTGGACCTGGTCGGGCTCAACCCGGACAGCTACGGCAAGCGGCGGCCCACGGAGCTGTCCGGCGGCCAGGCGCAGCGGGTCGCCATCGCGCGCGCCATCGCGCTCAACCCGGCGCTGGTGATCTGCGACGAGGCGGTGTCCTCGCTCGACGTGCTCATCCAGGCGCAGGTGCTCAACCTGTTCGAGAAGCTGCGCAAGGAGCTGGGCCTGGCCTACATGTTCATCGCGCACGACCTGGCGCTGGTGAAGCAGGTCAGCGACCGGGTCGCGGTGATGCACCTCGGTCAGCTGGCGGAGATCGGGCCGTCGGAGGGGCTGTACCGCCAGCCGCTGCACCCGTACACCGCCGCGCTGCTGGACTCCATCCCCGGCCTCGACCCGGTCACCGGCCGGGCCCGCCGCCCGGTGCCGATGGCCGGCGAGCCGCCGTCGCCGCTGGACCCGCCCAGCGGCTGCCGGTTCCGCACCCGCTGCCCGCGGGCCCAGGAGAAGTGCGCGATCGAGGAGCCGAAGCTGCAGGAGCGGCTGCCCGGCCACCAGGTGTCCTGCCACTTCCCGCTCGACGAGCTGGCCGCCACGCTGCCCCGGCGGCAGCCGGAGACGCCGACCCAGGAGCACCCGCCGGCCGCGGTCGGCTGACCCGCTCGGCACCCGGTGCCCCGCCCTCCCCACCGGGGAGGGCGGGGCACCGTCACGTCCGGGGCCGGTGGGTGGGTCAGGCGGGGTGCAGGGCGCCGGCGGCGATGCGGTCGAGCCGCTGCCCGGCCACCGGCAGCCACTCCGGGTGGGTCACCACGTAGGGCTGCCCGTCCCGGACGGCGGTCACCACGGCCGCGGCGACCTCGTCGGGCTCCAGCCACCGGTGCGGGCGGCCGCTGGCGGCCAGGTCGTGGTCGGTGAGCGCGCCGGGAGCGCCGGGCGGCCGGGTGCGCAGGCTGTCCTTGATGTTGGTGCGCACCGCGCCGGGCAGCAGCACCGTGGTGCCCACCGGGGAGCCGGCCAGCTCCGCGGCGAGCACCTCGGTGAGCCCGAGCACCCCGGCCTTGGCTGCCACGTAGGCGCCGAGCCCGGGCGGCGGGCACAGCGCCGACATCGACGACGTCACCACCAGGTGCCCCCAGTCGGGGTTGCGCTGCAGCACCGGCAGGAACGCGTGCACGGTGTGGACGACGCCGAACAGGTTGACCTGCAGCATCCAGCGCCAGTCCTCGAGCGTGAGGTCGGCGACCGCACCCACCGGCCCGACGCCGGCGTTGGCGCAGACGACGTGCACCTCGCCGTGCTCGGCGACCGCCCGCTCGGCGAGCGCGGCCACGCTGCCGGGGTCGCCGACGTCGGTGGGCACCCCGAGCACGCCCAGCTCCTCGGCGGTGGCCGCGAGCGCGTCGCCGTCCAGGTCGCCGATCACCACCGCGCAGCCGGCGTCCCGGAAGGCCCGGGCCAGCCCCTTGCCGATGCCCGAGGCCCCGCCGGTGACCACCGCCGTCGTGCCCGGGAAGGAGACCTCCCGGCTCACGCGGGGACCCCGACGGAGGCCCCGGACAGGCTGCGGGCCCGGGGCAGCACCTCGCGGGCGAACAGGTCCAGGCTCGCCCGGGCCTCGTCGTAGGGCATCCCGCCGAAGCAGGGGGCCAGCACCAGCTCGAAGTCGCCGATGACGTCCCGCACGGCCTCGATCTGGCCGAGGATGCGCTCCGGGCTGCCCCACAGCGCGGTGGCCGCGTACTTGTCCGCCGCCTTCTCCAGGCCGGTCTCCTGCAGGAACCGCGCGCCGTCGGCGTACCGCTCGTAGCCCTTGGTGGTGGCGAAGTGGTCGCCGGCCATCTCGTAGTGGTCGACGTTGGACAGGAAGAACCGGTTGACGTACCGGAAGTGCCGCTCCCGGGCCAGCTCGTCGTCCTCGTGGCAGTACATGTTCACGTTGAGGCAGATCGGCGGGGCGGCCTCGCCGTGCTCCTCGGCGTAGAGCCGCCGGTAGGTGTCGAAGGTGGGCATCAGGTCGGGCACCGGCTTGGTGATGAACGACATCAGCCGGGCACGCAGGTGCGCGGCGGAGACCAGCGAGTCCGGTGAGCCGGCGACGCAGTACCGCCGGTCGAGGAACGACGCGCGGGGCCGCGGCCGGAGCTCGGCGCGCGGCTGCGGGTAGTAGGGCCCGTCGCCGCTGATGACGCCGGTCTCCACGGCCTCGAAGATGAGCGCCGCCGCCTCGTCGAACCGGCCGCGGGTCTCCTCCAGCGGGATCCGGAAGGGCACGTACTCGCGCCGGGACAGCCCCCGGCCCAGCCCCAGCAGCAGGCGGCCGCCGGACAGCGTGTCGACCATCAGCGCCTTCTCGGCCACCCGCAGCGGGTCGTTCCACGGCACGATCACCGCCGCGGTGCCCAGCTTGATCCGCTCGGTGCGGGCCGCGACGTGCGCGAGCAGCAGCAGGTTGTCCGGGCACAGCGAGTAGTCCTCGAAGTGGTGCTCCACCACCCACACGCCGTCGTAGCCCAGCGCGTCCGCGCGCACGGCCAGGTCGACCTCGCCGGCGTACATCTCCTGGTCGGTGAGGTCCGGGTCGAGCTTCCCGAACCCCAGGTTGATCCCGATGCCGAGCACAGCGCCACCTCCAGTGGCCGGTGCCGCGGCGCCGGCCGTCGTCCGTCCGTGACGCAGGTCACTGCGCCCGTGGCGACGCTAGGACCGGCGTCGCGACGCCGTCGCCGCTGCTTCCGCCTGCCGGACGGGCGGCCGCCCGGTTAGCGTGACGGCGACCACGTCAGCGGCCGGCAGCGCAGCCGGCCCGGCCACCGGGAGCAACCGTGCGCGTCCCCCTCACGACCCGCGACTTCCTCGACCGCGCCGAGCTCGTGTACGGCGACCGGGTCGGGATGGTCGACGAGCCCGGCCAGCCGGCGACCCCGCTGGGCGCGCTCACCTACCGGGAGCTGGCCCGCCGGGCGCGGGCGGTGCAGGCCGGGCTGGACGCGCTGGGCATCGCCGAGGGCGAGCGGGTCGCCGTCGTCAGCCACAACTCCGCGCGGCTGCTGGAGCTGCTGTTCGCCGTCCCCGGGTCGGGCCGGGTGCTCGTGCCGGTCAACTTCCGGCTGCAGCCGGACGAGGTGCGCTACATCGTCGAGCACTCCGGCGCCCGGGTGCTGCTGGTCGACCCGGAGCTGGCGCCCGCGCTGGCCGGGGTGCCCGTCGAGCACCGGCTGGTCCTCGGCGACGAGTACGACCAGGGGCTGCTGCGCTTCGACACCGAGCCGCGCCCGTGGGCCGAGCCCGACGAGGACGCCACCGCGACGATCAACTACACCAGCGGCACGACGGCGCGGCCCAAGGGCGTGCAGATGACCCACCGCAACATGTGGCTGGACGCGGTCACCTTCGGCCTGCACATGCAGGTCAGCGACCGGGACGTCTACCTGCACACGCTGCCGATGTTCCACGTCAACGGCTGGGGCCTGCCGTACACGCTGGCCGGGGTGGGCGGCACCCAGGTGGCGCTGCGCAAGGTGGACGGCGCGGAGATCCTCCGCCGGGTCGAGCAGCACGGGGTGACGCTGATGGCCGGTGCGCCCGCGGTGTGGAACGCCGTCCTGGAGGCCGCCGCGGGGTGGGACGGCCCGGTGCCCGGCCGCGACCGGGTGCGGATCGTCGTCGCCGGCGCTCCGCCGCCGTCGCGGACGATCGCCCGGGTGGAGGAGGAGCTGGGCTGGGAGTTCAACCAGATCTACGGCCTCACCGAGACCGCCCCGCTGCTGACGATCAACCGGTCGCGCGCCGAGTACGACGCGCTGGACCCGGAGGAGCGGGCGCGGGCGCTGTCCCGGGCCGGGGCGCCGGCGCTGGGCACCCGGCTGGACACCAGCGACACCGGTGAGGTGCTCGCCCGGGGCAACACCGTGATGGCCGGCTACTGGCAGAACCCGGACGCGACCGCCGACGCGCTCGACGGCGGCTGGTTCCACACCGGCGACGGCGGCTCGATCGGCGACGACGGCTACCTGACCATCTCCGACCGCAAGAAGGACGTGATCATCACCGGCGGGGAGAACGTGTCCTCGATCGAGGTGGAGGACGTCGTCTTCAGCCACCCCGCCGTCGCCGAGGTCGCGGTGATCGGGGTGCCCGACGACAAGTGGGGCGAGCTGGTCACCGCGCTGGTCGTGACCGCCGACGGCGCCGAGGTCACCGAGGCGGAGATCATCGCCCACTGCAAGCAGCGGATGGCGGGCTACAAGGCGCCCAAGCGGGTGGAGTTCCGGGACGCCATCCCGCGCACCGCCACCGGCAAGATCCAGAAGTTCAAGCTGCGCGAGGCCTTCTGGGCCGACAGCGAGCGCCGGGTCAACTGACCCGGCACGGACGGTCCGGTTCCGCCTCCTCCCTCCGGGTGAGGGTGCCCCGGCAGCGTTCAGTTCCTCACCCGATCCGGTCGATCTGTCCCGCGGAGGGACTCCCACGTGGAGTTCCTGGACAGGTCGAGACCGCGCCGCCCCTCCGGGACCGGCGCGGGCAACGGAGGAGTCGGGTCAGTGCGCGCGTGGGTCGGGACGCAGGTCGGGTCGGGACGACGGGGGAGCGGCCGCTGGCTGCGCCGCACCGCGGGGACGGCGGCGATCGCCCTCGTCTGCTCGGTCGGGGCGTCGCTGTTCGCCCCGGGGGTGGCGTCGGCGGCACCGGTCAACCCCAGCGACCAGCAGCTGCAGCAGGCCGAGCAGGCCAAGGCGGACGCCGCCCAGCGGGTGGGGGAGATCCGCGGGCAGCTGGCCTCGCTGCAGGCGAGCGCGGACGCCGCGCACCAGGACGCGCTGATCGCACTCGAGGACTACGAGGAGAAGCAGCAGGCCGCCGAGGCCGCGCAGCAGCAGGCGGACGACGCCGCCGCCGCGTCCGCCCAGGCGGCCGCGGACCTGCAGACGGGCCGTGACGAGGTCGCCGCCTTCGCCCGGCAGAGCTACATCCAGGGCACCACGTCGCCGGGCACCGTGGCGCTGCTGTCGGCCGGCGGGCCGGCGCAGCTGCTGGAGCGCGCCGCGCTGCTGGACGCCGCCGGGGAGCACCGCACCGACGTCGTCGCGCAGCTGACCGTGCTGCAGACCCAGGCCACCGCCGCCGACCAGGCCGCGCAGTCCAGCCTCGGCGAGGCCAGGGAGCTGCAGACCCAGGCCGCCGGGATGCTCGAGTCGGCGCAGCAGCAGGAGCAGGCCGCCCGCGCCCAGGCCGACGACCTGGCCGTGCAGCAGACCGCGCTGCAGACCGAGCTCGACAAGGCCAGCCAGGCCCTCTACGGGCTGCAGGGCGCCCGGGCCGC
Source organism: Modestobacter sp. NPDC049651 (assembly GCF_040659695.1). Taxonomy (NCBI): domain Bacteria; kingdom Bacillati; phylum Actinomycetota; class Actinomycetes; order Geodermatophilales; family Geodermatophilaceae; genus Modestobacter; species Modestobacter sp. NPDC049651. The sequence goes on from NZ_JBFAOG010000004.1 coordinate 94,276, forward strand.
CGCGCAGCAGTGGGCCGCGCAGCAGGCCGCCGCGGCCGCCGCCCGCCCGGCCGCGAGCCGCGCGACGACCGCGCCGGCGCCGGCCAGCACCTCCTCGTCGGGCTCGTCCTCGTCGGGCTCGTCCTCGTCCGGCTCGTCCTCGTCCGGCTCCGCGTCCAGCGGGTCGGCGTCGGGCGGCTCGTCGTCCGGGTCCTCGTCGTCCGGCTCGTCGTCGTCCGCTTCGTCGAGCTCGGGCTCGCCGTCCAAGGGCTCGCCGTCCTCCGGTGGCTCGTCGGCGGGCGCCCCCGCGGGGTCGCCGTCGACCAGCGCGGTGCAGAAGGCGATCGCCGCGGCCAGGTCGCAGATCGGCGTCCTGTACTCGTGGGGCGGCGGCGGCAGCAACGGCCCCAGCTACGGCATCCCGCCGGACGCGGACGTGTGGGGCTTCGACTGCTCGGGCCTGACCCAGTACGCCTACGCCAAGGCCGGCATCGCCATCGGCGGGACCAGCCGCGACCAGTGGTGGCTCAACCGCAGCAAGCAGGTGGACGCCGACGACCTGCAGCCCGGTGACCTGCTCTTCTACGCGTCGGGCAGCGCCTACACGTCGATCTACCACGTGGCGATGTACCTGGGCGGCAACCAGATGATCGAGGCGCCCGACCGGGGCAAGAAGGTGACCACGTCGTCGCTGCGGTTCGGTCGCGACTACTACGGGGCCGTGCGCCCCAGCGCCTGAGGCGCGGCTGCCGGGAGACCGGGCAGAAGGGCGTCGGGCAGCCACGGGGGGAGCTGCCCGACGCGTTGGCCAGGCTAGCAGTCACGGGGCGGGAGGGGCAGGCTCCTCCTCCTCCCGGGTGCCGCGGCGCGTCGGTCGCGCGCGGGCGCTCCCTCAGCCGGGTGTAGGACACTGGCCGCGTGACCGCCGCCAGCCCGCCCGCCTCCGGCCAGCCCGCACCGGAGCAGCCCACCCCGCCCTCGGTCGACGCCGCCCGGCTCGAGCGGGCGCTGTTCGAGATCAAGCGCGTCATCGTCGGCCAGGACCGGCTGGTCGAGCGGATGCTCGTGGGCCTGCTGGCCCGCGGGCACGTGCTGCTCGAGGGCGTGCCCGGGGTCGCCAAGACGCTCGCCGTCGAGACCCTCGCCCGGGTCGTCGGCGGCCGGTTCGCCCGGCTGCAGTTCACCCCCGACCTGGTGCCGGCCGACATCATCGGCACCCGGATCTACAAGTCCGGCCAGGACGCCTTCGACACCGAGCTCGGCCCGGTGTTCGCCAACTTCGTGCTCACCGACGAGATCAACCGCGCGCCGGCGAAGGTGCAGTCGGCGCTGCTCGAGGTCATGGCCGAGCGGCAGGTGTCGCTCGGCGGCGTCACGCACAAGCTGCCCGACCCGTTCCTGGTGCTGGCCACCCAGAACCCGATCGAGTCCGAGGGCGTCTACCCGCTGCCCGAGGCGCAGCGCGACCGGTTCCTGCTCAAGGTGGTCGTCGACTACCCGACGCCGGAGGAGGAGCGGGAGATCGTCTACCGGATGGGCTCCACGCCGCCGGTGGCCGAGCAGGTGCTCACCCCGGACGACGTCCGCCGGCTGCAGCGCACCGCCGCCGACGTGTTCGTGCACCACGCGCTGGTCGACTACGTCGTCCGGCTGGTGGTCGCCACCCGCACCCCGCTGGAGCACGGCATGCCCGACGTGGCCGGCTGGGTCACCTACGGCGCGAGCCCCCGGGCCTCGCTCGGGCTGATCGCCGCCAGCCGGGCGCTGGCGCTGATCCGCGGCCGCGACTACGTGCTGCCGCAGGACGTGCTCGACGTGACCGGTGACGTGCTGCGGCACCGGCTGGTGCTCAGCTACGACGCACTCGCCGACGGGGTGCCGGCCGACCACGTGGTGAAGCGGATCGTGCAGAGCGTGCCGCTGCCGCAGGTGACCCCGCGGCAGTCCGCGAGCGGGTTCGGCCCCGGTGGGCCGGGCGGCCCGGTGGTGCCCGCCTACCCGAACGGCCAGCCCGCGTACCCGAACGGCCAGCCCGCCTACCCGCCGCCCAACGGGCAGCCCGCGAACGGCAACGGCGGCTACGGCCCGCCGTCCGCGTGACCTCGCCGGCCAACCGGGACGACGCGCCGCACTTCGGCGTCGGCGCGTCGTCGGAGGTGCTGCTGCGCCGGCTGGAGCTGACCGTCCGGCGCCGGCTGGACGGGCTGCTGCAGGGCGACCACCTGGGGCTGGTGCCCGGATCGGGCAGCGAGGCCGGTGACTCGCGCACCTACCACCCCGGCGACGACGTCCGCCGGATGGACTGGCCGGTGACCGCGCGCACCCAGGTGCCGCACGTGCGGGAGACGATCGCCGACCGGGAGCTGGAGACCTGGGTGGTGGTCGACCTGTCGCCGAGCTTGGACTTCGGGACCGCCCGCTGCGAGAAGCGCGACCTGGCCATCGCCGGGCTGGCCGCGGTCAGCCACCTGACCGTGCGCGGCGGCAACCGGCTGGGCGCCGTCGTCACCACCGGGGAGCGGGTGGACCGCTACCCGGCGGCGCCGGGCCGGCTGGCCGCCGACCGGCTGCTGCGCCAGGTGGTGGCCACACCCCGGGCGACCGGCGGACGCCGCGGCGACCTGGCCGCGGCGCTGGAGACGCTGCGCCGCCCGCCGCGGCGGCGCGGGCTGGTCGTGGTGATCTCCGACTTCCTCGGCGCCGACGCCGCGCAGCCGGACTGGGAGCGGCCGCTGCGCGGGCTGCACTCCCGGCACGAGCTGCTGGCGGTCGAGGTGGTCGACCCGCGGGAGCTGGAGCTCGTCGACGTCGGGTTGCTGACCGTCGTCGACCCGGAGTCCGGGCAGACGCTGGAGGTGCCCACCGGCAAGGCCGAGGTGCGGCAGCGGTTCGCCGAGGCGGCCGCGCGGCAGCGGGGGGAGATCGCGGCGGCGCTGCGCCGGGCGGGTGCCGGGCACCTGCGGCTGCGCACCGACCGCGACTGGGTCGCCGACGTGGTGAGGTTCGTGGCCGACCGCCGGCGCGCCGGCACCGGAGGAGCTGTCCGATGACCTTCCAGGCACCGTGGTGGCTGGTCGCCCTGCTGGCGGTGGCCGCGGTGGTGGGCCTCTACGTCGTCCTGCAGCTGCGCCGGGCCAGGTACGCCGCCCGGTTCACCAACGTCGGGCTGCTCGGGTCGGTCGTGCCCAAGCGCCCCGGCTGGCGCCGCCACCTGGCGTTCGGCACGGTTGCGCTCGGGTTGGCCGCGCTGGTCACCTCGCTGGCGCAGCCGAGCGCCGAGGTGCAGGTGCCCCGCGAGCGGGCGACGGTGATCATGGCCGTCGACGTGTCGCTGTCGATGCGGGCCACCGACATCCAGCCCAACCGGTTCGCGGCGATGCAGAAGGCGGCCAAGGAGTTCGTCGACGTGCTGCCCGCGCGGATCAACCTCGGGCTGGTGTCGTTCGCCGGGACGGCGAGCAGCCTGGTCACCCCGACCACCGACCGCGGCCAGGTGCGGGCGGCGATCGACAACCTGGAGCTGGCCGAGGCCACCGCCATCGGCGACGCCATCTTCACCTCGCTGCAGACGATCCAGAACTACGAGGCGTCCCTCGGCGGCGGCGCCGACGACGCGCCGCCGGCCCGGATCGTGCTGCTGTCCGACGGTTACAGCACCGTGGGCCGGGAGGCGTCGCAGGCCATCGACGCGGCCACCGGGGCGAAGGTGCCGGTGTCGACGATCGCGTTCGGCACCGACTACGGCACGCTCAGCCTCAACGGCGAGACGGTGCCGGTGCCGGTCGACAGCGGGACGCTGGAGAAGATCGCCGACGACACCGGCGGCAGCTTCAGCGAGGCGGCCAGCGCCCGGCAGCTGGAGCAGGTCTACAAGGACCTCGGCAGCAAGATCGGCTACACCACCGAGCCGCGGGACATCAGCCCGTGGTTCGTCCGCGGCGGGCTGGTGTTCGCCTTCCTCGGCATCGTGCTGTCGCTGCTCTGGACCTCCCGCCTGGTGTGAGCGGAGTGGATCCGTCGGCGTGACGCCGACGGACCCACTCCACCTCAGCGGGTCGGGTCGAGGGTGAGCTTGCCGGTGGTGCGGCGGGCCAGCAGGTCCTGGTGCGCCTCGCGGACGGCGGTCAGCGGGTAGCGGCCGCCGTCGACCGGCCGCAGCTCGCCGGCCGCGGTGAGCGCGAGCAGGTCGGCCATGGCGGCGTCGAGCATCTCCGGACGGCGGAAGCAGTGCGCCAGCCAGAAGCCGATGACCGCCCGGCTGGTGCCCATCAGCGCCTGCGGGTTGACCGGCTTGGGCGGGACCCGCCCGGCGGTGCCGTAGGCGACCAGCCGGCCGAACGGGGCGAGCGCGGAGAACGCGCCGTCGAAGACGTGCCCGCCGGTCATCTCCAGGACGACGTCGACGCGCCTGCCGCCGTTGGCCTCGCGCAGCGCGGCGGTGAAGGTCTTCGGGTCGTCCTCGGCCAGCGCCGGGTCGACGGTGGCGTCGGCGCCGAGCTGCTCGGCCAGGGCCCGCTTGTCCGGGCTGGAGGCGGTGGCGATGACCCGGCCGGCGCCCCAGCGCCTGGCCAGCTGGACGGCGAGCGACCCGACCCCGCCGGCGCCCGCGACCACCACGACGGACTCGCCGGCCGCCAGGTGGGCGCTGGTGCGCAGCAGGTGCCAGGCGGTGGTGCCCTGCAGCACGAGGTTGAGCGCCTGCGCGTCGGTGACCGCGTCGGGCAGCTCCCAGGTCAGCCGCGGGTGCGTGGCGACCTGCTGCGCGTAGCCGCCGCCGGGGAGCAGGCCGACCACCCGCGGCCCGCCGCCGGCCGGCGTCCCGACGAACTCCGCGCCCGGCACCAGCGGCAGCTCCTGCGGCGCCAGGTAGGAGTTCTCGGTCTGGTGGGTGTCGGCGTAGTTGACGCCCGCGGAGGAGATGTCGAACAGCGTCTCGCCGTCGGCGGGCACCGGGTCGGGCAGGTCGACGACGTCCATGACCTCGGGGCCGCCGAAGCGGGTGATCTGCACAGCACGCATGGTCGGAACCTAGGGCACGGCGGCGGTCGAGGCCCCGGCGAGTAGGGGAGGCCCCTGCGACCCGTGGGGGGTCAGCTCACGGCTCGGCGAGGGCGAGGAGGCTCGTGCGGGCGAGGTCGACCTCGGCGTCGTTGATGTAGGCGCCCAGGGCGATGGCGGCGGCGACACCCTCGGCGGCGAACTGCACGACCAGCGACCGCTCCGGCGCGATGCCGTCACGGGCGAAGGTCTCGCGCCAGCGGTCGGCGTCGGCGTGCAGCAGCGCGGCGACCTCGGCGACGGCGTCCACGCCGTGCCAGGCCGAGGGGGCGAAGGTGGCCACTGCCTCCGCGCTGCTGCCGCACAGCGCCCGCACGTAACCGCGCAACACCTTGCCCGCTCGGTTCTCGGCCAGGTCGACGTGCCGCATGACCTCGTCGCGGAACCTGGCCAGCCCGGCCTCGACCACGGCGATGACCAGCGCCTCGCGGGTGGGGAAGTGGTGGAGCAGGCCGCCCTTGGAGACCTCGGCGCGAGTGGCGACGTCGGCCAGGCTGAACCCGGTGCCCCGTTCGTGCAGCAGCTGCTCGGTGGCCGCCAGCAGCGCGCGGCGGGTGCGGTCCCGGTCGCGGGTCGCCGGCTGGTCACGGCCAGGGGCTCGGTCGCCGGTGGTGGTCATGGGGCGGGCTCCCTGTCGACCGCTGAGGGGATGGTCCGCCGAGCGATCGCCGCTGCCACCACCAGCAGCAGCGCCGCGACCACGGACGTGACCTGCATGGCCTGGGTGAACGCATGCCGGGCGGCGTCCATGATGTCAGCCGCGGCGGAGCCGGCGTCGTGCAGGACGGCTGCGGCCCCGGCCAGGGAGTCCTCGACGGGTGCACGCAGGCCGGCGGGCACGTCCTCGGGCAGCTCGAGCCGGTTGCGGTACAGGGCGACCTGGAGGGACCCGAGGACGGCGATGCCGAGGGCGACGCCGAGTTCGTAGGCGGTCTCCGAGACCGACGAGGCCGCTCCGGCGCGCTCCTTGGGCACGGCGCTGACGACGGCGTCGGTGGCCAGGGTCGTGGACAGACCGGCGCCGAGGCCGCAGACCGCGATCGCCGCGCACAGCAGCCAGTAGCCGGGGGTGGCCTCCGCGGCGGCGAGCAGGCCGAGCCCGAGCGCGGAGACGAGCATGCCGACGGCGATCGCGCGCCCCCGCCCCAGCCGGCCCAGCACCGTGCCGGCGACGGCGATCACCACCATCGCGGCCAGCGTGGCGGGCAGCTCGACCAGGCCTGCCTGCAGGGGGCTGAGCCCACGCACGAGCTGCAGGTACTGGGAGAAGAAGAACAGCAGGCCGATGAAGGCGAAGATCGCGATGGTCTCGGCGACCACCGCACCGGCGAAGGCCGGCACCCGGAACAGGGAGACGTCCACCAGCGGGTGGGTCAGGCGCCGCTGGCGGCGGACGAACACGGTGCCGGCGCCCAGCCCGATCAGTGCGCCCAGCAGGACCGAGGTGTCCAGCCCGCTGCCGGCGACGTGCTTGACGGCGTACACGACCGGCACGATCGCCAGCACCGACAGCAGCGCCGAGAGCAGGTCGATGCGGTTGCCCGCCGGATTGCGCGACTCGGGCAGCAGGGCCAGACCTGCGATCAGCACGAGCAGCATGATCGGCACGTTGAGCAGGAAGACCGAGCCCCACCAGAAGTGCTCCAGCAGGACGCCACCGATCAGCGGGCCGATGGCCGCGCCCCCCGTGGCGCCGGCGGCCCAGACCGCGATGGCGGTGGCCCGCTGGCGCGGGTCGTCGAAGAGGTTGCGGAGGATCGACAGGGTCGAGGGCATGATCATCGCCCCGAAGAAGCCGAGCAGGGCCCGGGCGGCGATGAGCAGCTCGGGAGTGGTGGCGAAGGCCCCCACGGCGCTGCTCAGGCCGAAGCCCACGCTGCCGATGAGCAGCAGGCGCTTGCGCCCGATGCGGTCGGCGACGTTGCCCATGGTGACCAGGAGCCCGGCGATCATGAACGAGTAGATGTCGCCCGTCCACAGGACCTGCGTGCCGCTGGGGGCCAGGTCGGCCGTCAGCTCGGGGATCGCCAGCGCCAGCACCGTGCCGTCGACGGCCAGGAGGACGACGGCCAGCGTCAGCACGATCAACGACAGCCAGGCGCGTTTCCCCGCCCGGCCCGTCGCGGCGGTCGCTGCGCCGGCCTGGGAGGACTCGGTGCCGGCCGGGGGAGTGGTGGTCACGTCATCACGGTATACCGTCCGGTCGGCACAACAAACCGATCGGTCGGTTAGCCCTCGCGGGGGTGAGGTGGGACGAGCCTCGGCGTGAGCCGGACGGCGCGGTGGTCGCGCGACGCCCTCGCCGCCGAGGTCACCGACGGCACGACCACCTGGTCGCCACCGGACGTCGTCCCGGCCGGTCCTGCCGGTCAGCCGCCGGCGAGCCGCTGCAGCCGGGTGGCCAGCGCGGTCCGCCGGTCGGCGTTGCCGTGCAGGTCCACGTACCGCTGCCCGAAGCCGGCCAGCAGCGTGTCGTCGAGCCGGCGCACGGCCCCCGGGGGGTAGCGGTAGTCCATCCGGGCGGTGATGCCGCTGTCGTCGACGCCGCGCAGCACCTCGCCCAGCTCCACCAGGCTGGTCACGCCGAGTTCGAGCAGCAGGCCGGAGATCCAGGTGTAGTGGTCCGGGCGCGACCAGCCGGCGTCGGCGTACTGCCCGGCCAGGAACGCGGCCAGCTCCCGCGGCGCGATCCGGGGGTCGTCGGGGTCGGGGTCGTCGGTCTCGTCGCCGGGGGCAGGGGCCCGGAGGCGCTCGCGGATCGCGGTGAACTCCTGATCGGCCAGCTCCAGCAACCCGGCGGCCAGGGTGAACCGGCGGTCGAACTCGGAGGCGTGCTCGTCCGGCACCGTGCCCTTGTAGCGGATGTCGTGCTCGAACTCGGCCCACGCGTGCTGCAGCACCGTGCGCACCTGCACCTGCACCACGCGTCCGACCAGCTCCGGCAGCTCGGCCGCCTGCCCCGGGTCCACGCCGATCAGGAGGTGGCGGCTGGAGTAACCGAAGCGGCCCTGCTGCGCGGTCCGCCGCCCCATGTCGCGGTCGTCGATCACCCGCACCTGCTGGGCGAGGAGCTCGGCGACCGCCTCCACGTCGCTCTGCACGTAGGTGATCACCCGCACGCCGATCTGGTCGGTGATGTCCCGCGCCGGGTCGGGATAGGCAGGCACGCCGTCGACCACGCGAGCCGCCTTCTCCGCGAACGAGGCGATCGTCTTGGTCCGCCCGGTCACCGACAGGTAGTTGATCCCGGCGTCGTCGAGCAACCCGGTGACGAACGCCAGCGCCTTCTCCCCGGCGACCAGGGTCTCGGGCCGACCGTCGGCGTACGCCTGGATGGCCTGCTGCACCGGGTCGGGCCGGAGGGCGGCGACCCGGGGGCCCGGCTGCAGGCCCGGCGGCAGGGTCGGGGTCACGATGGCGCCGCCGGCCGCGTCGCCGTAGGTGGTCACCTCGTCCGGGCGCCGGGCGGCGATCCACCCCACGTAGGCGCACACCACGGCGTCGACCTTGTCCTCGGCCACCCGCAGCTCGCTCTTGCGGGAGGCGGTGAGCACCTGCTCGCGCAGCGCGGCGAAGGGTGCGCCGAGCTCGAGCTCGACCACCGCACCCAGCAGGTCGACCAGCAGGAGCAGCTCCGCGCGCATCTGCTCGAGCGTCCGGCCCGGCTTGTTCTTGTACTTCAGCGTGCGGCCCAGCCGGAACAGCGCCACCGTCGCCGCGTGCGGGTAGACCTCGATCGCCCGGCGGTCGCGGCCCGAGCGTGGGTCGAGGTCCAGCTTCAGGCGCCGGCCGATCCGCCCGCCGCGGGTGTCGCCGTCGGCGAACTCGGCCTTGCCGGTGTTCGTCGGGTGCGCCCCGGCCTCGAACCTGGCGAAGTCGGCGTTGAGCGCCCGCTCGGCGGCCCGGTTCCCGGTGGCGTTGGTGACCACCAGGGGGGCGTCGATCGCCACGATGCACGGGCCGGCGGTGAACGGGGCCAGCGCGGTCTCGATCTCGTCGTCGGTGCGCACCGCGCTGACGTGCACCAGCCGGCCGGCGTCGTCCAGCACGGCGAGGCCGGTGGGTTGCCTGAGCCCCCAGGCGAGGTCGATCCCGATGTGCTGCACGGGGTCAGCTTGCCCTGCCCCGCCGCAGGTGCTCGGAACCGCGGGTGGCGCGGGTGGTGGCCGGTCAGCCGGCCCGGGCCGCGACCTCGAACCAGCCGGTGCGGCCGGTGAGCACACCGGCTCCGAACTCCCGGCGCAGTGCCTCCTCCGCCACCCGCGTCGCCTCGGCCGGGGAGACCCTCGGATGGGCCTCGATCGCAGCGCGCAGCGGCGTGCCCTGGCAGTACCCGGCAGCGATGTCGTGGACGTCGGCGGTGCTCGTGCCGCTGACGCGCTCGATCGCCACGGCGGTGAAGCCGGCCCGGGCCACGTCGTCCTCGATGCGGGCCGGGTCGTGGTAGCCGTGGGGGAGCCGGCCCATGAAGTCGAGGGAGTCGTCCCCGGCCAGCTCCTGCACCGCAGCGTCCACCACCCGGGCGAAGTCGTTGGTCGCGAGCGAGTCCCAGACGGAGAAGAGGAGGGACCCGCCGGGCCGCAGCACGCGGTGCGCCTCCCGGTGGCCGAGGACCCGGTCGGGGAAGAACATGACGCCGAACTGGCAGACCACGACGTCGCACGACGCGTCGGCCACGGGGAGGTCGAGCGCGTCGGCCTGCCGGAACCGCACCCGGCCGCGGTCCGCCAGCCACCGCTCGGCGCGGTCGAGCATCGGGCTGTTGAGGTCCGTCGCCAGCACCTCGGCACCCGGGCAGGCGTCGAGCAGGGCCGCGGTGAGGGCCCCTGTCCCGGCAGCCGTCTCGACGATGTCGTTCGGCGTCAGCGACGCGACCCGCCGCGCCAGGGAGGCCGCCGGCTCGCGGAAGACCAACGGCACCATCACGCGGTCGTAGAGCTCCGGCACCGAGCCGGTGAACGCGACGTCGTCCGCCATCGCGCGACCGTAGTGCGGGGACGACCGGGGCGACAGGGTCTTCCGGCGGACGGGTGCCTGCCGCAGGTCGAAGTCCCGGGCTCGCGGTGCGCACCGTGCCCGCGTCCCGCCACTGACGTGATCTGATGATCTTCCTGCCAGCTCAGCGGAGGAGATCGTCCACGTGAACCGATTCCTGTTCGTGCACGGCGCGTTCCACGGTGCCTGGTGCTGGGACGACGTCATCGCGGCGTTGCGAGCCCAGGGGCACCAGGCGGAGGCGGTGGACCTGCCGGGCTCCGGAGCGGACGGGACACCCGTCGCCGAGGTCACCCTCGAGCGCTACGCGGAGCGGGTCTGCCAGGCGCTGCGGACCGCGGCGGAGCCCGCGGTCCTGGTCGCCCACAGCATGGGGGGAGTGGCGGCCACCCAGGCCGCCGCCCGCTGCCCCGAGGCGATCGCCGCCCTGGTCTACGTCGCGGCGTTCGCGCCGGGGAACGGCCAGAGCCTCGTGGACCTGACCCAGCTGCCCGAGGGCGCCGGTGACGGTGTGCAGGCGAACATGGTGGTCGACGGGGAGCCGCCGGTCGCGGTGATGCCCCCGGCGGCCGCCCGGGAGGTCTTCTTCGAGGACTGCGACGACGCTGCCGCGGAGCGCGCGCTGCGGCAGATCGGTCCGCAGCCGGTGCTGCCGTTCGTCACGCCGGTCGAGCTCCCCGACGGCGGGCTGCCGGTGCCCTGCTCCTACGTCCTGACCAGCCGCGACCGCGCCATCCCGCCGGCCCTGCAGCGGCGGATGGCCCGGGAGGCCGGCGCCCCCGTCCTGGCCGAGCTGGACTCCGACCACTCGCCGTTCCTGTCCCACGCGGACGAGCTGGTGGCCGCGCTGGTGCGGGCGGCCGGAGCCGGCGCGCACTGACCGCCCCGGGCAGGAGGCGAGGCCGGTCCGTCGCACCCGCGGCACCGAGGACGACGCCTGGTGGCCCCGGCCCGCGTGCGGACCGGGGCCACCAGGGGAGTGCCTACCGCAGGTCGAAGCGGTCGAGCTCCATCACCTTGACCCACGCCGCGACGAAGTCGCGGACGAAGGCTTCCTTCGCGTCGTCGGCCGAGTAGACCTCGACGATGCCGCGGAGGATCGAGTTCGAGCCGAACACCAGGTCGGCGGCGGTCGCGGTGCGCACGACGGTGCCGTCGGCGCCCACCCCCTCGTAGACGCCCTCGGTGTCCGCCGAGGTGCGCCAGGAGATGCCCAGGTCGAGCAGGTTGCGGAAGAAGTCCTGCGACAGCACGCCCGGGCGGTCGGTGAAGACGCCGTGCGGCACGCCGCCGGTGTTCGCACCCAGCACGCGCAGGCCGCCCACCAGCAGGGTCATCTCCTTGGCGGTGAGCTCGAGCATGTACGCCCGGTCGACCAGCAGCGTCTCGGGGCCGAGCTTGCTGCCCGGCGCGATCCAGTTGCGGAAGCCGTCGGCCCGCGGCTCGAGCCAGCGGAAGCCGTCGACGTCGGTCTGCTCCTGCGACGCGTCGGTGCGGCCCGGGTGGAACGGCACGGTCACCGGCACGCCGGCGTCCGCCGCGGCCTTCTCCACCGCGGCGCTGCCGGCCAGCACGATCAGGTCGGCGAGCGAGACCCGCTTGCCCGTCTGCTGCTCGAACTCCGCCTTCACCCGCTCCAGGACCGGCAGCACGTCCTGGACGCCGGCGTTGGCCGCCCAGCCGATCTGCGGCTCGAGGCGCAGCCGGCCGCCGTTGGCCCCGCCGCGCATGTCCGTGCCCCGGTAGGACGCGGCCGCGGACCAGGCCGTGTGCACCAGCTGCGGGACGGTCAGGCCGGTGGAGAGCACGCGCGCCTTGAGGTCGGCGATCTCCGCCTCACCCACCAGCTCGTGGTCCACGGCCGGCACCGGGTCCTGCCAGAGCAGCTCCTCGCCGGGCACGTCCGGGCCGAGGTAGCGGCTCCTGGGGCCCATGTCGCGGTGCAGCAGCTTGAACCAGGCGCGGGCGTACTGGTCGGCGAAGTGCTCGGGGTCGTTGTAGTAGCGCTCGGAGATGGCGCGCAGCTCCGGGTCGACCTTGAGCGCCATGTCGGCCGTCGACATCATCGGCGGGTTCCGCTTGCCCTCGATGTGCGCGTCGGCCACCAGCTCCTGGGCCTCGGGGTTGCTCGGCTGCCACTGCTTGGCGCCGGCCGGGCTCTCGACCAGTTCCCAGTCGTAGCTGAAGAGCGTCTCGAAGTAGCTGTTGTCCCACTGGGTCGGCGTCGGCGTCCAGGCGCCCTCGAGACCGCTGGTGATGGTGTCCGCACCCTTGCCGGTGCCGTTCGGGTTGGCCCAGCCCAGGCCGTTGCCGTGCACCGGGCAGCCCTCGGGCTCCGGTCCCAGGAGTTCCGGGTTGCCGTTCCCGTGGGTCTTGCCGAAGGTGTGGCCGCCGGCGACGAGGGCGACGGTCTCCTCGTCGGTCATGCCCATGCGGCGGAAGGTGACCTTGATGTCGTGCGCCGAGCCCATCGGGTCGGGCTGGCCCTTCGGGCCCTCGGGGTTGACGTAGATCAGCCCCATGGTCACGGCCGCGAGGTGGCCCTCGTCGAGGTCCAGCGGGTCGTCACCGGCGTAGCGCTCGTCGCCGAGCCAGGTGTCCTCCGGACCCCAGAAGACCTCCTGCGGCTGCCAGGTGTCCTCGCGGCCGAACGCGAAGCCGAACGTCTTCAGCCCCATGTCGTCGTGCGCGACGTTGCCGGCGAGCAGCAGCAGGTCCGCCCACGACAGCGAGCGGCCGTACTTCTGCTTGACCGGCAGCAGCAGGCGGCGCGCCTTGTCCAGGCTGGCGTTGTCCGGCCAGCTGTTGAGCGGGGCGAAACGCTGCGCGCCGGTGTTGCCGCTGCCGCGGCCGTCGGCGATGCGGTAGGTGCCGGCCGCGTGCCAGGACATCCGGATGAACAGCGGACCGTAGTGGCCCCAGTCGGCCGGCCACCAGTCCTGCGACGTGTGCATGAGCTCCACGAGGTCGCGCTTGACCTGCGCGACGTCGAGCCGGGCGACCGCGCTCTTGTAGTCGAAGTCCGCGCCGAGCGGGTCGGAGTCCCGGGACGGTTTGTTCAGGACCGACAGGTCGACCTGGTTCGGCCACCAGTCCCGGTTGCTGCGGGGTCGCTGGTCGGTGTGCGCCGTCGGCGACGGGATCGCCGGGTTCTCGCTCTCGCTGGTGCTCTGCGTCTGGACCTTGTCGACCTCGTTGGTCACGGTGTGCCTCTCTGTGCTGCGGGGCGGTCGGGGAGTGCGGGGGAGGGTCCTGCGGCACAGGACGGGCAGCGCCCCCAGTAGAGGACCTCGGCCTCGTCGACCACGAAGCCGCCGTCGGCCGACGGGGTCAGGCAGGGTGCGGTGCCGGTGGCGCAGTCGACGTCGGTGACGGTGCCGCACGACCGGCAGACCAGGTGGTGGTGGTTGTCGCCGACGCGGGCCTCGTAGCGCGCCACGGAGCCCTGCGGCTGGATGCGCCGGACGAGCCCGGTGTCGGTCAGCACCCGCAGGACGTCGTAGACGGCCTGGTGCGACACCGCGCCGATGCGGGCCCGGGCGGCATCGATCACCGTGTCGGTGTCGACGTGCGGCTGCGCGTGGACGACGTCCAGCACCGCCAGGCGCGGCCGGGTGACGCGCAGCCCTGCACCACGCAGCGCACGTTCGAGGTCGGCGGCATCCGGCACAGCCGCATCCTGGCGAGCCCCCCTTGACCCGGTCAAGACTGCTCCGGCGCGGCGGAGCGGCCCCGGGAGCCGCACGGCCGGCCCGCTGATTTGTGCGCCCGGTCACGCGGCGGAATGCTCGGGGGTGGCAGCGGTTCATCCTGCCGGCAGGTGCTCCGCCCTGCCGGCCCCGACCGCTGCAGCGACCACCTGAACCCGGAGACCACCGTGCGCACCCGCCTGTCCCTGACCGCCGCCCTCGCCACCGCCCTCGTGCTGACCGCCTGCGGTGGCGGCAGCTCCGACGACGCGGAGGGCGGCAGCGGGAGCGGCTCCGGCGACGTGCTGCGCGTCGCCACCGAGGGCACCTACTCGCCCTTCTCGTTCCACGACCCGAAGAGCAACGAGCTCACCGGTTACGACGTCGAGGTGGCGCGGGCCGTCGGCAAGCAGCTGGGCAAGAAGGTCGAGTTCAGCGAGACGCAGTTCGACGCGATCTTCGCCGGCCTCGAGGCCAAGCGGTACGACGTCATCGCCAACCAGATCGGCGTCAACCCCGAGCGCCAGGCGAAGTACCTGTTCTCGACGCCCTACACCTACTCGAACGGCGTGGTCATCACCCGGGCCGACGACGACAGCGTCAGCTCGCTGGCCGACATCGAGGGCAAGACCAGCGCGCAGTCGACCACCAGCAACTTCGCGCAGGTCGCCACGGACGCCGGCGCGAAGATCGAGGCCGTCGAGGGCTTCACCCAGGCGATCACGCTGCTCAAGCAGTCGCGCGTCGACGTCACCGTCAACGACAGCCTGGCCTTCCTGGAGTACCAGAAGACCACCGGTGACAAGGACGTGAAGGTCGCCGCCGAGGTCGGCGACAAGAGCGAGTCGGCACTCACCTTCCGCAAGGACGAGGCCGACCTGCAGACCCAGGTGGACGGCGCCCTAAAGGAGCTCAAGGACGACGGGACGCTGGCGAAGCTGTCGGAGAAGTACTTCGGCGAGGACGTCAGCGCGGAGTGAGCGCGATCGACTGGGACCTCGTCCGCAGCAGCCTCTGGCCGCTGGGCCGGGAGCTGCTGCGGGGCACGCTGCCGCTGACGGCGGTGAGCTTCGCGCTGGGGCTGGCCCTCGCCGTGCTCGTCGCGCTCATGCGGTTGTCGGGCAACCGGCTGATCTCGGCGCCCGCCCGGTTCTACGTCTCGGTCATCCGCGGCACGCCGCTGCTGCTCCAGCTGTTCATCATCTTCTTCGGACTGCCGTCCCTCGGCGTCACCCTGTCCCCGTGGCCGAGCGCGATCCTCGGGCTGTCGCTCAACGTCGGGGCCTACGCCTCGGAAGCGGTGCGCGGCGCCATCCTCGCGGTGCCGCGCGGGCAGTGGGAGGCCGCGATGACGGTCGGGATGAGCCGGGTGACCACGCTGCGCCGGGTGGTGCTGCCCCAGGCCGCCCGGATCGCCGTCCCGTCCCTGAGCAACACGCTCATCTCGCTGGTCAAGGACACCTCGCTCGTCGCGGTCGTCCTGGTCACCGAGCTGCTGCGCCAGGCCCAGATCATCGCGGGGCAGACGTTCGAGTACTTCACGCTCTACGGCGTCGCCGCCGTCTACTACTGGGTGGTGTGCCTCGTGCTGTCCTTCGGCCAGACCCGGCTGGAGACCCGGCTGTCCCGGCACGTGGCCGCATGAGCGCCCCCCTGCTGGAGGCCCGCGGGCTGGTCAAGTCCTTCGGCGACAACCGGGTGCTGCGCGGCATCGACGTCGCCGTCCCGGCCGGGTCGGTCACCTGCCTGATCGGCCCGTCGGGCTCGGGCAAGACGACGGTGCTGCGCAGCCTCAACGGCCTGGAGCAGCCCGAGGCCGGCACGGTGCGGATCGGCGGCGTCGAGCTGGACTGGGCGACCCGGCCGGACACCCGCGCGGTGGCCCGGCTGCGCGGCCAGAGCGGGATGGTCTTCCAGGCGCACAACCTCTTCCCGCACCTCACCGTGCTGGACAACGTGATCTCCGGGCCGGTGTTCGCGCAGGGCCGGCCGCGGGCCGAGGCGGAGGAGGAGGCCCGCGCGCTGCTCGCCCGGGTGGGGCTGGCCGACAAGGCCGGCTCGTTCCCGGTCCAGCTGTCGGGCGGGCAGCAGCAGCGCGTCGGCATCGCCCGCGCGCTGGCCACCCGGCCGGAGGTGGTGCTGTTCGACGAGCCGACCAGCGCCCTGGACCCGGAGCTGGTCGGTGAGGTGCTGCAGGTGATGCAGTCGCTGGCCGCCGAGGGCTGGACCATGGTCGTGGTCACCCACGAGATGCGGTTCGCCCGGCAGGTCGCCGACCAGGTCCTGTTCCTCGACGGCGGGGTCGTGGTGGAGCACGGGCCGCCGTCCGAGGTGCTCGTCGAGCCGCGCGAGGCCCGCACCCGGCAGTTCCTGCAGCGCCTGCTCGACCCGCTGTAGAACTCGTTCGACGGGCCCGCCGGTCCGTCGGTACGGTGCCGGCGGCCGTGCGGGGAACTGAGGAGGTGGGCGCCGTGGATGCAGGGACAGGGGCGCTCCCCTCTGGGGTCGCGGTCGGGCCGGTAGGTCGTCCGGGAGTGCCGTTCGCGAGCACCTCCGGAGAGGCACGACCATGCAGTTCACCTCTGTACGGCCCGTCGACGACCACGTCGTCGAGCGCCGTCTCACCCTGGGCGCGGTGCCCGGCATCCTCTGGACGCTGGCGGACGCGTCCACGCCCGTCCCGCTGGTCCTGCTCGGCCACCCCGGCGGGCTGGAACGGATGTACCCGAGGCTGCTCGCCCGGGCCCGGGCCACGGTGGCGGCGGGCTTTGCCGCGGCCACCCTGGAGCTGCCCGGGAGCGGCGACCGCCCCCGGCTCCCCGCCGTCGAGGAGGCCCGCGCCGACCTGCACCGGTGCTTGGGCGCCGGCGAGCGGGTCGACGACGGAATCGTCGACCGGCTCGTGCTCCCGCTGGTCGACGCGGCGGTGCCGGAGTGGCGGGCCGCCCTGGACGCCCTGCTGCGCCTGCCCGGGACCAGGGGGCCGGTCGGGTACGCGGGCGGGGTGATCGCGATCGGCGTCCGGCTGGCGCTGGTCGAGCCGCGGATCGCGGCGGCGCTGCTGTTCGCCGGCAGCCACGTCCCCCGCCGGACCGTCGACGAGGCCCGGCAGGTCGGCGTGCCGCTGCTGGTCCTGCTGCAGTGGGACGACGAGGGCAACGACCGGCAGGCGGCCCTCGACCTGTTCGACGCGTTCGGCTCGCGCGAGAAGACGCTGCACGCCAACACCGGCGGGCACACCGGCGTCCCGTCGTTCGAGGGGGAGGAGGGGAACCGGTTCTTCGCCCGGCACCTCCGGTGAGCCGCGGAGCGCGTCCCGGCCCGGGGCCCGGGACGCGCTCCGCCCAGCTCAGCGGGTGGTCTGCGCCTCGCGGCGCGGGAGCACCCAGTCGGGCCGCACGTAGTGGCACGTGTAGCCGAAGGGGATCTTCTGCAGGTAGTCCTGGTGCTCCTCCTCGGCCTCCCAGAACGCGCCCGCGGGCTCCACCTCGGTCACGACCTTGCCCGGCCAGATGCCCGAGGCGTCGACGTCGGCGATGGTGTCGAGCGCGACGCGCTGCTGCTCCTCGTTCGTGTAGAAGATCGCGGAGCGGTAGCTGCGGCCGATGTCGTTGCCCTGCCGGTCCTTCGTCGACGGGTCGTGGATCTGGAAGAAGAACTCCAGCAGCTCCCGGAACGAGATCACCGCGGGGTCGAAGACGATCTCGACGGCCTCGGCGTGGTCGCCGTGGTTGCGGTACGTGGCGTTGGGCGTGTCACCGCCGGAGTAGCCGACGCGGGTCGACAGCACCCCCGGGCGCTTGCGCAGCAGCTCCTGCGCACCCCAGAAGCAGCCGCCGGCGAGGATGGCGGTCTCAGTGGTCACGTGTGCCTCCTTCTTGTTCAGCACGACGAGTGAACACCGTGGCCGGTCCCGGTGTTTCCGCCCGGGGCACCCCGCCGTCGGTGAGGCGCGCGTACCGGCCGACGACGCCGATCACGTCCTGCAGGAACCGCTCGACCAGCGCCAGCTCCTCGTCGCTGTAGGGCTCCATCGCCGCGGCCAGGTCGCGCTGCAGCCCGCCGAAGTGCTCGGCGCCGGCGGACATCGCGGTCTCCGACATCTCCAGCACCACCCGGCGGCGGTCGTCGGCGTCGCGGACCCGGTGCAGGTGCCCCATCCGCTCGAGCCGGTCCAGCAGCGCGGTGACCGAGGCCGACGTGCGCCCGACCGCCTCGCCGAGCCGGCCGGCGGTCATCGGCCGGCCGGTGCGCGCGGCGTCCATGACCGCCACCAGCGCGCGGACGTCGGTCGGGTTGAGCCCGTGCGCCTCGGCGAACCGGGCGCCGACTGCATCCAGCTCGACGGTCAGCCGGCGAAGGAGCAGCGAGACGTGCAGCCGGGCAGCGGCAGCGTCCTCTGCCACCGGTCACCTCCCTCCCGTTCGCCCACCGTCGCGACCCGTCGTACCGTGAGATCTCTCGACGATCGAGACTTCCTATCCCTGAGGAACATGATGCCCCGCCGCACCTCCGTCCTCCGCTGGCTGCTCCCCGCGCTGATCGCCGTGCTCTGGCTGGGGCTCGCCGGCCCGCTCGGCTCGTTCAGCGGCAAGCTCGGCGACGTCTCGGAGAACGACTCCGCCGCGTTCCTGCCCGACAGCGCGGAGTCCACCCGGGTGACCGAGCTGCAGGCGGGGTTCCGGACCGAGCGCACCCTCCCGGTCATCCTGCTCTGGGAGAGCGGGGGCGGCCCGCTCGACCAGGCGGCGCTCGGCGAGGTGGCGCAGCGGGTCGACCAGGCGGTGCGGATCGCCGACGGGGCCGGCGCCCTGGACGGCGAGGCGTCCCCGCCGATCCCCTCGGAGGACGGCGCCGCGGTGCAGGCGGTGCTGCCGTTCGACCCCGACCTCGGCGACAGCCTGGGCGAGGTCGTCACGCAGCTGCGCGACCTGCCGGGCGTCGAGGGCGCCACCGCGTACGTCACCGGCCCCGGCGCCGTCTTCTCCGACTTCGCCGAGGGGTTCTCCGGCATCGACGGGCTGCTGCTGGTCGCCGCGTTCGGCGTCGTCCTGCTGATCCTGCTGGTGGTCTACCGCAGCCCGCTGCTCCCGCTGCTGGTCATCGGCACCGCGGGCATGGCCCTGGTCGTCTCGCTGGCGGTCGCGTACTTCCTCGCCGACCACGGCTGGATCGCGGTCAACGGGCAGAGCCAGGGCATCGCCTCGATCCTCGTCGTCGGCGCGGCCACCGACTACGGCCTGCTGCTGGTGGCCCGCTACCGCGAGGAGCTCCGGCTCGAGCAGTCCCGGTTCACCGCCATGCGGGTCGCGCTCCGCCGGTCGTGGGAGCCGATCGTCGCGAGCGGCGGCACGGTCGTCCTCGGCGTGCTGTGCCTGCTGTTCTCCGACCTCGGCTCCAACCGGGGCCTCGGCCCGATCTCCGCGGTCAGCATCGCGTTCGCGGTGCTCGCGGCGCTCACCTTCCTGCCGGCCCTGCTGGTGCTCTTCGGCCGCGCGGCGTTCTGGCCGTTCCGGCCCCGGTACGGCGACGAGCAGCGGCACGGCCGCGGCTGGGAGCGGGTGGCCACCGCGGTCGCCCACCGGCCCGCCCGGGTGCTGGCCGGGAGCCTGGTGGGG
Organism: Modestobacter sp. NPDC049651; assembly: GCF_040659695.1. Classification (NCBI taxonomy): domain Bacteria; kingdom Bacillati; phylum Actinomycetota; class Actinomycetes; order Geodermatophilales; family Geodermatophilaceae; genus Modestobacter; species Modestobacter sp. NPDC049651. The sequence goes on from NZ_JBFAOG010000004.1 coordinate 113,615, forward strand.
CTGTTCGTGCTCGCGGCGTTCCTGCCCACCTTCGACGACGACGGCATCCCGCTGTCGGAGGCGGTCCGCGGCGGCTCCCCGTCGGCGACCGGGCAGGAGGCGCTGGCCCGGCACTACGACGCCGGTGCGGCCAGCCCGGCCAGCATCATCACGCCGGCCGACGGCTGGCGGGACGTCGCCGCGGCCGCCTCCGACGTCGACGGGGTGGTCGACGTCGTCCCCTACACCGGCGACTCCGGTCAGCCCGGCGGCGAGCCGGTCGAGTCCGACGGCCGGGTCCGGCTGGACGCCACGCTCGGCGACGCGCCGGACAGCGCCGCGGCGCAGGCCACGGTCGCCGACCTCCGGACGGCGGTGCACGACGTCGACCCCGACGCGCTCGTCGGCGGCACCACCGCCCAGGACGTCGACACCCAGGAGACCGCCGCCCGCGACCTCGCCGTCATCGTGCCGCTGGTGCTGCTGGTGGTCACCGTCGTCCTCGCCCTGCTGCTGCGGGCCGTCGTGGCGCCGCTGCTGCTGGTCGCGTCGATCGCGCTGAGCACCGCCGCGAGCGTGGGCATCGGCGCGCTGGCCTTCGACCACCTCTTCGACTTCCCGGGCAGCGATCCGCAGGTGCTGCTCATCGGGTTCGTGTTCCTCGTCGCGCTGGGGATCGACTACAACATCTTCCTGATGACCCGGGCCCGCGAGGAGTCGACGGCGCACGGGACGCGGTCGGGCATGACCCGGGCGCTGACCGTCACCGGCGGGGTGATCACCAGCGCCGGGCTCGTGCTGGCCGCCACCTTCGGCGCGCTCACCGTGCTGCCGCTGGTCATCCTCGTCCAGCTCGGCTTCCTGGTGGGCGTCGGCGTGCTGGTCGACACCTTCGTCGTCCGCTCGCTGCTCGTGCCGGCCGCCGTCGACCTGATCGGTGACCGGGTGTGGTGGCCGAGCAGGCTGGCGCAGGGCCCGGCGGCGCCGGAGCCGGAGCGGGAGCTCTCCCGCGTCTGAGCCGGGGTGGCCTGGCTCACAGTTCGCGTTGACGCCCCGCTCAGCGCGGGCCTAGCGTTCGCGGCACCGTCCACCGGTCCGGGAGGCTGCCCGATGTCCGCTCGATCCGTCGTCTCCGGACTGGCCTGCGCGCTGGTCGTGTCGTTCGCCGTCGTGCCGCCCGCCGCGGCCGGCGGGCCCGCGGGCCCCCGGCACGTCGAGGGGACCGTCGACGACGGTGCCACCGCCTGGGTGGCCGACGTCCCGGCCGGCTGGAACGGCACCGTGCTGCTCTACAGCCACGGCTACCGGCCCAGCTTCGCCGGCATCCCGCAGACCGCCCAGGACGCGCCGGACGACGCCACCCGGCAGGCGCTGCTGGACCGCGGGTACGCCCTCGTCGGGTCGTCGTTCGAGCGCAGCGGCTGGACGGTGGACACCGCGGCCGGGGACCAGCTGCAGACCCTCGACGCCTTCCGCGCCACCGTCGGGGAGCCGTCGCGGGTGCTCGCGGTCGGCACGTCGATGGGCGGCCTGGTGACCGGTCAGCTGGCCGAGCTGCCCGGCGCCCCCGTCGACGGGGCGCTGGCGACCTGCGGGCTCGTGCACGGCGGGGTCGACCTGCTGAACTACCAGCTCGACGGGGCGCACGCGATCGCCCAGCTGCTGCTGCCCCCGGGCACGGACGTGCGGCTGGCCGGCTACGGGGGTGACCTCGCCGCCGTCCAGGCGACGGCGCGCACCCTCGCCGACGCCGTCGTCGCCGGGGCGGACGACCCGCAGGGGCGGGCCCGGATCGCGCTGGCCGCGGCGCTCTACCACCTGCCCCGCTGGGCGGAGGGGCAGCCCGAGCCCGCGCCGGGCGACTACGCGGCGCAGGTCGACGCGCAGGTCGCCCAGTTCACCGCCGGGCTCGCCTTCACCTACCCCGCCCGGGTCGACGTGGAGGACACGGTCGGCGGCAACCCGTCGTGGAACGCCGGCGTCGACTACGGGACGCTGCTCCGGCACGCCGACGAGCGGGACGAGGTGCGGGCGCTCTACCGGGCGGCCGGGCTCGACCTGGACGCCGACCTGGACCAGCTCACCCGGACGGCGTCGGTGACCCCCGAACCGGCCGCGCTGCACCGCGCGTACGCCACCTCCGAGCTCACCGGGCGGCTGCAGGTCCCGGTGCTGAGCCTGCACACCACGCACGACGTGCTGGCGCCGGTCCAGGTGGAGGAGGAGTACGCGGAGACCGTGCGCCAGGCCGGTGCGGGGCGGCTGCTGCGCCAGGCCTTCGTGCACCGGCTGGGCCACTGCGCGTTCACCCCGGCCGAGCTGGTCGCCTCGGTCCAGGCGCTCGACGAGCGGGTCGCCACCGGCCGCTGGGGGTCCGTCGCGGACCCGCGCCGGCTGGACGCGGCGGCCGAGCAGCTGGGCCTGGGCGGGTCGGAGATCCTGCCCCGCTACCGGCCGGCCGAGTGGCTCGGCGACCGCGGCGGGTTCCTCGGCGGACCCCGCTACTGAGGCGGACCCCGCTACCGGGGCGCGCCGGGCTGCTGTCCGGGGCGGGCCAGCGCCGCCTCGAGCCGGCCGGCGTCCGCGTCCGGCAGCAGCACGCCGATCTCCTCCCGCAGCACCCGCACGGCCTCCGCCGGCGACAGCCGCTGCTCCTCGACGCGGCCGTCGGGCCGCTCGACGTGGCGGGCGGTCCCGTGCAGCCGGACGAACGAGTCGTCGTCCTTGCGGATGGCGACCAGCTGCCCGACGAAGGGCGATCCCGGGTGGGTCGAGGTGAAGTGGTTGGACAGCACGACGTCCGAGGCGTGCACCGGCTCGTCGACCAGGTGGTACAGCACCGCGGCCGCGTCGCCGGTCCGCTGCTCGACCTGCCAGGTGTCCTCCGGTCCGGCGGTCATCCGGTACGACCACCCGCCCTGCCGGTGCCAGCCCGCGTCGCCCCAGGGCAGCGGGGCCAGCAGGGCGTTGCCGAAGCCCACGTCGGCCAGCCACTCGCCGTCGTCGCCGTGCACGTGCAGCGCCATGTGGGTGCGGGGCCGCGGGCGGACCCGGTCGCCGCCGACGCGCGCCAGCAGCCGCTGCACGCCGAAGCCGGCCTCCTCCAGGACGGCGGCGAACAGCGTGGCGTGCTCGTAGCAGTAGCCGCCCCGGCGGGCGTGCACCAGCTTCGCCTGCACGCCGTCGAGGTCGACCGCGACCGGTCGGCCGAGCACGACGTCGACGTTCTCGAACGGGACGGCGGCCACGTGCGCGCGGTGCAGCGCGGCCAGCACCGCACCGGTCGGCGCGACCGGGCCCGCGTGCCCGATCCGGTCCAGGTAGCCGGCCAGGTCGAGCTCCCCGGTCGCCCACTCCGGCCGCCGGACCGTCCCGCTCGCCTCGGTCATCGGTGGTCCACCCCTCCTGACGCCCTGCTGCGCAGCGAGGGTACGGCGGGGCGGGAGGTCAGGAGACCGCGGCGGTGACGAGCCGGGTGACCCGCTCCTCGACCTCGGGGGTCCAGGTGGTCAGCGCGAAGCCGATGGGCCACATGACCCCGTCGTCCAGGTGCGCGGTGTCCTGGAACTCCAGCGACGAGTAGCGCTGGCCGAACTTCGCCGAGTGCTTCAGCGACAGCACGACCTTGCCCTCGGCCGTCGCGTAGGCCGGCATGCCGTACCAGGTGCGGGGGAGCAGTTCCGGCGCGGCGGCGGTCACCGTCACGTGCAGGCGCTCGGCGATCGCGCGGTCCTCCGGCGGCATCTTCTCGACCGCGTCGAGCAGCGCCTGCAGGCCGTCGGCCTTCTTCGCCCCGCCCCGGCCCTCGGCGCGCAGCTCGGCGGCGCGCTCGCGCATCGCGGCACGCTCCTCGGCGCTGAAGCCGGACGCGGTCCCTGCGGTTCCCGTGGTCATCCTCGGCACTCCTCGTCCTCGCGGTGTCGCCCCCGGCCGGGGACGCCAGCGAGCGTAGGGACCGGCCGCGGGGCCGGGCTTCTCGATTCCTGACCGGTTCCCGGTCCGGTCGCGCCGGGGATCAGCCGACGGGCAGGGCGGCGAGCCGGCCCGCGAGCTCCACGTTGCGGCGCAGGAACGGCCCCCAGCCGTCCGGGGCCCGGGTGCCGGGCGCGTCCTCGGTGCACGCCTCCTGGTCCCACGACCGCAGCCGGCCGTCCCGGAGGCGCAGCCGGAGCAGCACGCCGCCGGTCCAGCCGGTGACGTCCTGGTCCCCCCGTGCGTCGAGGGCGGCGATCCGCTGCGGTGCGACCACCCACCGGACCGCCTCGATCTCCTCCTGCAGGCGGGCCGCGGCCTCGTAGGCCTGCGCTCCGGCCGCGGCGTCCCGCCGGGCGCTCAGCGCCGCGAGCACACCGGCGACCGCATCCGGCTCCCGGTCGAGCACGGCGGCGACCGCCGCGGCCAGCTGGGCGACGGGGGTGTCCTGCCCGCCGCGGGCCCGGGCCAGCTCGCGCTCGCCGGCGGTGCGGCCGGGGCCGGCGTGCCCCAGCGGGTACACCCGCTCCAGCCCGGACACGGCCAGCCGCACCTTGCGGCTGCCGAGGTAGGGCCCGAAGAGGCGGGCGCCCGGCGCGGGGCGCTGCACGGAGGCGAGGCCCAGCCGCGGCGCCGCCGGCGTCGGGTCCAGCCGGATGCCGACGGGCACCTCCAGCCCGCCCACGATCCGGTTCCACGGGGGCATCGACCGCTCGAGCAGGTTCCGCTCCGCCCACGCGGCCTCGTGCGCGGAGTCGCAGACGAGCGCCTCGATCCGGGCGATCCGCAGCACCATCCGCCGCAGGTGCCGGCGGTCGCGCAGATCGCCCCAGTAGGAGCTCACCCGGCGGCGCAGCTCCCCGGCCCGGCCGACGTACAGCACCCGGCCGGCGTCGTCCCGGAAGCGGTAGACGCCCGGGGCGACCGGCAGCGCGGCGACGGCATCCGGTCGGGCGGGCACGTCCCCATCGTGCGCACGTCGGCGGCGGTGGTGGCGCCGCCCGGCCCCACCTGCCCCGTGCGCCCCACCGGCCACGCGCGGAGACCGGGGAACCGCGTCCGGGGGGCCCGGTGAGCAGGCGGTGGGCCAGGTCGGACCGGGCCGCAGCGGACCCCGGGCCGAGCGACGCGGCCGCGTGTCCACGGCCGCCTGGCCGCCGCGGCCGGTCCGGGGTGCCACGATGGCCCGCCGGCCCGCCGGCCCGCCGGCGCGCCGGCCCGCCGGGCCCCCGACCCGAGGACCAGGATGCCGACGTCGCACACCGAGCTCACCGCGCTGCCCGTGGTCGTCCCGCTGGCGGCGGTGGCGCTCGCCGTCCTGCTCCGGCGGCTGCACCGGCGGGGGTCGCTCACCGTGCTGCGGGCGCTCGTGGCCGTCGTGCTGGTCGGCTACGGCGCCGGCGTGCTCGCGAACACGCTCTTCCCGATCACCCTCGCCGCCGCCGGCCCCCGCCCGCCGTGGTCGCTGTTCCTCAACCTCACGCCGCTGGCGGGCACCGAGCCGCGCGACATGGCGGAGAACGTGCTCGTCTTCCTGCCGCTGGGGGTGCTGCTGCCGCTCGTCGCCCGGCTCCGCTCCTGGTGGCGGGTGCTGCTGGTCGGTCTCCTGCTCAGCCTGGCGATGGAGCTGGTCCAGCTCGTCAACGCCCTCGTCGGGCACGGCGGGCACATCGCCGACGTCAACGACCTGCTGGCCAACACCGTGGGCGCGCCGCTCGGCTACGCCGTCCTCCGCGCCGCCCTGCTGCTGCCGCCGCTGCGCCGGCTGGCGGCCGCGGCCACCTGGCCGGCGCCGGCTCAGCCGACCGCGGTGGGCGACGGGGGAGCGCTGCCGCCCCGCGGTGCCTCGCCGGTCATCAGCTCGACGATCGCGGCCCGGTCCGCGGCCGACGGCAGCCCCCAGTCCGGCGCGTAGCCGTACACCTCGGCGAGCGGGCGGGACGCCGTCCGCCCGGTCAGCACCTCCACCGCCGAGGTGTCGATCAGCCCGGGGTGCTCCACGCCGCACGCCTCGGCGACCTTGCGCAGGTCCCGGCGCAGCGTCGCGATGTAGGTCGCCGCGCGCACCGACTTCAGCGCCGGGTCCAGCCCGTGCGCCAGCCACCGGTCCTGCGTGGCCACACCGGTGGGGCAGGTGTCGGTGTGGCACTTCTGCGCCTGGATGCACCCGATGGCCAGCATCGCCTCCCGGGCCACGTTGACCATGTCGCAGCCCAGCGCGAACGCGACGACGGCGTTGTCGGGCAGCCCGAGCTTGCCGCCGCCGATGAACGTGACGTCCTCGTGCAGGCCGGCCCGGGCGAACGTCGAGTAGACCCGGGCGAAGCCCAGCTGGAAGGGCAGCGACACCGAGTCGGTGAAGATCAGCGGCGCCGCGCCGGTGCCGCCCTCGCCGCCGTCGACCGTCACGAAGTCCACGCCCCGGCCGGTGCGGGACATCAGGTCGGTGAGCTCGGACCAGAAGCCCAGGTCGCCGACCGCGGACTTGATGCCCACCGGCAGCCCGGTCTCGTCGGCGAGCAGCTCCACCCAGTCGAGCAGGCTGTCGGTGTCGGAGAACTCCGCGTGCCGGGACGGGCTGATGCAGTCCACCCCCTCGGGCACGCCGCGGGCCGCCGCGATCTCGGCGGACACCTTGGCCGCGGGCAGCACCCCGCCCAGGCCGGGTTTGGCGCCCTGGCTCAGCTTGACCTCGATCGCCCGCACGGGCGCCCCGGCCACCAGGTCGCGCAGCCGGGCAAGGTCGAACCGGCCCCGGTCGTCGCGGCAGCCGAAGTACGCCGTCCCGATCTGGAACACCAGGTCCCCGCCGTGCCGGTGGTGCTCCGAGACGCCGCCCTCGCCGGTGTTGTGCAGGCAGCCGGCCAGCGCCGCCCCGCGGTTGAGCGCCTCGACCGCGCGGCCGGACAGCGAGCCGAAGCTCATCGCCGACACGTTGACCACCGACCCGGGCCGGAACGCCGACCGGCGCCCGCGCGCGGCGCCGAGCACCTTCGCGCTGGGCAGCGGGGTCTCCTGCCCGGCCTCGACGCGGGTGGCCGGCACCGTCCGGCCGAAGGTGCGGTGGTTGATGACCGGGTAGCCGGCCGTGTACTCGATGTCGTTGTCCGTGCCGAAGCCGAAGTAGTTGTTCTCCGACTTCGCCGAGGCGTAGACCCACCGGCGCTGGTCGCGGGTGAACGGCCGCTCCTCGTTGTTGCCGGCCACCAGGTACTGCCGCAGCTCCGGCCCGACGGACTCCAGCAGGTACCGGGCGTGGCCGATCAGCGGGAAGTTCCGCAGCAGCGTGTGCTCGCGCTGCAGGAGGTCGCGGGCGGCCACGGCGGCGAGCGCGGAGAGCCCGGCAGCGGCGGCGCGGGAAGGCCAGCTCATGGACCGACGATGCCACCGGACCGGCCTCCGTGGCGCCGGTCGGGCGCCGCCGTTCCAGCGGGCGCCGCGCGCGTGTTCCGCGTCACCTGATCGGCGGTAGACGTTCTATACGTCCGGCTCGGTGGGCTACTCTCTCGATCCACCCGGCGCCGTGCGCCCTGGACAGGGAGTCGCCCCGATGACGCACCGCCGCCGCGTGGCCGCCCGTTGACCGAGGAGCAGCCGGACGACGTCGTCCCGGTGTTCTTCCTGTCCGACAGCACCGGGATCAGCGCGGAGACGATGGGCAACGCGCTGCTCATCCAGTTCCCCGACGTGCGGTTCGAGCGCACCCTCATCCCGTTCATCTCCACCGTCGAGATGGCCCGGGAGGTCGTGGCCCAGCTCGACGCCGCGATGGAGGGGCCGGTCGCGCCCCTGGTCTTCACCACCGCCGCCGTCGACGAGGTGCGCGAGGAGCTGCTCCGGACCAAGGCGCCGATCATCGACTTCTTCGGCCTGCACATGCAGCGGATCGAGGAGCAGCTGGGCGCCCGCGGGCTGCGCGAGGCCCGCCGGCTGCACGGGGTCGGCGACGTCCGGCGCTACAACGACCGGATGGCGGCGATCGAGTTCGCCATCGAGCACGACGACGGGCTGAGCCCCCGCGGGCTGGACCGCGCCGACGTCGTCCTGCTGGCGCCCTCCCGCTGCGGCAAGACCCCGACCGCGATGTACCTGGCGCTGCAGCACGGCCTGTTCGTCGCCAACTACCCGCTGGTCGACGAGGACCTGCAGAGCACCGACCTGCCCGGCCCGGTCCGCGACCTGGCCGACCGCTGCTTCGGCCTGACCACCACTGTGGCCCGGCTCAGCCGGGTGCGGCAGGAGCGGCGGCCCGACTCCCGGTACGCCTCCGAGGAGCAGTGCCGGTTCGAGCTGCGCCGGGCGACGGCGATCTACGAGACCCACCACCTGCCCACGGTCGACACCTCGGCGGCCTCCGTCGAGGAGATCGCGGCCGTGGTGATCCAGACCCTGGCCCGGCGCCGACGCGGCAGCCGCCCCGACACCGATCCCCGCCGAGGAAGGAACTCCCGCTGATGAGCACCCACACCGCACCCGAGGTACCGGCCGGCCGCAGCGACGACGGGGACAACGTCCGGTGGTTCGCCGACCTGGGGCTGGCCGACCTCGAGGTGGTCGGGGGCAAGAACGCCTCGCTGGGCGAGATGATCTCCCACCTCGCCGACGCCGGGGTGGCCGTCCCGGACGGCTTCGCCACCACCGCCGCCGCCTACCAGCGCTTCCTCGGCGACACCGGCCTGGCCGCCCGGATCGCCGACCAGCTGCGCGCGCTGGACACCGACGACGTCCGCGCGCTCGCCGCGGCGGGGCGGGAGATCCGCCGCGCGGTGGTCGAGCAGCCGTTCCCGCCGGGGCTGGAGGCCGACATCCGCGCCGCCTACGAGCAGCTGGCCGGCGACGACGAGGAGGCGTCGTTCGCGGTGCGCTCCTCGGCCACCGCCGAGGACCTCCCCGACGCCTCGTTCGCCGGGCAGCAGGAGACGTTCCTCAACGTGCGCGGCATCGACGCGGTGCTGCAGGCGGTCCGCGAGGTGTACGCGTCGCTCTACAACGACCGGGCGATCGCCTACCGGGTGCACCACGGCTTCGACCACGAGTCGGTGTCGCTGTCGGCGGGCGTGCAGCGGATGGTCCGCTCGGACGTCGGGGCGTCCGGCGTCATGTTCACCATGGACACCGAGTCCGGGTTCCGGGACGCCGTGTTCATCACCTCCGCCTACGGGCTGGGCGAGGGCGTGGTGCAGGGCGCGGTCAACCCGGACGAGTTCTACGTCTACAAGCCCGCCCTGCGCGCCGGGCGGCCGGCGGTCCTCAAGCGGGGCGTGGGCGAGAAGGCCACGAAGATGGTCTACACGTCGCACACCGAGGTCGGCCGGACGACGGAGTTCGTCGACGTCGACCCGGCGCAGCGGCGGCTGCTGTCGCTCACCGACGACGAGGTGACCGAGCTGGCCCGGCAGGCCCTCAAGATCGAGGAGCACTACGGCCGGCCGATGGACATCGAGTGGGGCAAGGACGGCCGCACCGGCCGGCTGATGGTCCTGCAGGCCCGCCCGGAGACCGTGCAGTCCCGCGCCGGCACCACCTCCGAGCGGTACCGGCTCACCGGCAGCGGTGACGTGCTGGTCGAGGGCCGGGCGATCGGGCAGAAGATCGGCGCGGGCGCCGTCCGGGTGCTCACCGACGTCGACCAGATGGACCAGTTCCGGGCCGGCGACGTGCTGGTCGCGGACATGACCGACCCCGACTGGGAACCGATCATGAAGCGGGCGTCGGCGATCGTGACCAACCGCGGCGGGCGCACCTGCCACGCGGCGATCATCGCCCGGGAGCTCGGCATCCCGGCCGTCGTGGGCACCGGCACCGCCACCCGGGTGCTGGCCGAGGGCGACCCGGTCACCGTGTCCTGCGCGGAGGGCGACACCGGGCTCGTCTACGCCGGCGAGGTGCCGTTCGAGGTGGCGCACACCGAGCTGGACGCCATGCCGGAGATCCCCACCAAGATCATGATGAACGTCGGGACGCCGGAGCAGGCGTTCGCCTTCTCCCGGCTGCCGAACGCCGGCGTGGGGCTGGCCCGGCTGGAGTTCATCATCAACCGGCAGATCGGCATCCACCCCCGCGCGCTGCTGGAGCTCGCCGACCAGGAGCCGGCGCTGCGCGCGCAGATCGAGGAGCGGATCGCCGCCTACCCCTCGGCCCGGGACTTCTTCGTGCAGCGGGTCGCCGAGGGGGTCGCCACGATCGCCGCCGCGTTCGCGCCGGAGCCGGTGATCGTGCGGATGAGCGACTTCAAGAGCAACGAGTACGCCAACCTGCTCGGCGGGGAGCGCTACGAGCCGCACGAGGAGAACCCCATGATCGGGTACCGGGGCGCCTCCCGGTACCTGTCGGCGGACTTCGCCGACTGCTTCGCCATGGAGTGCGAGGCGCTGCGGTACGTGCGCGACGAGATGGGCCTGACCAACGTCAAGATCATGATCCCGTTCGTGCGGACGGTCACCGAGATCGAGGGCGTCGTCGCGCTGCTGGCCGAGCACGGCCTGCGCCGCGGGGAGAACGACCTGTCGGTGGTGATGATGTGCGAGCTGCCCTCCAACGCGCTGCTGGCCGGCCAGTTCCTCGAGCACGTCGACGGCTTCTCCATCGGCTCCAACGACATGACCCAGCTGGTGCTCGGCCTCGACCGGGACTCGGGGCTGGTCGCCGGCGGGTTCGACGAGCGCGACCCCGCGGTGCTCGCGGCGCTGGAGATGGCGATCCGGGCGTGCCTGGAGCGCGGCAAGTACGTGGGCATCTGCGGGCAGGGCCCCAGCGACCACCCGGACCTGGCGGAGTGGCTGGTCGCGCAGGGCATCGAGTCGATGTCGCTGAACCCGGACACCGTCGTCGACACCTGGCTGCACCTGGCCCGGACGTCGTCCGCCGGCTGACCGGCCGGGCGGTCCCGCGGGCCCGGCCCGCGGGACCGTCAGCGCCGGTGGCGCCCCTCCGCGTGCTCCCCGTGGCGGGTCCGCTGCTCGGGCACCAGCGGGTGGTTCGCGCCGCCGGCGGTGGTGGTCCGCGACCGGTGCCGCCCGTGCCCGGCCGGGTCGGGCGGGGACGGCGGGGGAGCGGCGCCGGTCTCCGCGGCGACCGCGGCGGCGGCCGCCTCCGCCGACACCCGCACCAGGCTGCCGGCGACGGCGCCCGCCGCGGCCAGGAACCCGGCGGCGACGACGAAGCCCCAGGCCCAGCCGTCGACCAGCGCCGCGACGTGGGCGGGGGTCACCGGCGGGCCGGGCGGGGCGACGGCGTCGGTGCGCGCGGTGCTCACCGCGGTCAGGATGGCCAGGCCCAGCGCACCGCCGACCTGCTGACCGGCGTTGAGCAGGGCGCTCGCGACCCCGGCCTGCTCGGGCGGCACGCCGGCCACGGCCGAGCTGGTCAGCGCGACGAACGTCAGCCCCATGCCGAAGGCGAGCACGAGCAGCGAGGGCAGCACGACGGTGGCGTACGAGGAGTCCGGCTCCAGCCGCAGCGCCAGCAGCAGCATGCCGGCGGCCGCCAGGGCGGGGCCGACGACCAGCAGCGGCCGCGGCCCGGTGCGGCCCAGCAGCTGCGAGGCGACGCCCGCGCCGATCGCGATGACGATCGTCATCGGCAGGTAGGCGAAGCCGGACCGCAGCGGCGACCAGCCGTGCACCTGCTGCATCCAGAGGATGAGGAAGAAGAACACCGCGAACAGGCCCGCCCCGACGAACAGCGCGCCCAGGTCGGCGCCCAGCAGCGACCGGGAGCGGAACAGCCGGAGGTCCAGCAGCGGGTGGGTCAGGCGCCGCTGCAGCACCCAGAAGGCCGCGAGCAGGACGACGGCCAGCACCAGCGCGCCGATCGTGCGGGTGGAGTCCCAGCCGTAGTCGTTGGCCTTGACCAGGGCGAACACCAGCGCGACGAGGCCGCCGGTGGCGAGCAGCGCGCCGGGCACGTCGAAGCCCCGGGCGCGGTCGTCGCGGCTCTCCGGGACGAAGCGCAGCGCACCGGCCATGGCGACCGCGGCGATCGGGATGTTGACGAACAGCACCCACCGCCAGCTGGCGTACTCGGTGAGCACGCCGCCGAGGATGAGCCCGATGGCCGCACCGCCGGCGGTGATGGCCGCCCACAGGCCCAGCGCCCGGTTGCGCTCCCGGCCCTCGGGGAAGACGACGGTGAGCAGGGAGAGTGCGGCGGGCGCCATGAACGCCGCGCCGAGGCCCTGCACCAGCCGGGCGCCGACCAGCATGCCGAGGCTGCCGGCCAGGCCGCCGACCAGCGAGGCGAGCGCGAACAGCAGCGCGCCGCCGAGGAAGACGCGGCGGCGGCCGATGCGGTCGGCGAGCTTGCCGCCGAGCAGCAGGAACCCGCCGAAGGTGAGCGTGTAGCCGGTGACGATCCAGGACAGGTCGCCCTGGCTGCGGACGTCGAGCTCGACCTGGATGTCGGGCAGCGCCACGTTCACGATGCTCAGGTCCAGCACGACCATGAGCTGGCTCAGCGCCAGCACGACCAGGGCCAGCCCCTTGCGCACCTCGGGGGCGGCGGGCCCTCGGGCCACGGCGGGCTCTCGCGGCAGGGCAGGTCCACGGGGCAGGTCAGGCTCTCGGGGCAGGGCCATGGGGGCCTCCTCCCGGACGGGATCCGGCGACCCTAGGACCTCCCTCCGTGACGGGGCAACGCCCGTCGGGTGACCGCCGTGCCGCGCGCGGCCACCTGCCCGCCGGTCGGAACCGGTCGGCCCGCCCCGCGGGGCGGGTCAGGCGATGTCGGTGCGGGCGTCGGCGAGGTAGGCGCGGACGGCGGGCGCGGGCACCCGGAAGGAGCGGCCGACGCGCACGGCGGCCATCTCGCCGCCGTGGACCAGGCGGTAGACCGTCATCTTCGACACGCGCATCATCGCGGCGACCTCGGCCACGGTGAGGAAGGTGACCTGGGCGGGGCGCTCGGCGGCGGGCCGCGGCGCCTGGGCCGGGACCGGGCGGGGGGCCTGTGGGCGCGCGGCCATCGTGCCGGGGTAGGGCTGGCGGGCGGCGGGGACCCGGGGGCGGAGCGGCTGGCCGTAACCGGCCTGGCGGGGGAGGGTCGCAGCGGGGGAGCGCTGGGGAAGGGTCACGACGTTCCTCTCGAAGGTGGTCCACGGGGCGCCGTCCGGGCCACCGTGGCGACCGTGTGCGTCCGTGCTGGAACTGACCGTAAGCGAGAGGGCGGGGTCGCGGCGAGGCCAGCGGGGAACGAGACGAACTGGTCCGGTTCGGCACATGTTGACCGTGCCCCGGGGAGGCCGGGGGTGTCGGCGCAGGTGACACGCGTGACGCGCGGGTCAGCGGGTGGCCGCGGTGCGGGCCGGCTGCTCGACTGTGATCTGCAACCGGCGGGCGGCGTCCACGTGGTCGCCGGTCCACACCAGCCGCACCGCCTCGGCGCGCACCCGGTCGTCGGCGACCGGGTGCGCGCCGGCGAGCGCACCGTGGGCCGCCAGGTCGGCGGTCAGCGCCTCGACCAGCCGGCCGTCGGCCCCCGGGTCCGGCGGGAGCGCGCGCGGCACCACCCCCGGGCCGGCGAAGGCCTGCGCCAGCGAGGCGTACCAGTTCGTCACCCGCTCGGTGGCCGCGACCACCTCGGCGGCTGCGCGCGGCGCCGCCCGCGGGTGCCGGGCCGCTCCGGCGTCCCGCCAGAGGCTGCGGACGGCGTCGGCGGTGAGCCGGAGCCCGGCGACCCCGTTGAGCAGCGCGGCGACCTCCGCCAGGCTCAGCCGCTTCGGCCCGCGCTCGGCGAGGAACTCGCGGAACGCGTCGTCCAGCCGTCGAGCGGAGGCGGCGGAGCGCAGCGCCGGCCCGCCGCTGGGCCGGCCGTCGTGGTCCTGCTCCGTCGCCGACCGCAGGGCGGCGGCCGCGTCGGCGTAGGCCTCCGCCAGGGCCCGGGCCAGCGCCGCCCCCGCGCCGCGCGGCCAGAACAGCCCCCCGACCAGCAGGCTGCAGGCGCAGCCCAGCGCGACGTCCTCGACGCGGACCAGCCCCACCTGCCACCCGGCCGGCCCGATGACGTTGAACAGCACCAGGAGCGTCACGGTGAAGCCGGCCTGCCCGGCGGCGAACGACACCGCCGGCGCGATGCCGGCGACCAGGACGGCCAGGGGCAGCAGCGCCCACAGCACCGGGAGGCTCGCGCCGACGGCCACCACCAGCAGGCCGCCGAGCACGAACCCCGCGACCGTGCCGAGCAGCCCGCGCAGCGCGCTCTGCCCGGTGCTCAGCGCGTTGGACCGCAGCACCGACAGGGCGCCCAGCACGAGCCAGAAGGAGTGCTGCGCGCCGCTGAGGTCGGCGACCAGCACCGCGAGCGCGAGGCCGATCGCGCCGCGGACGCTGTTGTGCAGCCACACCGAGTGCGGTTCCAGGTGCGCGAGCGCCCGCTGCCGCGCCGACAGCAGCGGACCGGGCAGCCCCGCCGGCCGTCCGCCGAGCAGCCGCCGCCACCAGGAGCGCTGGTCGGCGGCGGCGGCCACCGCCACGCCGGCGCCGATCGCCGTCACCGCGCGGGCCAGCTCCTGGGCCCGGAACGCCGGCTCGAGCGCGGCGGGCAGCCCGGCGGCGCCCCCGGCCCGCCGGGCCACCTCGTGGATCGCCGCCGACTCCATGTCGCGCCGGGCCCGGGCGAGGTCGTCGAGGTGGTCCTGCAGGCTGTCCTGCGGCTGGTCCCGCGCGCCGAGCACCGTGCCGGCGTGGTCGAGCAGCACCGCCGCCGCGCTGCCCACCCGGGCCACCGCCGGGTGCGCCGGCCCGGCCGGGACCGGCGCGGCGGCGTCGTCGAGCACCCCGGCCAGCCACTGCACCTCGTCGACCAGCCGGACGACGGCGCGCGCGGCGGTCCCCAGCCCGGAGGGCCGGTACGGGGTCGCCAGGAACACCCGGCGCAGGGCGGCGACCGCCTCGTCCGCGTCCCGGGCGGCGGCGGCAGCCGTGCTCCCCGCCTCCCGCCCGGTCGCGGGCTCCGCCGTCAGCCGGGCCGACAGCCGCCGGCACGCCTCGGCCGCCGCGTCGCGGAGCGGGTCCGTGGCCGGCGCGGGCCACAGCAGGGTGACCGCGGGGAGGGACACCGCGCCGGCCAGCAGCCAGCCGGCCAGCCGGTCGGGCAGCGTGTCCAGCCCGCCGGGGGTGGTCACCGGGAGGACGAAGGCGAGCAGCGCCGAGGTGCTCGCCCCGGCCAGCGCCGAGCTGACGACGCCGGCGAACAGCACCCCGAAGCCGACGACGAGCATCGCGGTCGCGGCGGACCAGGCCGACCGGGACGCCACGGTGGCGGTGCAGACGAAGACGCCGCCGAGCGCGGTGAGGGTCAGCTGGGCGGCCAGCCGGTCGGCCAGCGAGCCGCCGAAGTCCGCGAACAGCAGGAGGGCGAAGGAGCCGAACGCCGCGAAGGTCGCCACGGTGGCGTCGCCGACCACCTCGGTGCCGAGCGCGAACAGCGCGGGCATGACGATCGCGGTGCGGACGGCGCGCCGGGTCGCCCGCAGGCCGGGGTCGCGGGACCTCAGCCAGTCCTCCGCCGCCGTGCGCATGTGCGGTCCGATCTGCCGGGAGCGTCCCGCCGGACCCTGGCGGCCCGTGCCCCGCGCCGCAAGGGGGTGCGGGCGGGAGCCGTCAGCGACCGGAGAACGGCCCGCGCAGGGCGGCCCACTGCAGCAGCAGCACCGTCTTGGCGTCGGCGATCCGGCCGTCGGCCACCCCGGCCAGCGCGTCGTCGAACGGCAGCTCGCACACCTCGATGTCCTCGCCCTCGTCGGCCAGCCCGCCGCCGCCGGTCGCCCGCGTGGCGGGGGAGTAGGGCGCGGCGTAGAAGTGCAGCCGCTCGGTGACCGACCCGGGGCTCATCCAGACCTCGAACACCGGCTGCAGCTCACCGATGACGACCCCGAGCTCCTCGGCGGCCTCGCGCCGGATGGCGGTCGCCGGGTCGTCGTCGTCCAGGAGCCCGGCCGCGGTCTCCAGCAGCATCCCGTCGGGGTGGCCGTTGACGTAGACGGGGTACCGGAACTGCCGGGCCAGCAGCACCGTCCGCCGGCCGGTGTCGTACAGCAGCACGGTGGCGCCGTTGCCCCGGTCGTAGGTCTCCCGCTGCTGGGTCTGCCAGCTGCCGTCCCGGCGGCGGACCTCGATCGTCGTGCGGCGGAGCACGTGCCAGGCGGCGGCCAGCACCTCGACCTCGCGGACCCGGACCCCGGGGTTGCCGGTCAGGTCGCGGCCGACCCGGTCCAGCCCGGTGCGCCCGCGGGCGTCAGGCACGTCGACCCCCGGGACGCCGGTCGCGGTCACGCCGCGTCCGCGACGACGCCGGGCACGTCCGCGAGCCGGAACCACACCGGCAGGCCGCGCTCGCGGGCGATCGCGACGTCCTGGTCGGCGCCGGTCGACTCCCCGGGCAGCCGCAGCACCGCGTCGCAGCGGGCGAGCAGCCGCTCGGCCGTCGGGTAGAGCACCTGCTCGGCCAGCGGGTCGTCGAGGTCGGCGCCGGCGCTGCGCAGCACCGGCAGGGCGATCCACTCGCCGATGACCGGCACGTGCCCGGCCCGGAACAGCGGCCAGGCGGCCTCCTCGAGGCGGGCCAGGTTCGCGGCCGCGCGGGCCGGGTCGCCGCCCGTGCCGGAGCGGTAGGGGCCGGCGATGAGCACCATCAGCGGGACGTCGGTGGTCGAGGTCATGCGGCGCACAGTACGCTGAACTCGGAAACATCGGGAAGAAACGTGCAATTGGAGTCGACGTGCTGGTCACCGAACGCCGCGAGCTGCTGCTCGACCGGTTGCGCCGCGACGGCCGGGTCATCGCCAAGGACGTCGCCGGCGAGCTGGGCCTGAGCGAGGACAGCGTCCGCCGCGACCTGCGGGAGATGGCGGCGGCGGGGCTGTGCCAGCGCGTCTACGGCGGCGCGGTGCCGGCGTCCCCGGCGGTGGCGGACTACGCGACCCGGCGGACCGTCGCGGTCGACAGCAAGGCCCGGGTGGCCGCCGCCGCGGCCCGGCTGGTCGAACCCGGCACCACCGTGATCCTCGACGGCGGCACCACCGCGCTCGCCGTCGCGCAGGCCCTGCCGGGCGACCTCGCCGCGACCGTCGTCACGCACAGCCCCACGGTCGCCGCCGCGCTGGTCGGGCACCCCACCGTCGAGGTCTACGTGCTGGGCGGCCGGCTGTTCAAGCACTCGGCCGTGACCAGCGGCGCGGCGGCGGTCGAGGCCGCCGCGGCGGTCAACGCCGACCTGTTCCTGCTCGGTGTCACCGGCGTGCACCCCGACAGCGGGCTGACCACCGGCGACGCCGACGAGGCCGCGATGAAGCGGGCGCTGTCCCGGCGGGCCGCGGACACCTACGTGCTGGCCAGCTCCGAGAAGATCGGCACCGCCTCGCCGTTCGCCGTCCTGCCGCTGACGGCCGTGGCGGGGATCGTCACCGACGCCCCGCGCGGCGACGAGGTCGTCGAGCGCCTGGTCCGGCTCGGTGTGCCGATCGTCCCGCCCGGCGAGGGCTGACCGGACCTGCCCGCGGAACCGCCCGCGCCCGCCGCCATGCTGGAGCCCATGACGACCGACCAGCTCCTCGCCGAGGCGACCCGGGTGGCCGACCTGCTGCTCGAGGTGCAGACCCGGGTCAACGCGCAGATCGACGACACGCTCACCGAGCTGCTGCCCGGCGTCCAGGAGCAGCTCGGCCTGCTGCCGGCCCCCGACGTCGACCTCTCCGGGTTGGTCAACGCCCGCATCACCGGGCTGAGCGTGGTGGTCACCCCGGCGGCGGTCGCGGCCGCGGTGCCGCTCACCGCCGCCTCGGTGGCGACGACCGCGGCCGGGCGGCGGGCGATGACCGGCATCGTCACCGGCGCCGACGACCGGCTCGCCGTGATCACCGGCCCGTGCTCGGTGCACGACCCGGCGGCGGCGCTGGAGTACGCGGCGTTCCTCGCCCGGATGCGCGAGCAGTTCGGCGCGGACCTCGAGATCCTCATGCGCACCTACACCGAGAAGCCGCGCACCGAGGTCGACTGGAAGGGGTTCGCCTACGACCCGTTCCTCGACGGCTCCAGCCGGATCAGCGTCGGCCTGGTCGCCACCCGGATGCTGATGTGCCGCATCACCGAGCTCGGGGTGCCGGTCGCCGCCGAGCCGCTGAACGCGCTGACCCCGCAGTACGTCAACGGGCTGGTCACCTACAACGGCGTCGGCGCCCGCAACGTCACCGACCAGACCGCCCGGGAGCGGGTCTCCGGGTTCTCCTCCGTCGTCGGCTTCAAGAACTCGCCGGAGGGCAGCATCGACGTCGCCGTCCAGGCCGTCGTCGCCGCGCGGGCGCCGCACGAGTTCCTCGGCATCGACGCGCACGGGGTGACCGCGCAGCTGTCGACGACGGGCAACGACACCGGCCACGTCATCCTCCGCGGCGCCGCGGACGGTCCCAACTACTCGGCCGCGCACATCGCCGGGACGAAGCGGAAGCTCGCCGACCGGGGGCTGCCGGAGGTCGTCGTCGTCGACGCCTCGCACGGCAACAGCCGCAAGGACCACCGCCGGCAGTTCGACGTCGTCCGGGACCTGGCCGGTCAGGTCGCCGGCGGCGAGCGGGCTGTCCGCGGCGTGATGGTGGAGAGCTTCCTGGTCGCCGGGCGGCAGGACCTCGACCGCCGGCACCCGGAGGCGCTGGAGTACGGCAAGAGCGTCACCGACGCCTGCGTCGACCCGGCCACCACCGAGGAGATGCTGGCGGTGCTGGCCGAGGCGTCCCGCGCCCGCCGCGCCGCCGGCTGAGGGGTTCAGCGCCGGGCGGGTCTGTGGCACGGTCAGACGCGTGACCGGCAGATCCCCGACCGAGCAGCGGCTGGCGGACCTCGCGCGGCTGCGCCGCGTGCGGGACCGGATCGACCGGGAGCACGACCGGCCGCTGGACGTCGAGGCGCTGGCCCGCGGCGTGCACATGTCCGCCGGCCACCTCAGCCGGGAGTTCCGGGCCGCGTTCGGCGAGTCGCCGTACGCCTACCTGATGACCCGGCGCATCGAGCGCGCGATGGCGCTGCTGCGCCGCGGCGACCTCAGCGTCACCGAGGTCTGCTTCGCCGTCGGCTGCTCGTCGCTGGGCACCTTCAGCACCCGGTTCACCGAGCTGGTCGGGGTCCCGCCCAGCGTCTACCGGCGGCAGGTGGCCGGGCAGGTGGGCGAGCCGCCGTCCTGCCTGGTCCGGCAGGCGACCCGACCGGTCAGGAATCGAGAAGCGCGGCTCGCCGCGGCCCCGGGAGCATGATCGCCATGACCACCGACCTCACCATCCACTCGACATTCCTCCCGCACCTGGACCCGGAGGAGTCGCTGGCCTTCTACCGGGACGTGCTCGGCTTCGAGGTCCGCCTCGACGTCGGGCAGGGCACGATGCGCTGGATCACCGTCGGCCCGCCCGGGCAGCCCGGGACGTCGATCGTGCTGCACCCGCCGGCGGTCGACCCCGGCGTCACCGACGAGGAGCGCCGGCTGGTCACCGAGATGATGGCCAAGGGCACCTACACGATGCTGGTGCTGGCCACCGGGGACCTCGACGGCACCTTCGACCAGGTCCAGGCCGCCGGCGCCGAGGTGGTCCAGGAGCCGGCCGACCAGCCCTACGGCGTCCGCGACTGCGCCTTCCGCGACCCCGCCGGCACCCTGATCCGCGTGAACGAGGTCCGATGAGCCACCCCGCCGACGGCCACGACCGGATCCGGGTGGTCGGCGCCCGCGAGAACAACCTCAAGGACGTCAGCATCGAGCTGCCCAAGCGGCGGCTCACGGTGTTCACCGGGGTCTCCGGCTCGGGGAAGAGCTCGCTGGTGTTCGACACCGTCGCCGCCGAGTCGCAGCGGCTGATCAACGAGACCTACAGCGCGTTCGTGCAGGGCTTCATGCCGACGCTGGCCCGGCCGGAGGTCGACGTCCTCGACGGGCTGACCACGGCGATCATCGTCGACCAGGAGCGGATGGGCGCGAACCCGCGCTCCACGGTCGGCACCGCGACCGACGCCAACGCCATGCTGCGCATCCTGTTCAGCCGGCTCGGCCGGCCGCACGTCGGCCCGCCCAACGCCTTCTCGTTCAACGTGCCGTCGGTGCGCGCCAGCGGGGCGATCACCGTCGAGAAGGGCGGCCGCACGAAGGCGGAGAAGGCCACCTTCAACCGGCTCGGCGGCATGTGCCCGCGCTGCGAGGGCATGGGCGCGCTCAACGACTTCGACCTCACCGCGCTCTACGACGACAGCAGGTCGCTGCGCGAGGGCGCGCTCACCGTGCCCGGCTACAGCATGGACGGCTGGTACGGCCGGATCTTCAGCGGCGCAGGCCTGCCGATGGACAAGCCGATCCGCGACTTCACGCCCGCGGAGCTGCAGAAGCTCCTGTACGCCGAGCCGACCAAGATCAAGGTCGAGGGCATCAACCTGACCTACGAGGGCGTGATCCCCAAGGTCCAGAAGTCGATGCTGAGCAAGGACGTCGACGCGCTGCAGCCGCACGTGCGCCGCTTCGTCGAGCGGGTGGTCACCTTCCGCACCTGCCCCGACTGCGAGGGCACCCGGCTGGCCCCGGAGGCGCGGTCCTCGCGCATCCGCGGCATCAACATCGCCGACGCGTGCGCCATGCAGATCAGCGACCTGGCCGCCTGGGTGCGGGAGCTCGAGGAGCCGTCGGTCGCCCCGCTGCTGACCGCGCTCGGGCACACCCTCGACTCCTTCGTGGACATCGGCCTGGGCTACCTCAGCCTCGACCGGCCCGCCGGCACGCTGTCCGGCGGCGAGGCGCAGCGGACCAAGATGATCCGCCACCTCGGCTCGTCGCTGACCGACGTCACCTACGTCTTCGACGAGCCGACCATCGGCCTGCACCCGCACGACATCGCCCGGATGAACGACCTGCTGCGCCAGCTGCGCGACAAGGGCAACACCGTGCTGGTCGTCGAGCACAAGCCGGAGACGATCGCGATCGCCGACCACGTGGTCGACCTCGGCCCCGGCGCGGGCGCCGGGGGCGGCGAGGTCGTCTACGAGGGCACCGTGGCGGGGCTGCGCGCGAGCGGCACGCTCACCGGCCGGCACCTCGACGACCGCGCGCGGCTGAAGCCGGCGGTGCGCACGCCGTCGGGGGTGCTGGAGGTGCGCGGCGCGAGCACGCACAACCTGCAGGACGTGGACGTCGACGTCCCGCTCGGGGTGCTGGTCGTGCTCACCGGGGTCGCGGGCTCCGGCAAGAGCTCGCTGGTCAGCGGCTCGATCGCCGGCCGGGACGGCGTGGTGGTCGTCGACCAGTCCGGGATCAAGGGCTCCCGGCGCAGCAACCCGGCCACCTACACCGGCCTGCTCGAGCCGATCCGCAAGGCGTTCGCCAAGGCCAACGGGGTGAAGCCGGCGCTGTTCAGCCCGAACTCCGAGGGCGCCTGCCCGGTCTGCAACGGCGCGGGCGTCGTCTACACCGACCTCGGGATGATGGCCGGCGTCGCCGCCACCTGCGAGGAGTGCGAGGGCCGGCGGTTCCAGGCCGCGGTGCTCGAGCACACCCTCGGCGGCAAGGACATCAGCGAGGTGCTCGCCATGCCGGTGACCGAGGCCGAGGCGTTCTTCGGTGCCGGCGACGCGGCGACCCCCGCGGCGCACGCCGTCCTCTCCCGGCTGGCGGACGTGGGCCTGGGCTACCTGACCATCGGGCAGCCGCTCACCACGCTCTCCGGCGGGGAGCGGCAGCGGCTGAAGCTGGCCACCCGGATGGCGGAGAAGGGTGGCGTCTACGTCCTCGACGAGCCGACCACCGGCCTGCACCTGGCCGACGTGCAGAACCTGCTCGGCCTGCTCGACCGGCTGGTCGACGGCGGCAAGTCGGTGGTGGTCATCGAGCACCACCAGGCGGTGATGGCGCACGCCGACTGGGTCGTCGACCTCGGGCCCGGTGCCGGCCACGACGGCGGCCGGGTCGTGTTCGAGGGGACGCCGGCCGACCTGGTCGCCGCCCGGTCGACCCTCACCGGGCAGCACCTGGCCGACTACGTGGGTGCCTGACCGCCGCGGTCAGTCCGCGCCGACCGGGGCGCCGCAGGCCCGGCAGCGGGTGGGCGGGTCCTCGTCGGCGATGCGGCCGCACCCGGGGCACACCCGGGACAGCCAGCAGGCCGGGTCGCCGCCCTCGCCGTCCCGCTCGTCGTCCGGCCGGTCGTCCCGACCAGCGTCCGGTCCGCGCCCCGCTCCCGCGGTCACGCGCCGGCGAACAGCCGGTCGACGGCGGGGGAGCGGCGCACGGTGACCGCGCGGCCCTGCAGCCCGGCGACGTCGAGGTGGTCGCGCACCAGCTCCAGCGCCGCACCGGACAGCGAGGTGACCGAGCGGGCGTCGATCGTCTCCACCCGGGCCGGCTCGCGGCCGTAGCGCTGCACGAACGCGTCGACCACGCCGGCGTCGACCGCGCCGGCCAGGCAGAGCGTCCGGCCGCCGGCGGTGTTCAGCAGCCGGACGACGCCGCGGGCGCTCGGGGCAGGGCTCACTGCCCCAGTGTGCCCCCCGCGCCGGCGCGCGCCACTAGGCTCCGCGACGGACGGACGGCACCGTCCGCGACCTGGCGACCGGCACGGGGGGAGGTCCTCGCCGCATGAACCTCGAGAAGGTCGTCTTCGGCTTCTTCGTGCTGCTCGCCGCGACGCTGAACTTCGGCTTCTTCATCGGCGACATCTCCGATCCCGTGCTGCACAACAAGTACGAGCTGTTCGCGGCGGTCGTGGTCAACCTGATCGCCACCGTGCTGAAGTTCGGGGACCGGACCCAGATCGGCGCCGTCCACCTGGCGACCAGCCTGGTCGCCGACCTGCAGCTGATCGGGGCGACGGTCGTCTGGGTGATCGCCAGCTACGTCTCCACCGAGGGCCTCACCGCCGGGGCGACGGCCAGCGTCGTGTCGCTGTCGGGCGGGGCGCTGCTGGCCAACCTCGTCTCCCTGGTGCTCCTGGTGGTCGAGACCGTGTCCTTCCAGCGGCGCTGAGAGCCGCGCCCGTGGGCAACCTGACCCGGGCCTTCCGGCAGGTCGTCGCGGGCTCCGGCCCGCCGCCGCCCCGGCGGGCCGGACGGCGGGCGGAGGGGATCGACCGGCCGCAGGCGTCGGGCACCGTCTTCGTCGTCCTGCGCCGGATGCGCACGCCGCTGATCACGCTGGTCCTGGTCTTCGCGGTGAGCGTGCTCGGCCTGACCCTGGTGCCGGCGCAGGACGCCGACGGCCGGGCGGTGCCGATGGGCTTCTTCCACGCCTTCTACGTGATGAGCTACACGGCGACGACGATCGGGTTCGGCGAGCTCCCGGACCCCTTCACCGAGGCGCAGCGGATCTGGGTCATCGCCTCGATCTACCTCACGGTGATCGCCTGGGCGTACGCGATCGGCTCGCTGCTCACGCTGCTGCAGGACCGGGCCTTCCGCCGGGCGATGGCGTTGCGGTCGTTCACCCGCAAGGTGGCCCGGCTGCGGGAGCCGTTCCTGCTGATCGCCGGGTACGGGCAGACGGGCGAGCTGCTCGGGTACTCCTTCGACACCCTCGGGCGCCGGTTCACCGTCGTCGACATCGCCGAGGACCGGATCGACGCCCTGGAGCTCAACACCCACCAGGCCGACGTCCCGGGCCTGGTCGCCGACGCCCGCGATCCGCACAACCTGGTGGTGGCGGGGCTGGACCACCCGTGGTGCGCCGGCGTGCTGGCGCTGACCAACGACGACGAGGCCAACCTGGCGGTCACGATGGCCGCCGCGCTGCTGCGCCCCGAGCTCCCGGTGGTCAGCCGCACGACGTCGGGCGCGGTGGCCGCCCGGATGAGCGCCTTCGGCTCGCCGACGGTGATCAACCCGTTCGACCGGTTCGGGGACCACCTGCGCCTGGCGCTGCGCGCCCCCGCCTCCTACCAGCTGATGTCCTGGCTGGAGAGCGGCCCCGGCGCGGCGCTGCCGCCCCGGCAGGACGCCCCGGCGCGGGGGCGGTGGGTGGTCTGCGGGCACGGCCGGTTCGGCCGGCACTTCTCCGCCGACCTGCGGGCCGAGGGGCTCGAGGTGACGTCGATCGACCGCGACGGGGACGACGGGGAGCCGGGCGTGATCGTGGGCGACGCGTCCGACCCCGCCGTCCTGGCGCGCGCGGACCTGGGCGCCGCCGTGGGCTTCGTCGCCGGCACCGACGACGACACGACCAACCTCTCGCTGGTGGCCGAGGCCCGCCGGGTGAACCCCGGCCTCTTCGTGGCGGCCCGGCAGAACCAGCCCACCAGCGCCGCGCTGTTCACGGCGATGGACGTCGACGCGGTGCTGGTGCCCACCGAGGTGGTCGCCCACGACGTCTACGCCCAGCTCAGCACCCCGCTGCTGTGGCGGTTCCTGCGCGAGATGCTGCACCAGGACGACGCCTGGGCCGCCGAGGTGGTGCGCCGCCTGTCCGCGGCCTGCGGCACCCGCCTGGAGCCGCTGTGGAAGGTGGTGCTCGACGAGCGCGAGGCGCCGGCGCTGGCCGGCTGGCTCGCCCGGGGGGAGCTGCGCCTGGGCGACCTGCTGCGCAGCCCGGTCGACCGGGACCAGCAGCTGGCCGCCGTCCCGCTGCTGGTGCTGCGCGGCAGCGACTGCACGCTCACCCCGGCGGACGGGTTCCGGCTGCAGCCGGGTGACCAGCTGCTGCTGGCCGGCCGGGCACCGGTGCAGCGGGCGCTCGGGTCGACCCTGCTCGACGACGCGGCGCCGGAGTACCTGGTCACCGGCCGGCGCACGCCGTCCAGCTGGATCTGGCGCCGGCTGGCCCGGCGGCCTCCGGCGGGCAGCGCCGCCCCCGGTGCCCGGGAAGTGGGAGCCGGGCCCACCGACTAGGTTCATCCCCCGAGGGACGCAGCGACTCAGGGAGCGTGCATGGGCAGGTCGGTGCTGGTCACCGGGGGCAACCGGGGGATCGGCTTGGCGATCGCCCGGGCGTTCGCCGAGCAGGGCGACTCGGTCGCGGTCACGCACCGCGGCAGCGGCGCGCCCGACGGGCTGTTCGGGGTGGAGTGCGACGTCACCGACGCCGCGGCCGTCGACCGGGCGTTCACCCAGGTCGAGGAGCACCAGGGCCCGGTCGAGGTGCTGGTGAGCAACGCCGGGATCACCCGCGACGGGCTGCTGCTGCGGATGGGCGAGGAGCAGTTCACCGACGTCGTCGACGCCAACCTCACCGCCGCCTACCGGGTGGCGAAGCGGGCCGCGTCGAAGATGCTGCGCGCGCGGCGCGGCCGGATGGTGTTCATCAGCTCCGTGGTCGGCATGTCCGGCTCGGCCGGGCAGGTCAACTACGCGGCCAGCAAGAGCGGGCTGATCGGCCTCTCGCGGTCGATCGCCCGGGAGCTCGGCAGCCGCAACATCACCGCGAACGTGGTGGCGCCGGGCTTCGTCGCCACCGACATGACCGCCGAGCTGCCCGAGGCGCGGCAGCAGGAGATCCTCGGGCAGGTCCCGCTGGGCCGGTACGCCCAGCCGGAGGAGGTCGCCCGGGTCGTGCGGTTCCTGGCCAGCGACGACGCGGCCTACATCACCGGGGCGGTCGTCCCGGTCGACGGTGGACTTGGGATGGGGTACTGAAGACATGGGAATCCTCGAGGGCAAGAAGATCCTCGTCGCCGGCGTGCTGACCGAGGCGTCGATCGCCTTCTCCGCCGCCCGGATCGCGCAGGAGCAGGGCGCGACCGTCGTGCTGTCGAACTTCGGGCGGGCCTTCTCGCTGTGCCAGCGGATCGCCAAGCGGCTGCCGCAGGAGGCGCCGGTCGTCGAGCTCGACGTCACCAACACCGAGCACCTCTCGACGCTGGCCGACCGGCTGCGCGAGCACCTGGGCGGCGACGACGCGCGGCTGGACGGCGTCGTGCACTCCATCGGCTTCGCGCCGCAGGAGGCCATGGGTGACGGGTTCACCGAGGTCGCCTGGGAGCACGCCGCCACCGCCTTCCAGGTGTCCACCTGGTCGCTGGCCTCGCTGACCCAGGCCTGCCGGCCGCTGTTCGGCGACACCGCCTCGGTGGTGGGGCTGACCTTCGACGCGAGCGTCGCCTGGCCGGTCTACGGCTGGATGGGTGCCGCGAAGGCCGCGCTGGAGTCGACCTCCCGCTACCTGGCCCGCGAGCTCGGGCCGGAGGGCGTCCGGGTGAACCTGGTCGCCGCCGGCCCGCTGCGCACCATGGCGATGAAGTCGATCCCGGGCAGCGCCCAGTTCGAGGAGGCCTGGGAGGGCCGCGCGCCGCTGGGCTGGTCGGTCACCGACACCGAGCCCGCGGGCAAGGCCGTCGCGGCGCTGCTCAGCGAGTGGTTCCCGGCCACCACCGGCGAGATCGTGCACGTCGACGGAGGGTTCCATGCAGTCGGCGTCTGACCTCTCCCGGCCCCGGCACCCGCTGCCGGAGGGCGCGTCGATCACCCCCGAGGGGCAGCGGCCCGACCAGGAGCCGTCGCTCGCCGTCCGCAACAACGGCGGTGTCGCCCCGGCGGCCGCGCCGGCGCCGGCCGGCCGCCGCGAGGCGCTGCTGGTGCTCGGCTTCGGCGGCCCCGAGGGCCACGACGACGTGATGCCGTTCCTGGAGAACGTCACGCGCGGTCGCGGCATCCCGCGGGAGCGGCTGGAGGCCGTCGCCGAGCACTACCACCACTTCGACGGCGTCAGCCCGATCAACGACCAGAACAAGGCGCTGATCGCCGCGCTCGAGGCGGAGTTCGCCGCGGTGGGCATCGACCTGCCGGTGTACTGGGGCAACCGCAACTGGGCGCCCTACGTCGAGGACGCCTGGCGGCAGATGGCCGAGGACGGCGTGCAGCACGCCTACGTCCTGGCCACCTCGGCCTACGCGTCGTTCTCCGGCTGCCGGCAGTACCACGAGGACGTCGCCCGGGCCCGGGTC
The DNA here is from genome assembly GCF_040659695.1 of Modestobacter sp. NPDC049651. Classification (NCBI taxonomy): domain Bacteria; kingdom Bacillati; phylum Actinomycetota; class Actinomycetes; order Geodermatophilales; family Geodermatophilaceae; genus Modestobacter; species Modestobacter sp. NPDC049651. Next base: position 140,448 of record NZ_JBFAOG010000004.1, read on the forward strand.
GCGCTGGAGCTCGACCCCACGGCCCCGGCCGGCCCGACCGCGGAGAAGCTGCCGCACTACTTCGACCGGCCCGGGTTCGTGCAGGCCAACGCCGAGGCGGTTGCCGCCGCGCTGGCCTCGTTGCCCGAGGACCTGCGCGACGGGGCCCGGCTGGTGGCCACCGCGCACAGCATCCCGAACGCGATGGCCGACGTCGCCGGCCCGCAGGGGCACGCCTACGAGGCGGAGCTGACGGCGGCCGCGCAGCTGGTCGTCGACGCGGCGGCGCCGGGGCGGGGGTTCGACCTGGTGTGGCAGAGCCGCAGCGGGCCGCCGTCCGTGCCGTGGCTGGAGCCCGACGTCAACGACCACCTGCGGGCGCTGGCGGAGAACGGCACCCGCGCGGTCGTCGTCTTCCCGATCGGGTTCGTCAGCGACCACCTCGAGGTCATCTGGGACCTGGACAACGAGGCGGAGGAGACCGCCGAGGAGCTCGGCCTGGCGTTCGCCCGCGCGGCGACGGCCGGCACGCACCCGGCGTTCGTGACGGCGCTGCGCGAGCTGCTCGAGGAGCGGCGTGCCGGCGGTGAGCCCCGGCTGGGCACCAACTGCCCGGCGTCCTGCTGCTTCGTGCAGCGCCCGGCCCGCCCGGCGGCCCCGCCGCGAGTTGATCATGGGCGAGTTGCCCGCTGACACGCCGGTGCGCGGTGCGTCAGCGGCAACTCGCCCATGGTCAACGGGGGATGGGCCTCAGCCGGTCAGCGCGGGACCCAGTTGTAGGCGGCGACGGTGGCCTCGCGGACGGCGGTGGCCAGCGGGCGCAGCGCGTCGTCCCGGGCCAGCGCCTGGGCGTTGGTGACCGCGGCGCCCGGGGCGTCGGCCATCGCCAGGTCCAGCACCTGCCGCAGCCGCTCCGCCCGGCCGAGCACCGACAGCGCCAGCTGGTCGTGGTCGTCGGGCAGCCCGACGGCCGGCACCTTCCGCGCCAGGCCGGCCAGCAGCGCGGGCACCTCGGGGTTCCACCGGGCGAGGTCGAGCTTCGCCAGCGTGCGGGCCGCGTCCCCGACGGCGAGGTCGAGCTCGCCGGAGACCCGGCGCAGGGTGTCCTCGGCCGGCGGGGGAGCGGGCGGCAGGCCGGTGAGGTCGAACGCCGTCCAGGACACCGCCTCCGGGCCCAGCTGCTCGGGCACCAGCGCGACCCGCTCGCCGACGGCGGCCTGGCCCGACTCCAGGGCCAGCGCGCCGAGCCCGGTCACCGGGGGCAGCCCGCGCAGGTCGCCGGGCACCGGCAGCACCAGCCGCAGCCGGCGCTCGCCCAGCCCGCGCAGCGCGCTCAGCGCCCAGCCCAGGGGCACCGCCTCGGTCGTGCCCGGCAGCCCGACGACCCGGTGGGCGTTGTCGTCGGCCAGCGCGTCGAGGGCGTCGTCGTAGGAGGAGCGACCGGTGAGCCACGCGGTGGCCCACACGGCGAGGCGGCCGGCGGCGAGATCGTGCACGAGGAACCAGGGTACGGCGGGCACGCGCCCCTCGCGGCTGCCTGCCCCGCGCCGGTCGTCGTGCCAGACTCGACCCCGTGGCTGCCTGGTTGCTCTGGTTGATCGCCGCGGGGCTGTTCGCCGCCGGCGAGGTCGCCAGCCTCGACCTCGTGCTGCTGATGTTCGCCGGCGGGGCGCTGGGCGGCATGGGTGTCGCCTTCGTGACCGACAACGTGGCGCTGCAGCTGCTGGCCTTCGTCGTCGTCTCCGCGGCGCTGCTGCTGCTCGTCCGGCCGGTGGCCAAGCGGCACCTGGAGCGCCGCACGCCCGAGCAGATCGACGGCGTCGCCGTGCTGGTCGGGCGCACGGCGGTCGTCTGCGAGCGGGTCGACAACGCGTCCGGGCAGGTGCGGATGGGGCACGACCAGTGGTCGGCCCGCACGCAGCTGGACGGCGAGGCGTACGAGGTGGGCGCCGAGGTGCGGATCGTGGAGATCCAGGGGCCGATCGCCTACGTCAGCCACACCTGAGGGGGAACACCGGAACGAAGGGTGACGCCGGGACGTCGGACGGGCAGGATCAGTTCCCCGCACCACCGACGATCGGAGCGCAGCCCTCGTGGAACCCGCCGTGATCGCCCTCATCGTGATCGCCCTGCTGGTGGTCATCGTGCTGGCGAAGAGCATCACCATCGTGCCGCAGGCGCAGGCGAAGGTGGTCGAACGCCTGGGCCGGTACAGCCGGACGCTCAGCCCCGGCCTGGCCCTGCTGGTGCCCTTCGTCGACCGGGTCCGGGCGACCATCGACCTCCGCGAGCAGGTCATCTCCTTCCCGCCGCAGCCGGTGATCACCGCCGACAACCTGCAGGTGGGCATCGACACCGTCGTCTACTTCCAGGTCACCGACCCGCGGCTGGCCGTCTACGGCATCGCGAACTACATCACCGGCATGGAGCAGCTGACCACCACGACGCTGCGCAACGTGGTCGGCGGGCTGAACCTCGAGGGCGCGCTCACCGGCCGCGACGGCATCAACGCCCAGCTCCGCGAGGTGCTCGACGGCACCACCGGCCCGTGGGGGCTGCGGGTGGCCCGGGTGGAGATCAAGGCGATCGACCCGCCGCCGTCCATCCAGGACTCCATGGAGAAGCAGATGCGCGCCGACCGCGACAAGCGCGCGGTCATCCTCACCGCCGAGGGGCAGCGGCAGTCGGCGATCACCACGGCCGAGGGTCAGAAGGCCGCGCAGATCCTCTCCGCCGAGGGCCAGAAGCAGGCCGCGATCCTGTCGGCGGAGGCGGAGCGGCAGAGCCGCATCCTGCGCGCCGAGGGTGAGCGGGCGGCGCTGTACCTGCAGGCGCAGGGGCAGGCGAAGTCGATCGAGACGGTGTTCAAGGCCATCCACGACGGCAAGCCCGACTCGAGCCTGCTGGCCTACCAGTACCTGCAGACGCTGCCCAAGATCGCGCAGGGCGACGCGAACAAGATGTGGATCGTCCCCAGCGAGTTCAGCAAGGCGCTGGAGGGGCTGAGCCGGCTCGGCGGTGCGGACGGCGAGGGCAGCTCCTGGCTCGACGTCGACAAGCACCCGACCACCGGGCCGGCGCCGACCGAGCCCAGCGGCAACGGCGGCCTCGACACCAGCGAGTGGTTCGAGTCGGCGCTGCCGCCGGCCGCCGAGCAGCCGGAGGCGAAGATCGCGCTGTCGAGCATCGCCGATGCCCCCGCGGGCGCGCTGGGCACCGCACCGCAGGTGCCGACCCCGCCGCCGCTGAGCCAGGTGAAGCAGGACGTGCAGGAGAGCGGCCCCGCCGCCGACCCGCGCAACCGCACCGAGGAGTGAACGCCGGTGGCCCGGGACTCGCCGAGTCCCGGGCCACCGAGGCGCACCGCGCTCAGTCCTTGAGCAGGCCCTCGCGGAGCTTGGCCAGCGTCTGGGACAGCAGCCGGGACACGTGCATCTGCGAGATGCCGATGTCCGCGGCGATCTGCGACTGGGTCATGTTCCCGAAGAACCGCAGGATGAGGATCCGCCGCTCGCGGGCCGGGATGGTGGCCAGCAGCGGCTGCAGCGACTCCCGGTACTCCACGCCCTCCAGCGCGGCGTCCTCCTCGCCCAGCGTCGCCGCCAGGGTGGGGGAGTCCTCCTCGCCGGACAGCCGCTCGTCCAGCGAGCTGCTGCGGTAGGCGTTGGCCACGGCCAGGCCCTCGAGCACCTCGGCGCGCGGGATGCCCAGGTGCTCGGCCAGCTCCGACGGCGTCGGGGCGTGCCCGTTCTTCTGCGACAGCTCGCTGACCGCCGCGTTCAGCGACAGGTGCAGCTCCTGCAGCCGGCGCGGCACCCGCACCGACCAGCCCTGGTCGCGGAAGTGCCGCTTGATCTCCCCGGTGATCGTGGGGACGGCGAACGACAGGAACTCCACCCCGCGGGAGGGGTCGAACCGGTCGATCGCCGCGATCAGGCCGAGCGTGCCCACCTGCAGCAGGTCGTCGAACGGCTCGCCGCGGTTGCTGAACCGGCGGGCGAAGTGCCGGACCAGCGGCAGGTGCTCCTCGACCAGGATCTCCCGCAGCCGCTCCCGGCGCGGGTCGCCCTTCTCCAGGGTGGCCAGCTCGGCGAACAGCGGCGCCGTGCGCTCGGCACGGCTGCGGTTCTCCGACACCGGCGGGGTCGCGGCCGTCGCGGTGCCCGGCTCCGTCGCGGTCGTCTCCACCGCACCGCCCTCGGCCTCGGGGTCCCCGGCGTCCGCGGGGGGCTCCGCGTCGTCGTCGGCGGGCCGGGTCTCCGGGTCCGCCGTGTCCTCGTCGGCGGCCGGCGCCGGCGGCTCCGGCACGACGGGCGCGTCGTCGGCGGGCGTGCGGGGTCGGGCGGCTGTGCCCGGGCCGAGGGCGTCGGCGCCCTCGGGGGCCGTCTGGTCGGTCGCGGCCGACCGGGTCACCGGGCCACCGACACGTCGTCGGGTGCCTCCGCGGCCCCCACCCCGGCGGTCTCGCCGAAGCGGGGCAGCTTCTTCACCAGGGCGATGCACGCCACCGGGGTGTTCTCGCCGTTGCCGGCGGGCACCGTGGCCTGGGTGCTGGGGCCGGCCTCGACGGTGTCGACGAGCGTGTGCAGGACCGCCCAGCCGAAGCCGTCCCGGGGGACGTCGGTGCCGGCCGGGGTGGCCACCCACGCGTCGATCCGCAGCCCGTCGCGGGCCACCTCGAACACGACCGTGAGCGGGTGGTCGGCGAGCGCGACGTCCGCCAGGGTGGCGCAGGCCTCGTCGACGGCCAGGCGGAGGTCCTCCACCGCGTCGAGGTCGAAGTCCATGCGCAGCGCCAGGTCGGCGGCCATCGCGCGGACGGCCGGCAGTTGGGTGCGCGACGTCGGCACCCGCAGCTCCAGCCGCTCGGCGCGCCGCTCGCCGTTGGCGGCGCCCGTGGTGTCTGCCATCCGGTGTCTGCTCCTTCGTCTCCGCCTCCCGCGGGGGGAGGCTGCTGGTCGATCCTCGCGCACCCGCCACCCTCCCCGGGAGGGACACGGGGGAGCGAGCGGCCCGGCCGGTCACCACGACGGTAGCCCGACCGCCGCGCGGCCGGGGCCGGTGGGCTGCGGACGGCGCCCGCGGGCCGGGCCCGGCCGCCCGGGGCGCGCATCCGGGTGACACCCGCGACCGCGGGGTTTGACGGAGGCCGGTGGTGACCACCTGCAAGGCGTGAGACTCCGCCGCAGCGACGTGCACGCGCCGGGCTGGACCCGGAGGCGGGCCGGCCGGGCCTTCGCCTACTACGACGCTGACGGCGTGCTGATCAAGGACGAGCGGCTGGACCGGCTGCGCGCGCTGGCCATCCCGCCGGCCTGGAAGGACGTCTGGATCTGCCCCTGGCCCAACGGCCACATCCAGGCGACCGGGGTCGACGCCGCGGGCCGCCGCCAGTACCGCTACCACGACCAGTGGCGGGTGAAGCGGGACGCCGCCAAGCACGAGCGGGTGCTGGAGATCGCCCAGCAGCTGCCCGACGTCCGCGACGCGGTGGTGCACGCGCTGCACGGCGGCGGGCTGGGGCGCGACCGGGTGCTCGCCGCCGCCGTCCGGCTGCTCGACCTCGGTGCCTTCCGGGTCGGCAGCGAGCAGTACGCGGAGGAGAACGGCACCTACGGCCTGGCCACGCTGCGCAAGGAGCACGTCCGGGTGCGCGGCGAGCGGGTGTTCTTCTCCTACACCGCGAAGGGCTCGATCGAGCGCGAGCTGGAGATCACCGACAAGCCGACGGCCAGCGTCGTCCGGGAGCTGCTGAAGCGGCCCGACGGCACCGGTGAGGAGCTGCTGGGCTACTGGGTGGGCGAGGGCGCCGACCGGCAGTGGCACGACGTCTCCAGCGACGAGGTGAACGCCTACCTCAAGGAGATCAGCGGCGCCGAGATCACCGCCAAGGACTTCCGCACCTGGAGCGCCACCGTGCTCATGGCCGCGACGCTGGCCGAGTCGCCCAAGCCGGCCAGCAGGACCGCCCGCAAGCGGGTGGTCAAGGAGGCCTACGTGCGGGTGTCGGAGCAGCTGGGCAACACCCCGACGGTGGCCAAGGCCAGCTACGTCGACCCGCGGGTGGTCGACAAGTGGGAGCACGGCGAGGACATCGCCGAGGCCCTCTCCGAGGCGGCGCAGGCGCCGGACGACCGCACGCAGCAGCGGATCGTCGAGGGCGGCGTCTGCCAGCTGCTCAGCCTCGGGTAGGCGCGGCGACCGGGGGCGGAAACGCCGCCGACGGCGCCCCGCGGGTGCGGGACGCCGTCAGCGGCGGTGCTGGGTCGGGGCCGGGTGGCCCCGGGTCAGCGCGTCTCGGCGATGGTGAACAGGTCGATGAGACCGGTCACCTCGAGCGGGCGGGTCACGGCGCGGGTGTTGGCGATCAGCCGCAGACCCACCTCGCGGGCGCGGGCCGACTTCTGGGTCTCGACCAGCACGGCCAGACCCGCCGACCCCAGGAACTGCACGCCGCACAGGTCGATGACCAGGGCGGAGGGGGACTGCTCGAGCTGGGTGTCGAGCGAGGCCCGCAGGACCGGGGCGGTGAAGGTGTCGACCTCGCCGACGACCGTCACGGTGACCGTGCCGTCGTCGTCGATCGACGTCGACAGCGTGATCACGTCGTCGAAGGGCGCCTCGTTCTGGTCGGCCGGGGCCGACACCTCGTTGGTCCCTTCGGCGGGCGACTCGGAAGAGGTCACGGACTGCAGCTCCTTCTCTCAGCGGCGATGCCCGGGGGGCAACGCGAACGCCTGGACAGAGTACTGCGGTGCCCCGTCCGGCCCCCGCGCTCCCCGGAGGGATCGAGGTCATCTGCACCTCTGCCCGGGCGCGGGCAGGGGTGACGGCTGGCTGCTCAACCGTGGTGCCCAACCTAGCCGCGCGATGATCAGCTCACCACTCAGAGCGCAGGGCGGCACCGGGACCGCCGCCCGGACGGGTGGCGGTCCCGGTGCCGCCCTGCGGGGGAGCGGAACGGCGGGTCAGCCGTCGGTGACGTGCATGGCCGTCTCCTCCGGCCCCTCCCCGCCCACGTTGGCCTCGCCGGTGGCGACCACGTCGTCGGACACGCTGTCGGTGAAGGAGTCCGCGCGGTCGGACACGCCGTCCTGGTCCAGCTGCGGCACCGTGCGGTCGTGCGACTCCGCGGCACGGACGACGCCCTCACCGGTCCCGCCGTCCTCGCTGAGCGCCGGGTCGGGCACCTCCTCGGCCAGCCGCTGCGACAGCGACTCGCCCTCGGACTGCTCGCGCGCCGTGGTGCCGAAGTCGACGGTGGAGTGCTCGCGGTCGCCGGGCAGCGGCGCGAACTCCGGGTCCTCGGCCCGCTGCATGGTCGGGCTGTCGTCCTCCGCCACCTCGGGCACGCCGTCGTCCTCGGGGACGACGTCCCGGGCGGTCTGGCCCTCCGGCTCGGACACGGTGTCGCGGGCGACGTCCTCCTCGGTGCCGGTGAGGCCGCGCTCGTCGTCGGGGAACTCGGCGTCGTTGAGCGCCGAGTCGCGGGCGGCCCGGTCGAGGGTGGTGCTGTCCAGTGCGGACTGGTCCGGGTCGGTCATGTCGTGGTGCCTCCGTCCTGTCGTGCTCGCGCACGTCCGCCCTCGGGCGGGAGAGCCGGCCGGGTGGCCGGTGTCGTGATCACGGCCCTACCCGCGGACCCGGCAGGCATGCGTGACCCGGCCCGCACGGCGGCGCGGCATGACCCGCGGAGGAGGCGGGTAGCGGGCGGGCATGGCGATCCCCGACGAGGTCCAGCGCATCGGCGAGCCCGTGCGGCGGTGGGCGACCACCCAGAAGCAGGCGTACGCCCACGGCGAGGACCGGCCGGTGGCCGGCCACCTCGGGGCGATGAGCGTCTACACCGGCCTGGTGGGCGCCGCCGCGGCCGCCGTCCGCGCGTCGGGGAAGCAGCTGCCCGACCGCATCCCGCTCGGCGACGCGGTGCTGATGACCGTCGCCACCTTCCGCACCGCCCGCCGGATCGCCAAGGACCCGGTGACCAGCCCGCTGCGGGCCCCGTTCACCACCTACCAGGGCACCTCCGGCGAGGCGGAGATCGCCGAGGAGGTGCGCGAGCACGGCGGTTGGAAGCACGCCGTCGGCGAGCTGGTGACCTGCCCGTTCTGCATGGCCCAGTGGGTGGGCACCGGCTTCGTGTTCGGCTACGTCGCCGCGCCCCGGGCCACCCGCCTCGCCGCGCTGACCATGACGATGGTGGCCGGCTCCGACGTGCTGCAGTTCGCCTACGACGCGATCCAGCACGGGGTGCTGCAGGCGGAGTCCGACGACGAGTCGTGACCGGGCGACCACGGCCCGCCAGGGGGCACTGCCGCCGGTGACCCTTCCGGGTGGACCGGGGCGCTGAGCAGCCCGTTCGCCGTGCCGGGAGGCGGCCCGCGCCCCTATCCTCGATCTTGACGACAGGGGTCGGGTGCGCGGGCACCCGCGGGACGGAGGCAGGCGTGCGGTCGATCTGGCGGGGCGCGGTCTCCTTCGGCCTGGTCAGCATCGGCGTGAAGCTGTACTCGGCCACCGAGGACCACGACATCAAGTTCCACCAGGTGCACAGGACCGACGGCGGTCGGATCAAGTACCAGCGCACCTGCTCGGTGGACGGCGAGGTGGTCGAGTACAACGACATCGCCAAGGGCTACGAGCTGCCCGACGGTCAGCTGGTGGTGCTCACCGACGAGGACTTCGACGAGCTCCCGCTGACCACCACGCGGGAGATCGAGGTGCTCCAGTTCGTCGACCAGGAGCAGATCGACCCGATCCACTTCGAGAAGACCTACTACCTGGAGCCCGACGGGGTGGCCACCCGCCCCTACGTGCTGCTGCGCACCGCGCTGGAGAACGCCGGCCAGGTGGCGATCACCAAGATCGCCATCCGGCAGCGGGAGTCGCTGGCCGCGCTGCGGGTGCGCGACGGGGTGCTGGTGCTGCACACCATGCGCTGGCCCGACGAGATCCGCCGCCCCGACTTCGGCTTCCTCGACGAGGACGTTCCGGTGCGCCCGCAGGAGCTGGCGATGGCCGAGTCGCTGATCTCCACGATGGCCGGCGACTTCGACCCTGCGCAGTTCACCGACGACTACCGCGACGCGATGCAGGCGCTGCTGGAGGCCAAGCAGACCGGCGGCGAGGTGCAGGCCGCGCCGGACGTCGCCGACACCGGCGGCGGTGCCGTGGTCGACCTGATGAGCGCGCTGCGCCGCAGCGTCGAGCGGGCCGGCGGCAGCGCCGAGCCCGCCACCAGCACGGACGACGCGGCCGCGGACGACGGCGGCACGGACGACGCGCCGGCCGAGACCGCGAAGAAGGCCCCGGCCAAGAAGGCGGCCGCGAAGAAGGCCGCCCCGGCGAAGAAGGCCCCGGCGAAGAAGGCCCCGGCGAAGAAGGCCGCGGCGAAGAAGGCGCCGGCGGAGAAGGCCGCCGCCGAGGACGACGACGCGAAGCCCGCGAAGCGCACCTCGCGCGCCCGGAAGACCGCCTGACCCGGGGTGGTCGCCTCCCGTCCCGCCCACCCCGCCCCGGCTGACCCGCTCGCGACCTACCGGGCCAAGCGGGATCCGGCGCGCACCGCCGAACCGGTGCCGCCGGCCGGGCAGCCGCTGCCGGCCGGGGACGACGACGCGTTCGTCGTCCAGGAGCACCGCACGCCCCGCGGCCGCACCGGCGAGCGGGTGCACTGGGACCTGCGCCTGGAGCGCGGCGGCGTGCTGAAGAGCTGGGCGGTGCCCAAGGCGCCGCCGCTGGAGCCGGGCGTCAACCGGCTCGCCGTCCCGACCGAGGACCAGCCGCTGGACTACGCCGGGTTCAGCGGCACGATCACCGCGGGGGAGTACGGCGGCGGCGAGGTGGCCATCTGGGACGCCGGCCGCTACGCCACCGAGAAGTGGGCCGACGACCACGTGACCGTCGCCTTCGACGGGCAGCGGCTGACCGGCCGCTACGTGCTGTTCCGGCTGCCCGACGGCACCTGGAACGTCCGCAAGCTCGACCCCGACCCGGTCAGCGGTGCCCCGGTCGCCCCGGGGGTGCCCGAGGACGTCCGGCCGATGCTGGCCGCCATCGGCGAGCTGCCGCGCGCGGACGACCTGCGCTGGGGCTACGAGTTCAAGTGGGACGGCGTGCGCGCGCTGGCCCACGTGCGCGGCGGGCGGCTGCGGCTGCGGGCGCGCAGCGGCAACGACGTCACCGCGACCTACCCCGAGCTCGGGGCGCTGCCGGCCGTGCTGGCCGCCCACGACGCGGTCGTCGACGGCGAGGTCGTGGCGATGGACGCGCAGGGCCGGCCGGACTTCGGGCTGCTGCAGGGCCGGATGCACCGCACCGGCCCGGAGGTGGCCCGGCTGGCCGCGGCCGCGCCGGTCACCTACCTGCTGTTCGACCTGCTGGCCTGGGACGGCGAGAGCCTGCTCGGGCTGCCGTACGCGCAGCGGCGGGCCCGGCTGGACGCGCTCGGCCTCGCGGGTGGCCGCTGGGTGCCCACCCCGTGGTTCCCCGGCGACACCCCGGGCGTGGGCGCGCAGGTGCAGGCCGCGAGCCGGGAGAACGGCCTGGAGGGCGTGGTCGCCAAGCGGCTGGACTCGCCCTACCGGCCGGGCGGGCGGGGTCCGGACTGGCGCAAGGTGAAGAACCTGCGCACCCAGGCCGTGGTGGTCGGCGGCTGGCGGCCGGGGGAGGGGCGGCGCGCCGGCGGCATCGGCTCGCTGCTGGTCGGCGTGCACGACGACGCCGGCCGGCTGGTCTTCGCCGGGCACGTGGGCACCGGCTTCACCGCGAAGGCGCTGGCCGACCTCGAGCCGCTGCTCACCCCGCGGCGCACCTCCCCGTTCGTCACCCCGCCCGGCGCCCCGGCGCTGCCCCGCGAGGTCACCCGGGACGCGCACTGGGTGGAGCCGCTGCTGGTCGGCGAGGTGCGGTACGGCGAGTGGACCCGCGAGGGCCGGCTGCGCCACCCCGCCTGGCGCGGGCTGCGCGAGGACGTCGCGCCGGCGGACGTGGTGGTGGAGCCGTGAGGCAGCGGGTGCACATCGAGGGCCGCCAGCTCGAGGTGTCGAACCTGGACAAGGTGCTGTTCCCGCAGGTCGGGTTCACCAAGGCGCAGGTGATCGAGTACTACGTGCGGATCGCGCCGGTGCTGCTGCCGCACGTCGCCGGCCGGCCGGTCACGTTCACCCGCTGGCCCGAGGGCGTCGAGGGGCAGGCGTTCTTCGAGAAGAACAGCGCCCGGCACGCGCCGGCGTGGGTGGAGCACGTCGTCGTGCCCTCGCCCGGGTCGTCGCGCGGCCGGGAGACGCTGGACATGGTGCTGCTCACGGCCGTCCCGGACCTGGTGTGGTCGGCGAACATGGCGGCGCTGGAGGTGCACGTGCCGCAGTGGCGGGTCGGCGCGTCGGGCCGGCAGGAGCTGCCCGACCTGCTGGTGCTCGACCTCGACCCGGGCCCCGGCACCGGCGTGACCGAGTGCGCGCGGGTCGCGCACCGGCTGCGCGAGCGGCTGGTCGACGACGGGCTGGACCCGGTGGTGAAGACGTCGGGCTCCAAGGGCCTGCAGGTGTACGCGCCGATCCGCTGCCGCGACCGCGAGCACCCCAGCCGCTACGCCAAGGCCCTCGCCCAGCAGCTCACCGGCGAGACCCCCGACCAGGTGGTGTGGCGGATGGAGAAGGCGCTGCGCCCGGGCAAGGTGCTGGTCGACTGGAGCCAGAACAACCCGGCGAAGACCACCGTCGCGCCCTACTCGCTGCGGGCCCGGGCCGGCGCGACCGTCTCCACGCCGCTGACCTGGGCCGAGGTGGACGCCGTCCGCGACGGGGCCGACCCGTCGACGCTGGTGTTCGACACCGCGGCGGTGCTCGGCCGGGTCGACGAGCACGGCGACCTGTTCGACGTCGGCGCCCGGCGCCGGGCCGCGCTGCCGGCCGTCTGACGCCGCCCGGCCACCGGGCCGACACGCCCACGACGAGTGCTGTTGATTTGACCGAGTCAAGACAACAGGGTTGGCTGTAGCCGATGGGGACGACCTGGGACGACCGGCTGCGGACGGCGGGGCTGCGCGTGACGCGGCCCCGGCTCGCCGTGCTGGGCGTGCTCACCGAGCACCCCCACGTGGACGCCGACACCATCGCCACCGCGGCCCGCGCGGTGCACCCGTCGATCTCGCCGCAGGCGGTCTACGGGGTGCTCCGCGCGCTGGTCGAGGGCGGCCTGGCCCGCCGCATCGAGCCCGCCGGTGCGCCGGCGCTCTACGAGCTGCGGGTCGGTGACAACCACCACCACCTGGTCTGCCGGGAGTGCGGGGCCGTCGCCGACGTCGACTGCGTCGTGGGGGCCGCGCCGTGCCTGAGCCCGTCGGAGACGGCGGGCTTCCTGGTCGACGAGGCCGAGGTCGTCTTCTGGGGCATCTGCGCCGACTGCCGGCAGTCCCGGGTGGTCGTGCGCAGGGACCGCAGCGCAACACCAGCAGCAGCAATCGGAAGGGGAGTGGGAGCATGACCGACGTCGCATCGCAGGGCCCCGCGGCCAGCGAGGCCGACCGCCCGGTCCTGACCAACCGTCAGGGCCACCCGGTCTACGACAACCAGAACCAGCGCACGGTGGGCGCTCGTGGCCCGGCCACGCTGGAGAACTACCAGTTCCTCGAGAAGATCAGCCACTTCGACCGGGAGCGCATCCCGGAGCGCGTCGTGCACGCCCGCGGCATCACCGCGTTCGGGTACTTCGAGGCCGACGGCACCGTGGGTGACGAGCCGATCGCGACGTACACCCGCGCCAAGCTGTTCCAGGAGAAGGGCACGCGCACCGACGTCGCGCTGCGCTTCTCGACCGTCGCCGGTGGGCGCGACTCCTCCGAGTCCGCGCGCGACCCCCGCGGCTTCGCGGTGAAGTTCTACACCGAGGACGGCAACTGGGACCTCGTCGGCAACAACCTGGGTGTCTTCTTCATCCGGGACGCCATCAAGTTCCCCGACTTCATCCACTCGCAGAAGCCCGACCCGGTCACCTTCGAGGCCAGCGTCGCGCAGCGGGCGTTCGACTTCTTCAGCCAGACCCCCGAGGCCATGCACATGATCTCGCTGGTCTTCAGCCCCCGCGGCACGCCGGCCGACTACCGGCACATGCAGGGCTTCGGCGTGAACACCTACAAGTGGGTCAACGCGCAGGGCGAGACCGTCCTGGTCAAGTACCACTGGTACCCGAAGCAGGGCGTCAAGTCCTGGACCGCCGCCGACGCCGCCGCCGCGCAGGCGAAGAGCCTCGGCACGCACACCAAGGACCTGCACGACGCGATCGCCGCCGGCGACTTCCCGCAGTGGGACCTCTACGTCCAGATCATGAGCGACGACGAGCACCCCGAGCTCGACTTCGACCCGCTGGACGACACCAAGGTCTGGCCGCAGGACGTCTTCCCGGTCCGCAAGGTCGGCACGATGACCCTCAACCGGATGCCGGTGGACAACTTCACCGAGAACGAGCAGATCGCCTTCGGCACCGGCGTCCTGGTCGACGGCCTGGACTTCTCCGACGACAAGATGCTGGTCGGCCGCACCTTCTCGTACTCGGACACCCAGCGCTACCGGGTGGGCCCGAACTACCTGCAGCTGCCGGTCAACGCGCCGAAGGCGCGGGTCGCCACCAACCAGCGCGACGGCCAGATGGCCTACGGCGTCGACCGGGCCGAGGGCAGCAACCCGCACGTGAACTACGAGCCGTCGATCCTCGGCGGCCTGCGGGAGGCGCAGTACCCGACCCACGACGAGCAGGGTCCGGTCATCACCGGCCGGGTCACCCGCAAGCGGATCCCGCGCACCAACGACTACAAGCAGGCCGGCGAGCGGTACCAGCTGTCCGAGCAGTGGGAGAAGGACGACCTGGTGGCCAACCTGGTCGGCGCCCTGGAGCAGTGCAACCGCGAGATCCAGGAGCGGATGGTCTGGCACTTCCTCATGTGCGACGACGAGTGGGGCCAGCGGGTCGGCGAGGGCCTGGGCATCACCGCGGACGACGTCCGCGGCCTGGAGCCGCTGCAGACCCAGACGCTGTCCGAGGAGGAGCTGCAGCGCGCGGCCAACCTCGGCAAGAACGGGCCGCGGGACGTGGCGGGTCTCGACATGACCCACTGCGTGCCCAACGAGCACGTCACCGTCGCTTGACGGTCGGCTGACTCCAGCACCACCAGCAGCGGGCCGCGACCGGGAGACCGGTCGCGGCCCGCTGTGCTGTGCACCGGTCGGTGACCGATACGACCGTTATCCCCAACTCGACGCACCGGTCGGCGGTCGCCGGGGAAGGAGCGGAGGAGCGCCCTGCGGGCGGGGCAATGACGCCGGGGGTCAGGCCGGGGCCGCAACGGCGGCGCCGGGCGCCGGTTCGCTGATGAGGTCGGCCTGCCAGAGGTCCGGGCCGAACACCTCGTACTGCACGTCCTTGGGGTGCACGCCCCGTTCCAGCAGCTGCTCGCGCACCGCCTTCATGAACGGCAGCGGGCCGCAGAGGTACCAGAGGGCGTCGTCGGGGACGGCGACCTCCGCGACGTCCATCGTCCCGGAGTGCACGCCGTCCACCGGCAGGCTGCACTGCTCAGTGCGCTCGAACCAGACGTGCACGCTGCCGTTGGCCAGCAGCCGGACGTCGTCGACCACCTGCCGGCGCAGCGCGAACGAGTCCTCGTCGGCGTCCGCGTGCAGCAGGGTGATCGGCAGGTGCGAGCCGGCCGCGACCAGGTGCGACAGCATGCCGGCCATCGGGGTGATCCCGATGCCGGCGCTGGCGAAGACCACCGGGCGGCCGGAGTCGTCGAGCACCACGTCGCCGAACGGCAGCGACAGGGTGAGCTCGTCGCCCACCGCCACGGAGTCCAGCAGCAGCTGGGACACCTCGCCGTCCGGCTTGCCGTTGCCGCGCACCCGCTTCACCGAGAACTGCCGGTGCTCGCCGTCGTCGGCCCGGGTCAGGCTGTACTGGCGCGGCTGGCGCAGCCCGTCGGGGGTGGGCACCTGCACGGTCACGTACTGGCCGGGCAGCGACGAGCGCACCAGCCGGTCGTCGACCCGGGCGACCCGGAAGGTGACGACGTCGCGCGTCTCGGGCACCTTCTCGGTCACCCGCCACCGCCGCCACACCGTCTCCGGCCGGACCCCGCGGGCGCTGTACAGCCCGCGCTCCTGGTTGATCAGCGCGTACGCCATCAGCCAGTAGACCTCGTCCCAGGCGGCGGCCACCTCCGGGGTGACCGCGTCGCCGAGCACGTCGGCGATCGCCCAGAACAGGTGGTCGTGCACCACCTGGTACTGGGCGGGCGTGATGCCCAGCGAGGCGTGCTTGTGCGCGATCCGGCTGAGCAGGTGCTCGGGGAGCTGCTCGGGCGTCTTCACCAGCGCGCTGGCGAACGCGGCCACCGAGCCGGCGAGCGCGACCTGCTGGCTGCCCTCCGCCTGGTTGCCCCGGTTGAAGACGCCGTCGAAGAGCTCGGGGTGCTCGCCGAACAGGTGGCTGTAGAAGCGGCTCGCGATCTCGCGGATGTTCGCGGCCACGGGCGGCAACGTCGCC
Source organism: Modestobacter sp. NPDC049651 (assembly GCF_040659695.1). NCBI lineage: Bacteria > Bacillati > Actinomycetota > Actinomycetes > Geodermatophilales > Geodermatophilaceae > Modestobacter > Modestobacter sp. NPDC049651. The sequence goes on from NZ_JBFAOG010000004.1 coordinate 155,967, forward strand.
TCGATGACGGGGCGTGAGCGGTCGGAGAGCATCGGTGCTCCTCGGGGTCGGGGACGGTGCTGGCCTCCCCCTAGCCACGACGCGCCGACGGCATGCCCGCTGTTCTGCTTGGCTTGCCGGCATGGACCGGTTGACCGCGCTGTACGAGGCGTTCCGCCGGCGGGACGTCGACGCGCTCCGCGCTCAGTGCGCGCCCGGGGTCGACTGGCCGGACGCGATGGCCGGCGGCCGCGTGGTCGGCCGGGACGCCGTGGGCGCCCACTGGCGGCAGCAGTGGGAGGTGCTCGACCTCGACCTGCACCCGCGGTTGATGCGCGAGCTGCCGGACGGGCGGGTCGCGGTGCTGGTCGACCAGGTGGTGCGCGACCACGACGGCGACCTGCTCAGCGAGGCCGTCGTCCTGCACACCTACACCCTCGACCCGGACGGGCGGGTCGAGCGGATGGACGTCGGCGACCCGCAGGTCTAGGCGGGGTCAGTCGTTGCGGCGGCGGTCCTGCTCGGCGAGGAACCGCTCCAGCTCCGCGCCCAGCTCGTCGCCGGTGGGCACCTCGCCGGCGCTGCCGAGCAGCCCGGTGCTCTCCCGGGCGCTGGTGAAGGAGTCGTACTGCTCCTCCAGCTGCGCCACCACGGCAGTGTTCTCCGAGGAGCGGCCGATCTGCTCGTCGATGTCGGTGCGGTTGGCCTCGGCGGCCTCGCGCAGCACCTCGGTGGGCACGTGCAGGCCGGTGAGCCGCTCGAGGTGCTCCAGCAGGGTGAGCGACGCGGCTGGGTAGGTGCCCTGCGCCAGGTAGTGCGGCACGTGCGCGGCCACGCCCATCGCGTCGATGCCGACCTCGCCCAGCCGCAGCTCCAGCAGGGCGCCGACGCTGCCCGGGATCTGCATCTCGGCCCAGTAGACCGGGTAGGACTCGATCAGCTGCCGGCGCGTGGCGTGCGCGGTCACGGTGACCGGCCGGGTGTGCGGCACCGGCATGGGGATGGCGTGCAGGTGCACCGCCGAGGTCACGCCCAGCCGGTCGGCGAGCTCGCGCACGGCCGCGGTGAACCGCTCCCAGGCGAAGTCCGGCTCGGTGCCGTGCAGCAGGAGGAACGGCTCGCCGCCATCGTCCTCGAGCGCGTAGAGGTTGATCTCCGGGGAGGTGATCGACTCGTACCGGTCGCCGGAGAAGGTCATCCGCGGGCGGTGTCCCCGGTAGTCGACCAGGCTGTCGGCGTCGAACCGGGCGATCAGCGTCGCCGGCAGCGAGCTCAGCAGGTGCGCGCCGGCCAGGGCGCCGGCGTGCGCGGCGTCGAACTCACCGGCGAGGTCGTGCACCAGCACCAGGCCGCGCCGCTCCGCGGGGTCGGTGACCCCGGCCTCGCGGACCAGGAACGGCTCCGCCTCGGGGAGCACCTCGACGAGGTCCTCCGGTCGCTGCGCCACGTGGACGTCCCTCCTGCTGGTGGTGCGGGTCTACGGGGAGCACAGCTCCGCGGGGGCGCCGGTCATTCCCGCTTCCCCCTCCGGCGGGGGAAACGGCCCCGGACGGTGCTGCCGCCGTCCTCGGGGGTGGCCTGGGCGGCGACCAGGTGCGCGCCGCGGGTGTCGCCGACCAGCTCCCGGCTGGTGCCATCGGCGGCGACCTCCGGGTGCTGACCGTCCAGGACGTCGCGGGCGTACCGGTAGCCCACCGCGACCAGCGCGGTGACCGGCACGGCGAGGAACGCGCCGATGATGCCGGCCAGGCTGCTGCCGGCGGTGACGGCGAGGATGACGACCGCGGCGTGCAGGTTGAGCCCGCGGCCCTGCAGGATCGGCTGCAGCACGTTGCCCTCGACCTGCTGCACGAACAGCACGATGCCCAGCACGATCAGCGCCTTGGTGAACCCGACGGTGACCAGCGCGACCAGCACGGCGAAGATGCCGGCCACCACCGCGCCGATGATCGGGATGAAGGCGCCGAAGAAGGTCAGCACCGCCAGCGGAAGCACCAGCGGGACGCCGAGGATCCACAGCCCGATGCCGATGAAGAAGGCGTCGACGAACCCCACGAGCGCCTGCTGGCGGATGAACTCCGACAGCGTCTCCCAGGCCTTCACCGACAGCGCGGCGATGTGCGGGGCGGCCTTGGGGCCGGTCTGCGCCGCCAGCCACGGCGTCCAGCGCGGGCCGTCCTTGAGGAAGAAGAACGCCAGCACCAGGGCGAGCACCAGGTTGAGCAGGATGTTGCCGATCGACGTGGCCGTCGAGTAGGCGTAGGTGGCGATGTTGGTCGCGTTGTTCTGCACCCGGTCGACGAGCGTGTCGACGGCGTTGCTGATCTGGTCCTGCTCGATGTTCAGCGGCGGACCGGCGAGCCAGTCCTGCACCTCGCCGACGCCGCCGGCGAACTGCGAGCCGAGCTCCTCGGCCTGGCCGACGACCTGCGGCGCGATCGCCGCGATGATCCCGCCGATGACGATGAAGAACAGCAGCAGGACGCTCGCGGCGGCCGCCGCCGGCGGCCAGCCGTGCCGGCGCAGGAAGCGCGTGGGCGGCCAGAGCACGGTGGTGAACAGCAGCCCGAGCACCACCGGCAGCACGACCGACCAGAACCGGCCGGCCACGAAGCCGATCGCGAAGACCCCGGCGGTGATGAGCAGCAGCTCCACCGACAGGACGGCGAGCCGGCGGACCGCCCCGGCGAGCCGGTCGGACCGCTCCGGCCCGGGGGCGGGGGCCTTGGTGCTCAACGTGCCCGGGGCGCTGATCCGGTCGTCGTCCACCTGCTCGTCGGGGCGGTCCCCGTCGGTGGGCTCGTCGGTGGCGTCGTCGGCCCGGTTCTCGATCCGGTCGCTCGGCGTGGTGCCGTTCTCGCGCGGCGGCGGCTGTTCGGGCATGCGTCGATCCCAGCACATCCCGGCCCGGTCGACCTGCTCGCCGCGCAACGGCCGCCCGGCACGGCCGCTGTCGGTGCCCCGCCGTAGCGTTCCCGGCATGCCGAGGACCGCCACCGCCGACCGCGTCGACCGCGACGAGCTGCTCGCCTTCCTGCGCCCGCGCCACAAGGCCGTGCTGATGACCCGCCGGTCCGACGGCGCACCGCAGCTGTCCCCGGTGACCTGCGGGGTCGACCAGGAGGGCCGGGTCGTCGTCTCGACCTACCCGCAGCGGGCGAAGGTGGCCAACGCCCGGCGCGAGCCGCGGGTGTCGCTGTGCTTCCTCTCCGACGACTGGGACGGTCCCTGGGTGCAGCTGGACGGCGTGGCGGAGGTGCTCGACCTGCCCGAGGCGCTCGAGCCGCTGGTCGACTACTTCCGCTCGATCAGCGGCGAGCACCCGGACTGGGACGAGTACCGGGCGGCCATGCAGAAGCAGGGCAAGTCGCTGCTGCGGATCACCCCGGAGCGCTGGGGGCCGGTGGCCACGGGCGGCTTTCCGCCGGAACGGGACCCGGCCGGCACGCCCGACAAGGCCTGATCCTTGCTTCTCCTCCTGCAAGCTGCTTGACTTGCCTGGTGCCCTTCGTGCTGACCGTCGACCAGCGGGCCAGCCGCCGCGGCCCCGACCGGGTGGCCGAGGTGCTGGACCAGCTGTCGGACGTCCCGGTGCTGCGCCGCTTCGAGCGGACGGCGGGCGACGAGTTCCAGGGCGTGCTCGACGACCCGCGGCTGGTGGTCGACGTCGCGCTGCAGCTGCTGCGCGGCGGCGCCTGGAGCGTCGGCGTGGGTGCCGGCCCGGTGGCCACCCCGCTGCCCGCGAGCACCCGTGCGGGAGCGGGGCCGGCGTTCGTCCGGGCCCGGGAGGCGGTCGAGGCGGCCAAGCGCCGGTCGGTGCGCGTGGCGGTGCGCGGCGCCGACCCCGACACGGCCGCTGACGCGCAGGCCGTGCTCACCGCGCTCGGGGTGTTCGTGCAGCGCCGCAGCGCGCAGGCCTGGGAGGCGGTCGAGCTGGTCGGGTCCGGGCGCACGCAGGCCGAGGCCGCGGCCGAGCTGGGGGTCACCCGGCAGGCGGTCGGCCAGCGGCTGGCCGCCGGCATGTGGGAGGTCGAGCGCGACCTGCGGCCGGTGGCCGCCCGGCTGCTGGCCCGGGTGGTGGCGGGATGACCGTCGCCGCCGTCGTGCTGCTCGCGGTCCTCGTGGTCACCGGCCTGTCCGCGACCCTGGCCGGGGAGCGGCTGCGCTCGCCGCTGCCCGCGGTGCTGCTGGTGGTGCTGCTCGCCCTCGCCGCGGCGGCCGCCTGGCGGGCCGGCCGCCCCGCCGACGGGCTGGCCGACGCCGGCCGGCTGCTCGCCGTCGCGGTCGCCGCGCTCGCCGGGGGGCCGGTGACCACCGCCGTGCTGCGCGCCGCCGACCCCGACCGCGGCCCCTCCCGGCGGCGCGCGTCGGACCCGGAGGTGCTGCGCGGCGGCGCCTGGATCGGCGTGCTGGAGCGCACGGCGCTCGCCGCGACGCTGCTCGCCGGCTGGCCGGAGGGCCTGGCGGTGCTCATCGCGGTCAAGGGCCTGGGGCGGTTCAACGAGCTCAAGGCCCCGGTCGCCGCCGAGCGCTTCATCATCGGCACCCTGGCCAGCGCGCTGTGGGCGGTCGGCTGCGTCGGTGTCGCCGTCCTGCTCCGGAGCTAGGCCCCCGTCAGTCGGAGAAGACCTCGATCTGCGCGCCCATCTCCACCAGCCGCTCGTAGAGCTGCTCGTAGCCGCGGGCGATGATGTCGACGTTGCGCAGCACCGACTGCCCCTTGGCCGCCAGCATCGCCAGCAGGATGCAGACCGCGGGGCGCAGCGCCGGCGGGCAGACGATCTCCGCGCCCGACCAGCGGGTGGGCCCGGACACCAGCACCCGGTGCGGGTCCAGCAGCCGGACGTCGGCGCCGAGCCGGGTCAGGTCGGACAGGTGGATCGCCCGGTTGTCGTAGACCCAGTCGTGGATGACCGTCTCGCCGGTGGCCGTCGCGGCGATGACCGCGAAGAACGGCAGGTTGTCGATGTTGAGCCCCGGGAACGGCATCGGGTGGATCTTGTCGATCGGCCCTCGCAGCTGCGAGGGGCGGATGGTGATGTCGACCAGCCGGGTGCGCCCGTTGTCGGCCGGGTACTCCGGCGACAGGTCGTAGCGCAGCCCCATCTCGGCGAGGATCGCCAGCTCGATCTCCAGGAACTCGATCGGCGCGCGGCGCACCGTCAGCTCCGAGCTCGTCACGATGCCGGCGGTCAGCAGGCTCATCGCCTCGACCGGGTCCTCGGAGATCGTGTAGTCGACGTCGGCGTCCAGCACCGGCCGACCGGTGACCACCAGCGTCGTCGTCCCGAATCCCTCGATGCCCACGCCGAGCTTCTCCAGGTACAGGCAGAGGTCCTGGACCATGTAGTTCGGGCTGGCGTTGCGGATCGTCGTGGTGCCGTCGTGCCGCGCGGCGGCCAGCAGCGCGTTCTCGGTGACGGTGTCGCCGCGCTCGGTCAGCACGATGGTGCGGTCCCGCCCGTCGGTGCGGGTGACCCGGGCGTGGTACTCGCCGGCCCGTGCCTCGACGTCCAGCCCGAACGGGCGCAGCGCGATCATGTGCGGCTCGACCGTGCGGGTGCCCAGGTTGCAGCCGCCGGCGTAGGGCAGCTCGAAGGTGTCCTCGCGGTGCAGCAGCGGGCCCAGGAACATGATGATGCTGCGGGTGCGGCGGGCGGCGTCCGCGTCGATGGCGGCGAGGTCGAGCTGCTCGGGGACGACGATCGTCAGGTCGCGGCCGGTCCCGTCCCAGGTCGCCGAGACGCCGATCGAGACCAGCACGTCGAGGATCCGGTCGACCTCGACGATCCGGCTGACGTTGCGCAGCGTGGTGCGCCCCCGGTTGAGCAGCGAGGCGCAGAGCAGGGCGACGGCGGCGTTCTTCGACGACTTGACCGTCACGCTGCCCGACAGCGGGGTGCCACCGCGCACCCGCAGGTGGGTGGGGCCGCCGCGGCCGACGGTGATCAGCTCGCTCTCCAGCGCGGCCGACAGCCGGCCCAGCAGCTCGAGCGTCAGGTTCTGGTTGCCCTGCTCGATCCGGGCGATCGCGCTCTGGCTGGTGCCCAGGCGCTCGGCGAGCTGCTGCTGGGTGAGGCCGTGGTGGCGGCGGGCGTCGCGGACGAGTGCGCCGATCTGGCGGAGGGACTGACCGGTGGCTTCCTCGGTGAGCGTCATGGTGGCCCGACGCTATCTCACAGATGAGATGCATCCGTGCACCCAGCGCGACACGTGGGCGAGTCGCACCGGATCGGGTGACCGCCGGTTGTCGATCTTCGACGTGTCACCCGCGCGCCGGCCGGGGATGATGACCCCGACCGCCCCACAGCGAGGAGACCCCGTGAGCGACGTACCTGGACCCGGCTCCGGTGTCCTGAAGCCCGACCTGCTGGCCGTCTACTGCAACGACCACATCGCCTCGGCTGCGGGGGGCATCGAGCTGGTGTCCCGGATGATCGGGGCGCACCGCGGCTCGCGGTACGAGACGCCGCTGCGCCAGCTGCTCGACGAGCTGCGCCAGGAGAAGACCGCGCTCACCGACACGACCCGGGCCCTCGGCCTGCCGGTGCGGCAGTACAAGCAGGTGGCGGTCTGGGCCGCGGAGAAGGCCAGCCGGCTGAAGCTCAACGGGCACCTGCTCAGCCGGTCGCCGCTGAGCGACCTGGTCGAGTTCGAGTTCCTCGCCTCCGCCGTCCGCGGCAAGCGCAGCGGCTTCGAGACCCTCCGGATCGCCGCCGAGGTCGACACCCGGATCGACAAGGACCTGTTCGACCGGCTGATCGACCAGGCCAACCGGCAGTACCACTGGCTCACCGACGCCCGCCGCGAGGTCGCGGCCGCGGTCTTCGGCGGCGACCCCGGCGCGCTGCCGGACACCGACGAGGCCTGAGCCGTGTGCCACGACCACGACAGCCGCCCGCCGGCCCCGCCGCGCCCGCCGGGTGACGTGGCCGAACGCGGGACCCTGACGCTGACCGCGGCCGACGGCAACCGGTTCTCCGCCGCCTACGCCGCGCCCGCGGCCCGGGCCTCGGCCGGGGTGGTGCTGCTGCCCGACATCCGCGGCCTGCACCCCTACTACGTGGCCCTGGCCGAGCGGTTCGCCGAGGCGGGGCTGCCGGCGGTCGCGCTGGACTGGTTCGGCCGGACGGCGGGGCTCGCGGAGACCGGCACCCGCGCCGAGGACTTCGACTGGGAGCCGCACGTCCCGCAGGTCACCGCCGAGGGCGTGGACGCCGACACGACGGCCGCGGTCGGGTACCTGCGCGACCGCACCCGGGCCGACCTCCCGGTGGTGACCGTGGGCTTCTGCTTCGGTGGCAGCCACGCCTGGCGGCAGTCGGCGGCCGACCTGGACCTCGCCGGGTCGGCCGGCTTCTACGGGCGCCCGGTGCTGGTCGGCGACGCCGCCGACGGGGCCCGGAAGCCGGTGGTCATGCTCATCGCCGGCGGCGACGTGGTCACCCCGGTCGAGGAGCAGCGTGCGCTCGCCGACCGGATGCGCGCCGCGGGCGCCGACGTCGACGCGGTCGTCTACGACCGGGCGCCGCACTCGTTCTTCGACCGGTCGTCCGGCGAGTGGGCCGCGGCCTGCGACGACGCCTGGCGGCACGTGCTGGCGCTCACCGACCGGGTCGCGGCAGCGTCCTCCTAGGCTGGTCCGGGTGAGCGAGCAGCAGCGGTTCGAGCCCGGCGTCCTGGAACTGGCCGCCCGGCTCTTCGACCTGGCCCGCGGCGGCCACACCGAGGAGCTGACCGCCTACCTCGAGGCCGGCGCCCCGCCGAACCTGACCAACGACAAGGGCGACACGCTGCTCGTCCTGGCCGCCTACCACGGGCACCCGGACACGGTGGCCGCCCTGCTGGCGCACGGGGCGGACACCGCCCGGGCCAACGACCGGGGGCAGACGCCGCTGGCGGCCGCGGTGTTCAAGCAGTCGGCGGAGACGGTGCGCCGGCTGCTGGCCGCCGGCGCCGACCCGGACGGCGGGCAGCCCAGCGCCCGGGAGACCGCCCGGTTCTTCGACCTGCCGGAGATGCTGGCCCTGCTGGAGCAGCGCGGCTGACCGGTCAGCGGCGGGCGGCGTCCGGCGCGACGACCGCACCGGGCGCCGCCGGTGCCGGCCGGCGCCGCGGCGGCAGCAGCGCCGCGACGACCGCGAACACCAGCGCCGCCCCGCACGCCACGAAGCCGATCGCCTGGTAGCCACCGTTGGTGGCGTACTGCTCGCCGGCCGGGGTGGCCGCCTCCAGCAGCGTGCCGGTCAGCGCGCTGCCCAGCGCGAACCCGATGTAGCGGAACACCTGGTTCAGGCTCATCGCGCTGCCGGTCTCCGACGCCGGCACCGCACCCGTGATCACGCCCGGCAGGGCCGCGAACACCGCGCCGACGCCCAGCCCGGCGACGGCGGTGTCGAGGAACAGCATCCACAGCTGGTCGCGCCACAGCGCCATCAGCGCGTCGCCGGCGGCGAGCACGAGCGCGCCGGCCAGCAGCACCGCCTGCGGGCCGCGGGCCCGGTCCAGCGGCCGGACCAGCCGGCTGGACAGGAAGCTGGCCAGCGAGAACGGCAGCAGCGCCAGGCCTGCGACGACGATCGAGCTGCCGAACCCGTAGCCGGTCGACTCCGGCGTCTGCGCCAGTTGCGGCACCGAGGCGAGCATCAGGTAGTTCGCCAGCCCGACGAGCAGGGCGCCTACGTGCGCGGTGACCGCCGCCCGGCCGCGGGCCAGCCGCAGGTCGACCAGCGGCGCCGGGGTGCGCAGCTGCCACCAGACCCAGGCGGCGAGCGCCACGACGGCGACGGCGACCAGGCCGAGCACCCGGCCCGATCCCCAGCCCCAGGTCTCGCCCTCGCCCAGCGCGAGCAGCCCGGTGGCCAGCCCCGCGCCCAGCAGCACGGCGCCGGGGACGTCCAGCGGCCGGGCCGCGACCTCGCCCGCCGCCGGGTAGACCAGGACGGCCGCGACCAGCGCGACGGCGGTGGCGGCGGCACCGAACCAGAACGCCGCGTGCACCCCGCCGAGCTCGGCGATCAGCCCGGTCAGCGGGTAGCCCAGGCCGACCCCCGCGGCCACGACCACCGACAGCGCCGCGGCGGTCGACCGCGCCTGCTCGCCGTGCAGCACGGTGCGCGCGGTCGCGATGCCCAGCGGTGCCAGCCCCAGCCCGAGCCCCTGCAGGCCGCGGCCGAGCACCAGCCAGCCCAGCCCGAACGGGAGGGCGGCAAGCACGCTGCCCAGCAGCACGACGACCAGCACCGTCAGCACGACCGCGCGCCGGTGCCGGCCGTCACCGAGCCGGCCGATGACGGGCGTCGCGACCGCGCCCACCACCAGGGTCACGGTGAGCGACCACTGGGCGCTGGTGATCGAGACGTCGTTGGTCTCGGCGATCGCGGGCACCAGCGGGGCGCCGAGGCTGCTGATCACGGCGACCAGCGAGCCGAGGTAGAGCAGCACGGGGACCAGGCCGGGAGGGGCCGCGGGCGGTGCGGTGCGGGTCGGCGTGGTCACGTCCGTCCACGGTAGTTGCTCAGCCTCACGACCACCCGGTCGGCTTCCGGCGAGCGGAGTGGCCGGCCGGTGCCTAGCGTGGGCGGGTCCGGGGGCATCCGGGCGCGGAGCCGCCGACGAGGGAGACCGATGCCGCAGCACACCGAGCCGGGCTGGGTGCAGGACGCGATCTGGTGGCACGTCTACCCGCTGGGCTTCGTGGGCGCGGAGGAGGAGCAGCCGGACGGCGGGGGAGTGCGGCACCGGCTGCCGCAGCTGCTGGACTGGCTGGACTACGTGCTCGAGCTCGGCGCCAACGGGCTGGCGCTCGGGCCGGTGTTCGCCAGCAGCACCCACGGCTACGACACCGTCGACCACACCCGCATCGACCCGCGGCTGGGCGACGACGCGGACTTCGACGCGCTGGTCGCCGCCGCGCACGACCGGGGGCTGCGGGTGCTGCTGGACGGCGTGTTCAACCACGTGGGCCGCGACCACCCGGCGTTCCGCGCGGTGCTGGAGCAGGGGCCCGGTGCGCCGACCGCCGGCTGGTTCCGGCTGCGCTGGCCGTCGGGCCCGCAGGGTGCGCCGGAGTACGACACCTTCGAGGGGCACGGCCGGCTGGTGGCCCTGGACCACTCGTCCCCGGCGGTCGCCGACCTGGTCACCGACGTGATGACCCGCTGGCTGGACCGCGGCGCCGACGGCTGGCGGCTGGACGCGGCCTACGCCGTCCCGCCGTCGTTCTGGGCGCAGGTGCTGCCGCGGGTGCGCGCCGCGCACCCGGACGCCTACGTCGTCGGCGAGGTCATCCACGGCGACTACCGGCGGCTCGTCGCCGAGTCGGGGATGGACGCGGTCACCCAGTACGAGCTCTGGAAGGCGGTCTGGAGCTCGCTGAACGACGGCAACCTGCACGAGCTGGCGCACGCCCTCGGCCGGCACGACGAGTTCCTCGGGGGCGGGGACAGCGGCGACGGGTTCGCGCCCTACACGTTCGTCGGCAACCACGACGTCACCCGGATCGCCAGCCGGCTCACCGACGTCCGGCACCTGCCGCACGCGCTGGCCGTGCTGTTCACCGTCGGCGGCACGCCCGCGGTCTACGCCGGCGACGAGCAGGCGTTCACCGGGGTGAAGGAGGACCGGGCCGGCGGGGACGACGCCGTCCGCCCGCCCTTCCCGGCCACGCCCGCGGGGCTGGCGCCGTTCGGGGAGCCGACGTTCCGGCTGCACCAGGAGCTGATCGGGGTCCGCCGCCGGCACCGCTGGCTGCACCGCGCCCGCACCACGGTGCTGCACCGGGACAACCGGCAGCTCACCTACGCCAGCGAGGCGGACGGGCAGCGGCTGCTGGTCGCGCTCAACCTGACCGACGGCGCCGTGGAGCAGCCCGCGCCGGGCGCCGGCGCGGTGCTGGCCGGCACGGCGGCCGTGCGCGGGGACGCCGTCCGCCTCGAACCGCACGGCTGGGCGGTGCTCGCCGGCCGGTGAGCGACCTCACCGACCCGGTGTGGCAGCTGCGCGGCCGCTGTGGTGTCGTTGCAAGACGTGACCTCTGCCGCTGCGCCGTCCGCCGTCGACTCGCGCCGGGCCTACGCGGTGTGGGCGGTCGGCCTGGCCGCCTACGCGGTCGCGATCTTCCACCGGGCCTCGCTGGGTGTGGCCGGCACGGAGGCGCAGGAGCGGTTCTCCGCCGGGGCCTCGGCGATCTCGCTGTTCCTGGTCCTGCAGCTGGCCGTCTACGCCGGGCTGCAGGTGCCGGTGGGCGTGGCGCTGGACCGGTTCGGCTCGCGGGCGATGATCGTGGCCGGGGCCCTGACCATGGCCGTCGGGCAGACGGTGCTGGCGCTGGCCACCGACGTGCCGGTCGCGGTGGTCGCCCGGGTGCTGGTCGGCGCCGGCGACGCGATGACGTTCATCAGCGTGCTGCGGCTGGTGCCGCTGTGGTTCTCCGGCCGCACCGTGCCGGTGATCACCCAGCTGACCGGCATCCTCGGCCAGCTGGGGCAGATCGTCGCCGCCTACCCGCTGGTCGCGCTGCTCGCCGGCGCGGGCTGGACGCCGACCTTCCTCGGCGCCGCCGCGGTCGGCGTGCTGGTCGCCGTCCTGGTGCTGGTCGCGCTGACCGACACCCCGCCGGGCACGGTGCTCGCTGCGCCGGCGTCGCTGGCCGAGGTGCGGAGCAACCTGGTGGCCACCTGGCGCGAGCCCGGCACCCGGATCGGCCTGTTCACCCACCTGGTCACCCAGTTCTCCGGCACGGTGTTCGCCCTGCTGTGGGGGTACCCGTTCCTGACCACCGGTGAGGGGCTGTCGGACGGCGCGGCGGCCACGCTGCTCACCCTGCTGGTGGTCATCGGCATGGGCTTCGGGCCGTTCCTCGGCCGGCTCGTCGGCCGGTGGCCGCTGCGCCGGTCGACGCTGGTGTTCGGCATCCTCGGCCTCACCGCCACGACCTGGACGATCGTGCTGCTGTGGCCCGGCCGCGCGCCGGTCTGGCTGCTGGTGGTGCTCGTGCTGGTGCTCGGCACCAACGGCCCCGGCTCGATGATCGGCTTCGACTTCGCCCGCACCGAGAACCCGGTCGAGCGGTCCGGCAGCGCCAGCGGCGTGGTCAACATCGGCGGTTTCGTCGCCTCGCTGTGCACCGTGCTGGCCATCGGCTTCGTGCTCGACGCGCTCACCCCGGGCGGCTCCACCGACTACTCGCTGGGCGCCTTCCGGGCCGCGTTCGCGGTGCAGTACGTGTTCTGGGCGATCGGCTTCGTCGGCGTGCTCACCCACCGCCGGCAGCTGCGCGCCCGGCTGGCCCGCGACGGCATCGTCATCGCCCCGCTGGTCGTCGCCGCCCGGGCGAAGCTGCGTCCGCCCCGTCGGTGACCCCCGCCCGGCGGGCGAGCGCGATGGCGTACTCGTAGCGGCGGCCGTCGCGCTCGACCGGGAGCACCAGGTGCTCGGCCCCGGCCGTGCCCGGCAGCTCGCGCAGCCGTGCGGTGAGCGCGGGCACCGGGTCGCTGGACCACACGGCCAGCACCCCGCCGGGCCGCAGCGCGCCGACCGCGGCCGCCAGCCCGGCCGGCTCGTACAGCCCGGCGTTCGAGGTGTGCACCAGGAAGGCCGGGCCGTTGTCGACGTCGAGCAGCACCGCGTCGTAGCCGCCCGGGTGCCCGGCCAGGTGCGCCGCGACGTCCGCGGTGGTGAGGGTGAGCCGGTCGTCGCCGGGCGGCAGCGCGGGCAGCAGGCCGGCGCGGGCCCAGCCGACCAGCGCCGGCTGCAGCTCCACCACCTCGACCGCGGCCACCCGCGGGTCGGCCAGCGCGGTGGCCGCCGTCCAGCCCAGCCCGAGCCCGCCGACCAGCACCCGCAGCCGCTCGCCGGGGCAGCGGGCCAGCCCCTCGGCGGCCAGCGCGCGCTCGGTGGAGGTGTCGACGTCGTCCATCGCGAAGACCCCGTCGACGACGAGCTCCAGGTGCGACGCGCCGTCGTCGGTGCGCCGGCGCAGCACCACCTCGCCGTGCGCGCCGGTGGCCCGGCCCAGCTCCTCGATCACGGACCCGGGTCCGGGGCGCGCCGGAACCGCAGCGGCTGCCCCGGCCGCAGCTGGGCGCACCGGTCGACCGCGTCGTCGGTGACGTAGCCGATCACCGGGTAGCCGCCGGTGACCGGTCCGTCGGCGAGGAAGAGCACCGGGGTGCCCGCCGGGGGCACCTGCAGCGCGCCGCGCACCATGCCCTCGCTGGGCAGCTCGCCGGTGCGCAGCCGCGGCAGCGCCGGCCCGGCCAGCCGCAGCCCGACCCGGTTGCTCTCGCTGGTGACCGTCCAGGCGGTGCCGGTCAGCAGGTCCCGGCCCGCGTCGCCGAACCAGTCGGCGCGCGGCCCGGGCAGCACCGGCACGGTGACCTCGCCGGCCGGGGGATCGGCCACCGGTGCCACGTCCACCCCGGGCGGCTCGCCGTCCGCCGGCCCGACCGGCAGCACGTCGCCGGCCGCCACCGGCGCCGGACCCAGGCCGGAGAGCAGGTCGGTGGCGCGGGAGCCGAGCACGGGCGGGACGGCGATGCCGCCGCGGACGGCGAGGTGGGTGCGCAGCCCGGCCGCCGGGGCGCCCAGCCGCAGCTCGGTGCCGCGGCGCAGCAGGGTCGGCGCGGCGTGCGGGAACGGCCCGGCGCAGCGGGCGCCGGTGGTGGCGACCAGCAGGTCGCGGCCGGCCCGGACGGCGAGGCCGCCGAACGTCACCTCCAGGGTCGCCGCCCCGGGCGGGTTGCCGACCAGCCGGTTGGCCAGCCGGTGCGCGGCCCGGTCGGCGGCGCCGGAGCGGCCGACGCCGAGCGCGGCGAGCCCGGGGCGGCCGTCGTCCTGCACGGTGGTCAGCGGGCCGGGGGCGAGCACGGTGAGGCTCATGCGGCCACGAACCTGACCCGGGTGCCCGGGCGGAGCAGCGCCGCCGGGTCGCGGTCGACGTCGAACACCGCGAGGTCGGTGCGGCCGACCAGCTGCCAGCCGCCGGGGGACTCGCGGGGGTAGACGCCGCTGAACTCCCCGGCCAGCGCGACCGACCCGGCGGGCACCCGGGTGCGGGGGGTGGCGCGGCGGGCCACGTCCCAGCCGCCGCCGGCCTGGGTTAGGTAGCCGAAGCCGGGCGCGAACCCGCAGAAGGCGACGGTCCACTCGGCGCCGGTGTGCCGGCGCACCAGCTCGGCGGGGTCGAGGTGCAGCGCGGTGGCGAGCTCGGCCAGGTCCGGGCCGTCGTAGTGCACCGGCACCTCCACGAGGTCACCGGCCGGGCGGTCGCCGGCGCGCGGCCGGACGGCGCGGACCGCGGCCGCGACGGCGGCCAGGGTGGTGCGCGCGGGGTCGACGACGACCAGCACGGTGCGCGCGGCCGGGACGACGTCGACGACCCCGGCCGGCCGGTCCGCCTCCAGCGCGGCGTGCAGGGCGAGCACCTGGTCGAGGTCGTCCACCTCGGCGAGCAGCGCGGTGCTCCCGCTGGGCAGCAGCCGCATCACGCCGCGAAGGAGGTGAGGGTGTGGCCGGCGGCGGTGAGCGCGTCGCGCACGGCGCGGGCGATGGCGACGGCGCCCGGGGTGTCGCCGTGCACGCAGATCGACGCCGGCCGGACCACCAGCGCGCCGCCGTCGACGTCCCGGATCGGCTCGCCGGCCGCCATCGCGACGCAGCGGCGGGCGATCTCGTCGGGGTCGTGCAGCACGGCGCCGGGCAGCCGGCGGGAGACCAGTGCGCCGGCCGGGGTGTAGGCCCGGTCGGCGAACGCCTCGGCGACCGTGGTGAGCCCCGCCGCGGCGGCGAGCCGCAGCCACGCCGAGCCCGGCAGGCCGAGCACCGGCAGGGTGCGGTCGTACTCGGCGACCGCGCGGACGACGGCGGCCGCCTGCTCCTCGTGCGCCACGATCGCGTTGTAGAGCGCGCCGTGTGGCTTGACGTAGCGCACCCGGGAGCCGGCCACCCGGGCGAACGCGTCGAGGGCGCCCAGCTGGTAGAGCACGTCGTCGGTCAGCGCCGCGGGCTCCATGTCGATGAACCGGCGGCCGAAGCCGGCGAGGTCGCGGTAGCCGACCTGGGCGCCGATCGCGACGCCGCCGGCGACCGCCCGCTCGCAGACCCGGCGCAGGATCGACGGGTCGCCGGCGTGGAAGCCGCACGCCACGTTCGCGCTGGTGACCACGCCCAGCAGCGCGTCGTCGTCGCCCAGGGCCCACTGGCCGAAGCCCTCACCGAGGTCGGAGTTGAGGTCCACCCGGCCAGCCTGCCGCACCGGGCGTCCCGGCTGTACCCGGCGGTCAGCCACCGCCGGTGGCCAGCGCCTGGCAGTGCGCCTCGGCGGCGTCCCGGACGGCCTGCTCGGCGCTGCTGAGCTGGTCGCCGCCGGTCACGATCCGGATGACCGACCCGTCGGGCGCGAGGTCCATCCGGATGCCCAGCGAGGCCAGGCAGGCGGCCAGCACGGCGGGGTCGGGGGAGTGGTCGCCCCAGACGACCTCGGGGCCCGGCGGGGCGCCGGTGGTCACCAGCTGCACCACCGTCGCGCTCCCGCCGCGCAGCAGCCGGACCTCGCCGGAGTTCCACGCGATCGGTGCGGGCACCGCCCCGGTGGGCACGCCGTCGACCACCGGCAGCCCGGTGCGGCTGCGGACCAGCCGGCCGTCGGGGGCGCGGTCCAGCCCGGGGGACCAGTCCGCGCGGTCACCCGGCAGGCCGAGCAGCACCAGCGGGGCGGGTGAGGCGGTCACGTCCATCAGGGCCAACGGTGCGCTGGGCTCCAGCGACGCCACCGGAGCGGCCAGCTCCAGCTCGCCCGGCGCGGCGCCGGCCGGCCCGGCGAACCAGGCGTAGGCCCAGGTGCCACCGACCCGGCCCACCACGACCGCCCACCGGTGCCTCCCCGGCACGTCGGCGGCGTAGACGACCCGCCGGTCCGCGGGCTCGGTGAACCGCGGGTCGCGGGCCGCGTCGTGCCCGGTCCAGCTGCGCGCGGCCAGCCGGACGCGGAACTCCTGGTCGGCGGCCACCTCGCCCCGCGGGGGCAGGACGTAGAGGGCCGGCCGGCCCCGGTCGTCGACCGCCGCGGGCGGCTGGTCGCCGGTGACGCCGTCCACCACGACGCCGGCCAGCACCGCGAGGACGGCGACCACCGCGCCCGCCGTCCAGCCGGCGGCCCGGCGCCGGCGGTCCCGTTCGGCCGCGGCGACGTGGGCGAGGACCGCAGCCGGGTCGCCGTCGCCGGCGCGGGCGGCCAGCGCCTGCAGCCGCTCGGCCACCTGCTGCTCGGTGCCGGTCATCGCGGCCGCCGGTAGACCGCGTACGGGTCGCTGTCGCCGTCCTCCTCCGCGACGGCGGCGGCAGGGACGACGACGGCAGGGACGACGACGGCAGGGACGACGACGGCACCGGCGGCGGCAGGCGACGGCACGGGGAGCCGGTCGTCCGCGAGCAGCGGGCCGAGGTCGCGCACCGCGGCCAGCACCAGCCCGGCGACGGTGTCCTCGTCGGTGCTCAGCAGCGCGGCGACCTCGTCGTCGGCCAGGCCGTCGTGCAGCCGCAGCACCAGGGCGAGCCGGGCACGGAGCGGGAGGCCGGTGAGGGCGGTCAGCCAGGCGCGGTCGTCGTCGTCCAGGTCGTTGTGGTCGACGTCCGCGGCGGTCAGCCCGTCCACGGAGCCGGAGGCCGTGGACCCGTCGTCCGCGCCGGAGGCGACGGTCTCGGCACCGGTGAGGTCGGCGCTCCGGTGCGGCCAGCCGGGGTCGGTGGCCGAGTGCACGAGGACGGCGTGCACCAGTGCGGCGCGCGCCGCCGGCACCGTCGTGGCCGGGGTGAGCCGGCGCCACCGGCGGTGCGTCGCGGCGAGCGCGGCGGTGGTCAGGGCGCCGGCGTCGCCGCGGTGGCCGGTGACCAGGAACGCGGTCGCGCGCAGCTGCGGGGCCGCCTCGGTGACGAAGGCGGGGAACGAGCCGTCCGAGCGGTCCACGGAACCCCCTCTCCCCGGGTGCGGGCATTGAAGCGCTTCCGCGGCCGGAACGCACGGGCCTCCGGCACACTGGCCCTCCGATGACGACCGACACCGCTGACCTGGTCTCCCGGCTCCGCGCGGCGGGCTGCGTGTTCGCCGAGGAGGAGGCCGCGCTCCTCGTCGAGGCCGCGTCGGGTGCCGCGCTGGACGCGCTGGTGGCCCGGCGGGTGGCGGGGGAGCCGCTGGAGCAGGTGCTGGGCTGGGCGGAGTTCGCCGGCCTGCGCATCGTGGTCGCGCCCGGGGTGTTCGTGCCCCGCCGGCGCACCGGGTTCCTGGCCACCCTGGCTGCGGCGCACGCCCGGGCCGGGACGGTGGTGGTCGACCTGTGCTGCGGGACCGGCGCGGTGGGCGCCGCGGTCGCGACCGCGGTGCCCGGGGTGGAGCTGTGGGCGGCGGACGTCGACCCGGCGGCGGTGGCCTGCGCGCAGCGCAACGTCGATCCGCTAGGGGGGACGGCGGTGTGCGGCGACCTGTTCGCGCCGCTGCCGGTCGCGCTGCGCGGGCGGGTCGGCGTGCTGGCGGTCAACGCCCCCTACGTGCCGACCGCGGCGATCGGGCTGATGCCGCCGGAGGCGCGGGACCACGAGGCGCGCGTCGCGCTGGACGGCGGGCCGGACGGCGTGGCCGTGCACCGGCGGGTGGCCGCCGCGGCGCCGGGGTGGCTGGCGCCGGACGGGGTGGTGCTGGTGGAGACGAGCGAGGACCAGGCGGAGCTCACCGCGGCGGCGCTGACCGGGGCGGGGCTGCGACCGGTGGTGCACCGGGACGACGAGCGGGACGCGACGGTCGTCGTCGGCACGCCCGGCTGACCCCGGCGGGGGGACGGCGGCCCCGGGACCGGGGCCGCCGTCCCGGCAGCTAGCTCGGCTCGACGCCGAAGGCGAGCGCGAGCCGCTCGATCTTGCGGGCCCGGCCCAGGCGGGGGAGGTCGCTGCCGTCGCGGATGACCTGGCCGCGGGCCTCGAAGTCGGCGAGGAAGTCGCGCGCCCAGGCGACGTCCGAGGGGGTCGGGCTGATGACCTCGTTGATCACCGGGAGCTGCTCCATGTCGAGGCAGAGCTTGCCGGTGAGGCCCAGCGACACGGTGACCGCGGACTGCTCGCGGAGCACCGGGTGGCTGCTGCTGACCGTCGGGCCGTCGATCGGGCCGGGCAGGCCACCGATGCGGCTGGCCACGACCAGGCGCGAGCGGGGGTAGGCCATCGCCAGGTCGTCGGCGCTGGTGCCGGTGTCGCGGCGGTAGTCACCACTGCCGAAGGCCAGCCGGAACGCGCCGCGGGCGCGGGCGATGGAGACGGCCTCCTCGATGCCCAGGGCGGACTCGACCAGCGCGAGCACCGGGGTGGAGCCGCCGAGCCGGTCGAAGGTCTCGGTGACGTGCTCGGCCGCCTCGGTCTTGGCGAGCATCACGCCGAGCAGGCCGGGAAGGCCCGCCAGCGCGGCCACGTCGTCGGCCCAGAACGGGGTCGAGTGGTCGTTGATCCGGACCCAGGCCTTCTTCTCGCCGCCGCTGAGCCAGTCGACGACACCGGCGCGCGCGTCGGGCTTGCGCGCGGGGTCGACCGCGTCCTCGATGTCCAGCACGATCTGGTCGGCCCGCGACTCGTGCGCGGTGTCGAACAGCTCGGTCCGGGCGCCGTTCACCAGCAGCCACGAGCGTGCGTCCTCGGGTCCCACGTTCCTGCGTTTCGCCACGCGGCCATTCTGCGGGTCGGTGCTCGCGGCCTCGGCACCGGGCGGGTCGCGGGACGGGCTCAGGCGGCGGCGCGCAGCCTGCCCAGCAGGTCGACGTGCCAGTCGACCTCCACGCGCCGGCCGATGAAGCCGCGCGGGCGCACCAGGTCCAGGCGCACGAGCTGCCCGCGCGTCTCCGGGGTGCGGCCGTCCGCCCACAGCAGCGCCAGGTGGTCGCGGACCGGCAGGTCGCCGTCCAGGCCGAGGGCGAGCTGGGTCTGCCGGCTGGGCGGCTGCCGGTAGAAGGTGCGCAGGCCGTGCGTGGTGGCCGCCGGGAGCTCGCCGTCGTCGGAGTGCCAGATGCGCAGCACGTCGGCGGCGGTGCGGACGATCAGCCCGCTCATCGGCAGGCCGAGGTTGTCGACCGGGGGCTCGAACAGGTCGAGCTGGCGGCCGAGGACGAGCTCGGTGTGCGGGTCCTCGAGGTCGGCGTCCCAGGGCTTGAGCCGCTCCATGGCCTCCCGGCGGACCAGCTGGTGGTCGAGGTGCCGGTCGGCGACCGGGTTCCAGCCGTGCTCGGCGTGGATCGCGCGGCTCACCGCCACGCCGGCCGCGAGCGCGTCGCGGACGGCGGTGAGCAGGGTCCGGAGCCGGAGGACGGCGGCCTCGGGGGAGTGGTCCACGCCTGCAGTCTGCCCAGCGGCACCGACAGGTCTCGCGCGCCGGGCCGGACCCGCGCTGACCGGCCCGCTGCCGGTCTGCCCTCGGCGGTCGCCCGTCGCCGGTCTCAGCCGTTCGACCAGCCGAAAGTGTCAGACCCTGTCCGTAGGTTGCGGTCATGAGGCGAGCGGCGGGGTCGAGCACTCTGGAGGGTGTGCTCGTGGACTGGGTGGTCGATCACCCGGTCGAGCCGTCGCGGTTGCCGGTGTCGTGGCTGTCGGATGCGGACGTGGCCACCGAGTTGCAGCGGTTGCAGGCCCGCCGCGCCCGGGACACCGCCTACGAGGCCGAACTCGTCCTCCAGTTGGCCGGGCTGCGGCCCGCCTCAGCGGATCCGCCACCGGACCATCCCGGTGCCCGCCGGCCCGGGTGGCTGCCGGAGGTGGCGGAGGGGATCAGCGAGTTCGCCACCGCGGAGTTGTCGATGGTCCTCAACGTGGGCCGCGGCACCGCGGCGCACCGGCTCGCGCATGCGCTCACGTGGCGGGACAGGCTGCCCGCGACCTACGCCCTGCTCCAGCGCGGGGAGCTCGATGAGCGGCGGGCGATCGTGCTGGCGAAGGTGCTCGAGCACGCCACCCGGACGTTGCGGGGCGGGTGGAGGCCGCGCTGCTGCCGCAGGCCGGTGACCTGTCGGCCACCGGGCTGGAGAAGCGCGCCGCCGAGCTGATGGCCGAACTGGACCCGGTCGCGGCCGAGGAGCGGCGGGCCAAGGCCGCCCTGGCCGCGGACGTGCGGGTCCACCCCTCACCGGTGGAGGGCCGGGCGACGCTGGCAGTGGACCTGCCCGCGGATGAGGCGGTGATCGAGTACGCGTTCATCAACGACCTCGCCCAGGCCGCGAAACGCGACGGGGACCCCCGGCCGATCGGGGTGATCCGCACCGAGGTCTACACGGCGTGGTTCCGGCGGCTGCGCGCCGAGGGCACGCCGGAGGTGTGCCCGCACATCACCGTCACCGCCGACCTCTCCTCCCTGGCAGACCGGGGTGACCGGCCCGGGGAGATCAACGGGCTGCTGATCACCGCCGGCCACCTGCGGGAGCTGCTGGCCCGCGTGGGTGCGCTGGTGCTGACCGCACCGGAGGGCGGGTCGCTGAGCTTCGCGATCACCGGCCCGGACGGGGAACTGCTGGCCACGGTGACCGCCGCCGAGCTGGAGCGGCTGGTCCGCCGCGGCTGCCCCGACCACCCAAACACTGAGTGCGGGTGCGCGGTGCTCGGGCCGCCGCCGGAGACCGAGGCCTACCAGCCGACGGCGAAGCAGCGGGCGTTCGTCACCACCCGCGATCGGCGCTGCCGGTTCCTCACCTGCGGTCAACGCGTGGGCTGGGCGGACCTGGACCACGTGATCGCCCACTCCTGCGGCGGACGCACCGACTGCACCAACCTCTGCTGCCTGTGCCGCAGCCACCACCGGCTCAAGACCTTCGCCCCCGGCTGGCGGTTCACCATGACCGATGACGGGACGCTGACGGTCACCACCCCCAGCGGGGTCACCCGCACCACCCGGCCACCGGGCATGCGGGTCCGGGCACCCGACCCACCACCGCCGCCCGAGCCGGAGTTCGGACCGCCACCGGTAGTCCCCGACCCGAACGACGACCCACCGCCCTTCTGACCCGCTGCCTCCGGACACACTGCCGACCGCCGGTCCGGGCGCGAGCCTGCCTCGCACCCGGACCGTGGGGCGGTTGCTGCCATGGTTCCGTGGGACTCGTGTGACAGATGTGGCCGGCGTGCCGTTCGCCGAGGGTGTGCCGCCGGTCGAGTGCTGGGGGCGGCCCGCGCTGCCGATGAGCAGGGTGTGAACCGGCAGCAGATCGCGCAGGGCTCGCCGCGGAGCCCGCAGTGGTTCGACCCCACGCACCAGGCCGACATCCTCGCGGCCTTCGACAGCCACCTGGCGGCGGGCATGCCCGACCGCGGGCCGTTCGGGCCCCGCCCGGAGCGGGTCCGCGAGCTCGGTCAGCTGGCCGCCGCCAGCACCATGCCCGCCCGCGCCGCCCTGCTCCGCTGGGGCGCCCTCCCGGGCACGGTCAGGAGCCACCTCCTGACCAGCTGGTACGGCCACCCCGTCCAGCGCCGCTCCGCCGCCTGACCGGCGCACCACCCAGCAGCGGGGCTACTGCGCCCTGCGGTCGGCCTGACCCCGCAGGGCGGCGGTCACCCACGCGGTGACGATCGCGGACCGCAGGCCGAGCAGCCAGACCGGCAGCGCGGCCAGTGCCACCACCACCCGCGGCCAGCCGGTCGTCCGGACGGCACCGGCCGTCAACAGGACCGCCAGAACCCACACCGCAGCCGTCGCCTGCTGCATGCCCCGCGCGGCGTGGTCCCCGCCGGGGGCCCACGTCTGCCGGACCCCGCGCACGGCCGTCCGCAGTCCCAGCCAGGACAGCCGTGCGGTCCGGGTCCCGGGGGCACGCGAGCGAGTGGCCAGCACGGCCGACAGTGCGGCCAGCCCGGGCGGCGGCTGCTCCCCGACGGCCCGGTACCCCTCCACCAGTCGCCGCTCCACGGTCACCGGGTCGGATCGGTCGGCGAGGTCGGTCCCGGCGACCACCGCGCGCAGGAGGTCACGGCGCGCGGCGACCCGCTCCGACGACCGCCGGAAGGCCTCCACGCCCGGGCAGGTGCACCGGCTCCGCAGCTCGTCCGCCGGCACCTCCCGCCGACCGGCCGACGGGCAGCCGTGGCCGCCGTGCCAGGGATCAGCACAGACGACAGCTACCGTCCGGGGCCGGAGCCGCCAGGCGCCCCGGCCCCGCAGGCCGGCCCAGTGCGGGCACCGGTCGTGCTCACCGGCCTCGCAGAGCGCGGAGACCGTGGGCCGCGCGCTCAGGGCCGGGGGATGTTGCGCAGGTTCGCCCGGGCCAGGTCGATCATCGCGCCGACCCCACCGCCGAGCACCATCTTCGTGGCGGTGGTGGCGAACCCGCGGATCTGCTCCCCGGTGATCGCCGGCGGGATCGACAGGGCGTTGGGGTCCGTGACGAACTCCATCAGCACCGGCCCCGGTGCGCTGAGGCCCTTCTCCAGCGTGCTGCGCACCTGCGCCGGGTCCTCGACCCGGTAGGACGGGATCCCCACGCCCTCGGCGATCGCGGCGAAGTCGGTCGGCTCGTGGTCGGTCTCGTAGTCCGGGATGCCGTCGACCATCATCTCCAGTTTCACCATGCCGAGCGAGTGGTTGTTGAACACGACCACCTTCACCGGCAGCTTGTGCAGCCGCACCGTGATCAGCTCGCCGAGCAGCATCGCGAGCCCGCCGTCGCCGCTCATCGACACCACCTGCCGGTCCCGGTCGGCGAACTGCGCGCCCACCGCGTGCGGCAGCGCGTTCGCCATCGACCCGTGCCGGAACGAGCCGATCACCCGCCGCCGCCCGTTGGGGCTCAGGTACCGGGCCGCCCACACGTTGCACATCCCCGTGTCGACGGTGAACACCGCGTCGTCGGCGGCGAGCTCGTCGAGCTGGGCCGCGACGAACTCCGGGTGGATCGGCCGCATCTTCTCCACCCGTGACGCGTAGGCGCCGACTACCTTCTCCAGCGCCTCGGCGTGCTGCTGCAGCATCGAGTCGAGGAACCGCCGGTCGGTCTTCTGCGCCACCAGCGGCAGCAGCGCCCGGATCGTCTCGCCGACGTCCCCGTGCACCGCCACCTCCAGCGGTGTCCGGCGGCCCAGGTGCCCCGCGTCGGCGTCCACCTGCGCGGTCCGCTGCTGCGGCAGGAAGTTCGTGTACGGGAAGTCGGTGCCCAGCAGCACCAGCAGGTCCGCCTCGTGCGTGGCCTTGTGCGCCGCGCCGTAGCCCAGCAGCCCGTTCATCCCGACGTCGTACGGGTTGTCGTACTGGATGACCTCCTTGCCCCCGAGCGCGTGCCCGACCGGCGACAGCACCTTCCCGGCCAGCTCCATCACCTCGTCGTGCGCCCCCGCGCAGCCCGCGCCGCAGAACAGCGTCACGGTGCGCGCGGCGTTGATCGCGTCGGCCAGCTCCTGCACCTGTGCCGGCGCCGGCCGCACCGGCGACGGCTCGGTCACCAGCGCCGTCCCCACCGTCGGCCCGCCGGACTCCTCGGCCGCCAGGTCACCGGGCAGCACCACCACCGACACGCCCCGCTTGCCCACCGCGGTCTGGATCGCCACCCGCAGGTTGTGCGGCATCTGCTTCGGCGTGACCACCTCGCACCAGTACGAGCAGTCCTGGAACGTCCGCTCCGGGTGGGTCTCCTGGAAGAAGCCCATCCCGATCTCCTGCGACTGGATGTGCGAGGCGATCGCCAGCACCGGCGCACCGCTGCGGTGCGCGTCGTAGAGCCCCTGCAGCAGGTGGGTGTTGCCCGGTCCGCACGACCCGGCGCACACGGCCAGCCGGCCGGTCACCTGGGCCTCGGCGGCCGCCGCGAACGCGCCGCCCTCCTCGTTGCTGACGTGCACCCACTCGATGCCCTCGGTGTGCCGGACGGCGTCCACGACCGGGTTCAGGCTGTCGCCGACGACTCCGTAGATCCGTTGCACCCCGGCGTCCCGGAGCATCGTGACCAGCTGCGTGGCGACCGTCGGGTTCGGCATGACGCCTTCCTACCCGAGGGCCGCGACGGTTCAGTCCTCGTCCGGCGGCGCGTAGCGGGCCAGCGCCTCGACCGCCGGGCAGGTGTAGTAGGCCCCGCTCATCGGCGTCAGGTACCCGGTCAGCCCGTCGCGGATCCCGTCGGTCGCGCCCGCCATCCGGCGCAGCATCTCGTGCATCCGCCAGCGGTCGCGGGCGAAGCCGACGAACGCCGTCCCGTGGTCGGTGACCCCGCCGTAGGCGACGTTGCGGCGGAAGATCTGCCGCTCCTCGCCGTCCACCTCGATCGTGGTGCGCGCGACGTGCGCGCTGGGCAGCTTGACGTCGTCGGGCAGCTCGACGCTGTCGGGCTTGGTGCGGCCCATCATCATCTCCTGGCCGTGCTGGCCGAGGCTCTCCCAGGCGGCGGTGTCGTGCTGCCACACCTGGAACAGCACGATGCTGGCGCCGGCCCCCGGCTCCCCGTCGGGCACGGACGCCGACTCGTGCGCGGTCAGCAGCGACGGGTTCTCGGTGCCGTCGATGAACCCGGTGAGGTCGCGGTCGTGGCGGTACAGCCAGCCGGTGACCTCACGGCCGACCCGGGCCACCCCGGCCAGCGAGGCGAGCACCTCGCGGGCGTTGTCGAACACGGCGGTGCGGTCGCCGCCGGCGATCCACACCCAGGCGTCGTGCTGGGTGGCCGGCATCCGGTAGCGCCCGGCGCCCACGATCGGCTCGTCGAAGCCGGCCGCGTCGGCGGGGGAGTCGGCCGGGGCCACCTGCGCCCAGAGCTCGGGCCGGAAGCCGACGACGACGTTGACCCCGCCGGTCGAGGACAGCGGCCCGGTGAGGCTCGCGACGGCGCGCACGAGGTCCTCACCGGACCGCTCCGGCTCGAGGTCGAGCTCCAGGTAGCAGTGCTCCGGGGTGCCGAGGGCGAAGATGCCGGGCTGCGTGATCACCGGGTCATCCTCGCCGACGGCCTCCCCGGGGCCGGTCAGCCCTCGGTCGGCGGCTCGTCCTTGCCGGCCTCCTCGAGGGCGTCGGCCTCCTCCTTGGTCTTGTGCACCGCCTTGTCGGCGTGCTCCGGCGGGCCGTAGACGGTGTACAGCACCAACGGGTTGACCCCGTCGTTGACGAAGTTGTGCTTCTTGCCGGCGGGCACGACGACGAGGTCGCCCTGGGCCACCTTCTTCTCCTGCCCGCCGACCTTCGCCTTCGCGGTGCCGCTGACGAAGGTCAGGATCTGGTCGACCTCGTGCACCTCCTCGCCGATCTCCCCGCCCGGCGGGATGGTCATGATCACGAGCTGGGTGTGCTCGCCGGTCCACAGCACGCGGCGGAAGTCGGCGCTCTGCTCGGCGACGGTGGCGATCGTGAAGTGCTCCATCGGTCCCTTCTCCGTTCCCTCGGCGGCCGTGCCCCGTCGACGGTCGTCGCCGGCGGTGCCGCCGTTCGTGATCAGTGAAGTGCAGTCCGGCGGACGGCGCAGCGCGGGCGGCCTTCCCGGCTCCCCGGCCGCGGGAGCACACTCCTACCAAGATCAGCTGCCCGACACGCGAGGAGACGACCCGTGGACCACAGCACCGACGGCTACGACCCCGAGGCCCTGACCGAGGTGTCCGACACCCTCGAGGGCGACCCCGACGACGACGCCGCCGGGTACTCGCCGGCCGACCGGCCCTGGGTCTCGAACGACTGGGGCACGACCGACCGGGAGGAGGAGGCGGGGGAGCCGCTCGACGGCCGGCTCGCCCGGGAGCTGCCCGAGGGCGCCCTCGACGAGGGCGACGGCCTCGGCGACGCCTCCGACACCGACGGCGAGCTGCTGGACGACGAGGTCGGCGGCGACCGGGCCGGGCGGCTGGCCGAGGCCGGCGACGACGGCGTGGTCGACCGCGAGGACGAGCTGTACGCCGAGGACGACGGCATCGACGGCGGTGCCGCCTCCGCCGAGGAGGCCGCGGTGCACGTCGTCCGCGACTGAGGCGGGAACGCTCCCGGCGCCCGGCGCGTCCCCCGGGCAGGAGCCAGTGCGACCGACCCCACCGACCGAGGAGCCCCGCATGACCGAGTTCGACCTCCCTGACGACGACGAGCGCGACGAGCTCGCCGGCGACCCCGACCCGTCCGCCGCCGGCGTCCGCACCGAGCTGCGGGTCGACGGCGGCGTGGTGGTCGGGCACGACGGCTCCGCCTGCGCCCGCGAGGCGCTGCGGTGGGCCGCCGGTCTGGCCGCCCGCGGCGGGTGGGCGCTGCACGTCGTCCGCGCCTGGCGGATGACCACCGCCCCCCGCCCGGCGAGCTGGGCGCCGGGCTACGTGCCGCCGCTGCCGGACTACGAGGAGGCCGTGCGGCAGGAGCTCGCCGCGCACGTCACCGAGGCGCTGGGCGCCGACCCCGGCTGCGAGGTGCACACCTGGGCGGTGCACGCGCCGCCCACCCGCGCCCTGCTGTCCGCCTCGGTGGGTGCCGACCTGCTCGTCGTCGGCGCCCGGGGCCGCGGCGGGTTCGCCGGGCTGGTGCTCGGCTCGGTCAGCGACCAGCTGGTGCACCACGCCGACTGCCCGGTCACGGTCATCCGCCCCGGCCACGGCCGGCCGGTCGCGGCCCGCTGACCCCGGCGGGAGCGGGCGCGGGAGACTGACCCCGTGCCCGCTCCCCGCGTCGTCCCGCCGGACTTCATCCGCGCCCACACCCGGCTCGACCGCTCCCCGGTCGTGCCCGAGGTGCAGCTGCACGTGGCCGACGACGTCGTCGCGCTGTGGGAGGCGATGGAGACCGAGGCGGGGGGCGCCGGTGAGGCGCCGCCGTTCTGGGCCGCGCCGTGGCCCGGCGGGGTCGCGCTGGCCCGCCACGTGCTCGACCACCCCGACCTGGTGGCCGGCCGGCCGGTGCTGGACCTCGGCGCCGGCAGCGGCCTGGTCGCCGTCGCCGCCCGGCTGGCCGGCTCCGGTCCGGTGGTCGCCAGCGACGTCGACCCGTACTCGCACACCGCCGTCCCGCTCAACGCCGAGGTGAACGGGGTCACCGGCATCACCGTGGCCGGGGACGTGCTGGACGACGAGCCGCCGGCGGGCACGGTCGTCCTCGCCGGGGACGTCTGCTACGACCGGGACATGACCGCCCGGGTGCTGCCCTGGCTGTTCGCGGCCTGGACCCGCGGCTCGACCGTGCTGCTGGGTGACCCGGGCCGGGCGTACGCGCCGGAGGGCCTGGTGGAGGTCGCCGCCTACGACGTCCCGGACACCGAGGGTGGCGCGGGCGCCGGGCTGGTCCGCCGGACGGCGGTCCTCCGGCTGCCGTGACCGGCGCCACCGGACCGCCGCCCGGGTAGCACAGGAGTGACGGGTGGGACCACGTTCGGCACGTCACCACGAAATTGAAGGTTCAGCATTGTCACGCGCGGGTAACGGCGCATAGGTTGGGGGCATCCGGTCGGACGTTGGTCCCCCACCCGGGGGAGCCCGCCCGGATGCCGCCGAGTCGCTGCGTGCAGCGAGCCGGGGACCCACCGCAGCACTGGGGTGAATCGCCTCCGCGGGCCACGTGCCCGCCCGGAGGGGTAGGGCTTCTTCCCGCCCGAACCCGTCAGCTAACTCGGTAGGCGGCCACGGAAGGAACGGAGAGCCGCCGCATGGCGCGCCCACGCGCACGCATCGCAGCACCCCGCAGCACCCCGCAGGACACCGCTGTCCGCTCGACCGGGTCCGCCCTGTCGCCCGCCGCGTTCTCGCCCGGCCCGGAGCGACGCACCGCCTGACCCGGGCCACCGGCCGCGCACCCCGCCCGTCCTGACCAGGACGCCGAGCCGGGGCCGCTCCGCCGGTCGCCGCACCCCCACCGACACGCCCCGGTCGCTGGACGCTGCCCGCGAGGCACCGCCGTCCGCACCGGCCCCGCACCCCGGAGCAGACCACCCATGCCCAGCACCACCCTGACCGACCGCACCGCGGACGACGCGGCGCTCTCCGTCGACGAGCCCGCCACCGACGTCCTCCCCGTCGCCACCGGCAGCACCCGGTCCGGCCGCGGCCGGCACCGCCCCCCGGTCCGCCGCCCGGGCCTGTACCTGACCGCCGCGTCGGCGGGCGCGCTCGTCGTCGCGATCGTCGCCGGCGGCGAGCAGACCGCGACCGCCGGCACCGACAGCCCGCAGGTCAGCGTCGCCAGCCAGCTGTCCGCCGTCGGCTCCCCGCTGGAGGACGGCCGGCTGAGCGAGCGGCTCGGCCACGAGGTCGCCAACCGCAGCGAGCGCGAGGCCGCCCAGTCCGCCGCGGTGCAGGCCCAGGCCGCCGCCGACCAGGCCGCCCGCGACGCCCAGGCCCGCGCCGAGGAGGAGGCCCGCGCCAAGGCCGAGGCCGAGGCGAAGGCAGCCGCCGAGGCGAAGGCCGCCGCGGACGCGAAGGCCGCCGCGGACGCCGAGGCCGCCGCCCAGGCCAAGGCCGCCGCGGACGCGAAGGCCGCCGCCTCGGCGAAGGCCGCGCCGGCCGCCGCGCCCGCCGCCCGTGGCTCGTTCCAGGACTACGCGCTGGGCAAGCTCGGCGGTGACAAGACCCAGTTCTCCTGCCTCGAGAACCTCTGGGGCAAGGAGAGCGGCTGGAACCCCAACGCGCAGAACCCCAGCAGCACCGCCTACGGCATCCCGCAGTTCCTCAACTCGACCTGGGCCAGCACCGGCATCGCCAAGACCTCCGACGGCTACCGGCAGATCGACGCCGGGCTGATCTACATCGACAGCCGGTACGGCTCGCCGTGCGGCGCGTGGAGCCACTCGAAGTCCACCGGCTGGTACTGAGCGGACCCAGGCTGCGGCCCGGACGGCGGTTGCCGTCCGGGCCGCAGCCGTGCACGGAGCGGGGCCGGGGGACCACCCAGGTGACCGCAGCGGCCGCATCGGGCAGGATTGCCGGGTTGGACCTTTCGGAAGAGGAGCGTTGACCGTGGCCAAGCACCGGGCGCCGGAGGGCGCCGCCACCGACTTCGACGCTGCCACCAGCGCCCTGCCCGACGTGAGCGGTGACTACACCGTCGACGTCACGCACACCCGCATCGGCATCCGCGCCCGGCACGCCATGGTCACCACCGTCCGCGGCGCGTTCACCGACTTCGCCGGTGAGGCGCACCTGGACGCCGCCGTGCCGGGCAACAGCAGCGTGTCGCTGCGGATCAAGGCCGCCAGCATCGACACCGGGGTCGCCGACCGGGACGCGCACCTCCGCTCGCCGGACTTCTTCGACGTGGAGACCTACCCGGAGATCACCTTCCGGTCCACCTCCGTCGCGCAGGTCGACGACGAGGTCTACCGGGTCACCGGCGACCTCACGATCAAGGACGCCACCCAGCCGGTGGCGGTCGACTTCACGCTCACCGGCTCGGCCAGGGACCCGTTCGGCAACGTGCGGGTCGGGTTCGAGGGCGCGCTGGCGCTCAAGCGCAGCGACTGGGCGCTGACCTGGAACACCAAGCTGGACACCGGCGGTGTCCTGGTCAGCGACCGCATCCAGGTGGAGTTCGACGTCTCGGCGATCCGCACCGCCTGAGAACCGCACCGCCCGACCTGCGGTCTTCCGCCTCCCGGCAGGGAGGCTGGCCCGGTGACGCGCGTCACCCTACGGTGGCACTCAGTGCCACCGCGGGCAGGCGCGGAGGCGGTCGCAGCAGGAGGTCCCAGGTGGGCAACGCGTGGTTCGAGACGGTCGCCGAGGCGCAGCGCCGGGCGAAGCGACGGCTGCCGAAGGGCGTGTACGGCGCCCTGGTGGCCGGTTCCGAGCGCGGGGTGACCGTCGACGACAACACCGCCGCCTTCGCCGAGCTCGGCTTCGCCCCGCACACCGCGGGCCTGGCGAACGAGCGGCAGATGGCCACGACCGTCATGGGCCAGGAGGTGTCCCTCCCGGTGCTGATCAGCCCGACCGGCGTGCAGGCGGTGCACCCGGACGGCGAGGTCGCGGTCGCCCGCGCGGCCGCCGCCCGCGGGGTGGCGATGGGCCTGTCCTCGATGGCCAGCAAGCCGATGGAGGAGGTCATCGAGGCCAACCCGAAGACCTTCTTCCAGCTCTACTGGGTCGGCGACCGCGACGTGATGGCGGCCAAGGTCGAGCGGGCCCGGCGCGCCGGCGCCGCCGGCATCATCGCCACCCTCGACTGGTCGTTCTCCTACGGCCGCGACTGGGGCAGCCCGTTCATCCCGGAGAAGGTCAACTTCGAGGCGGTGCGCCGGTACGCCCCGCAGGTCGCGCTCAAGCCCGGCTGGCTGTGGGAGTTCGCGAAGACCAAGAAGCTGCCCGACCTCACCGTGCCGAACATGGTGCCGACCCCGGGCGACCCGGCGCCGACCTTCTTCGGCGCGTACGGGCAGTGGATGCAGTCGCCCATGCCGACCTGGGAGGACGTCGCCTGGCTGCGCCAGCAGTGGCCGGACGCGCCGTTCATGCTCAAGGGCGTCATGCGGGTCGACGACGCCCGCCGCGCGGTGGACGTCGGCTGCACCGCCATCTCGGTCTCCAACCACGGCGGCAACAACCTCGACGGCACCCCGGCCTCGATCCGCGCGCTGCCGGCGATCGCCGAGGCCGTCGGCGACCAGCTCGAGGTGCTGCTGGACGGCGGCATCCGGCGCGGCTCCGACGTGGCGAAGGCCCTCGCGCTCGGCGCCAGGGCGGTGATGATCGGCCGCGCCTACCTGTGGGGCCTGGCCGCCAACGGGCAGGCCGGCGTGGAGAACGTGCTGGACCTGATGCGCGACGGCCTGGGCTCGGCGCTGACCGGGCTGGGCCGGCCCTCGATCGACCAGCTCTCCCGTGACGACCTCGTCATCCCGCCGGGCTTCGAGCGGCGGCTGGGCACCGACGGCCCCCAGGCCCCGGTCGAGGCCGTGACCGTCGAGCGCAGCACCGCCTCGTCCCGGGGGTGACCCGGCCGCGCCGATGAGTCCGGGCGGTCGCGGGAGTCCTTCCCGCGACCGCCCGAGCGAGGAGTGCGCCGTGACCGCGTCCGTCCACCACCCGTCCCGCTTCGTCACCGTCTGGGCCGGCCTGCTGGCCGACGTCGCGGCCGGGCGGCTCCCCGGCTACGTCGCCGCCGTCCGACACCGCGGGAGGACGGAGGTGCACGCCGGGGGCTGCCGCGCGTTCGGCGACCCGGACCCGGTCCGCCCGGACTCGCTGTTCCGGCTGGCCTCGGTCTCCAAGCCCTACGCCGGGGTGCTCACCCTCGCGCTCGCCGAGGACGGCGTGCTGGACCTCGACGACCCCGTCGCGCGGTGGCTGCCCGAGCTCGCCGAGCCGCGGGTGCTCGCCGACCCGGCCGGTCCGCTCACGGACACGGTGCCCGCGGCGCGGCCGATCACCGTGCGCCACCTGCTCACCAGCACACCCGGCTTCGGCGGGCTGTGGGACGGCTCGCCGCTGGCCGGGGCGATCGAGGCCGCCGGGATCGGCCCGGGCGGCATGCCGCCGCAGCTGACGCCGGACGAGTACCTCACCCGGCTGGCCGCGCTGCCGCTGGCCGCCCAGCCCGGCGAGCGGTGGCTGTACCACCTGAGCGCCGACGTCCTCTCGGTGCTGCTCGCCCGGGCCGCCGGACGCCCGCTGGCCGAGCTGCTCGCCGAGCGGGTCACCGGGCCGCTGGGCCTGCGCTCCACCGGCTTCGCCGCGACCGACCCGGCCCGGCTGACCACCGCCTACCTGCCCACCGGCACCGGGTTCGAGCTGCTCGACCCGGCCGACGGGCGGGCGGCGCGCCCGCCGCTGTTCGAGGGGCTGGCCGCCGGGCTGGTGGCCAGCGCGCCCGACGTGCTCGCGTTCTGGTGCGCCCTCGCCGACGGCGGCGGCCCGCTGCTGGGCCCCGGGTCGGTCGCCGCGCTCACCACCGGCGCGCTGACCGGGCCGCAGCGGGCGGACGCGGCGTGGTTCCTCGGCCCCGGCCGGTCGTGGGGGCTGCAGGTCGGCGTGCAGGTCGAGCCCGGCGAACCGTGGGCGCGGCCCGGCCGGTGGGGCTGGGACGGCGGCACCGGCACGACCGCCTGGGCCGACCCCGACCAGGACCTGGTGGGGGTGCTGCTCACCAACCGGGGCTGGGGGCCCGGCGACGACTTCCTCGACCGGTTCTGGCAGGCGCTCGACCGCTGCCTGTGACGGTCAGCCCCGCAGCACCCTGCCGAGCAGGCCGCCGGCGCCGCCGAGGGTGCGGGCCGCCAGCGCCAGGATCGGCCCGCCGGGGATGCCGGGCGCGGCGGTGACGATCGGCGCGAGCTGCAGCAGCCCGCCGAGCTCGTGCACCCTCAGCCGGCGGCGGGCCAGCGCGGTCACCGGGTTCGTCCGGCCGGACGCGGCGTCCAGCAGCAGGTCGGCGGGCGCCTCGACGGCGGTGCCCCGCACCGGCCCGGCCGGCACGGGCCGCACCGTCCACCCGTCGCGGTCGGCGGCGAACGCCCAGCCGCCGTCCGGGGTGGCCAGGGTCGCGCCGGCGGTGAGGCCCTGCCCGGCGGCGAGCGCGCCGGTGACGTCGGCGAGCGCGGCGAGCCCGGCCTGCAGCACCGGTGCCGGGGGAGGGGCGGCGCCGGCGGACACCAGGTCCAGCCCGTGCACGGCCAGCTCGTACGCCTGGCCGAGGACGACGCTGAGCAGTGGCAGCCGGCCCACGGTCGACAGGGTCGGCGCGGTGTCCAGTTCGGCCGGCTCGTCGTGCAGGTAGGCGACGGTGGCCGCCCGGGCGCGGGTCAGCGCGGCCAGCACCTCGTCGCGGGAGGCGGTGCGGTGCGCGGCGGTGACCCGGGCGTTGGCGGCGTCCGGGTCGGCGGGGGTGCCGGTGCCGCCCGCGCGGGCGTTCGCGACGAGGTCGACCAGCGCGGTGCGGTCGGGCCAGCTGCCCAGGTGCACGCACACCTCCTGCGCCCGCCAGCCCGGCAGCCGGGTCGGGGCGGCCAGGTCGACGGCCGCGGCCTGGTCCAGGAACGCGTCCCAGGCGCCCAGCACCAGCTCGCCGATCCGGTCCCGGCCGGCGTCGGCCATGCCGTGGTGGCCGGCGGTGTGGTGTCCAGCGGTGCGGTCCTCACCCATGCGCGGGCCAGACGGCGAGCAGCGTGCGCAGCCCGGTGACCAGCGCCAGCGGCTGGTCGAGCATCGGGTGGTGGCCGGCGTCGGGCAGGTCGACCACCGGCAGACCGCCGGGCACCAGCCGGGCCATCTCCGCGGCCATCGCGGCGTCGACCAGCCCGTGCTCGCACCTGAACAGCGCGGCCGGGCAGCGCAGCTGCGGCAGCAGGTCGCGCAGCCGCGGGCGGTTGCCGAAGAACTCCGGGTCGAACTTCCACGTCCAGCCGCCCTCGACCGGGCGCAGCGACTCCCGGGCCACGTGCTCCCGCACGTAGGGGAGCAGCACGTCCTGCGGCGGCAGGGTGCGGAACCGGGCCATCGCCGCCTCCAGCGTCGGGTGCACCCGCGCGGGACGCCGCTCGCGCGGGGGCTGCTCCTCCGGCGGCCGGGCGGCGAGCGGGGAGTCGATCCAGGCCACCGCAGCGACGGCGTCCGGGTGGGTCGTCCCGGTGGAGACGGCCACCCAGCCGCCCATGCTGTGCCCGACGACCACCGGCCGGTCCAGCCCCTCGGCGGCGGCCACCGCGACCACCTCGTCGGCCCACGTCCGGACGTCGTACCCGGGCCGGCGGTCGCTGTCGCCGTGCCCGGAGAGGTCCAGCGCCACCACCCGGTGCGCCGTCAGCAGCGGCGCGACGTGGTCCCACCAGCCCGAGTGCGCGGCGCCGCCGTGCACCAGCACCAGACCGGGCAGCTCCGGGTCGCCCCACGCGCGGTAGTGGACGCGGGTGCCGGCCACGTCGACGTCCCGGTGCTCCGGGGCGGTGGCCAGGGCCCTGTCGAACCAGGCTGGGGCGAACCACGACGGTGTGGTCATGCGGCGTCCTCCTGCGGATCGGCTCGCCCCGGATCCTGCCCGGTCGCCGATGAGTCCCCGGCCGCGGGGGAGTCGCTGCTGCACCGATCCCGACCAGGAGGACCTGCCGTGCCCACCCAGACGCCCTGCCTGTGGTTCGACTCCCGCGCCGAGGAGGCCGCCGCCTTCTACACCTCGGTCTTCCCCCGCTCGGCGGTCACCGCCGTGCACCGCCAGGGCGACGGCGCCGTGCTGATGGTCGAGTGGACGCTGGACGGGCAGCCGTGGCAGGGGCTCAACGGCCGCCACGGGCCCGGCCAGCCGTTCACCCAGGCGGTCAGCTTCTCGATCTCCTGCGCCGACCAGGCGGAGGTCGACCACTACTGGACCGCGCTCTCCGACGGCGGGGAGGAGGGGCCGTGCGGCTGGCTCACCGACCGCTTCGGTGTCTCCTGGCAGGTCGTGCCGGTGCGCATGCTCGAGCTGCTCGGCGACCCCGACCCCGGCCGGGCCGAGCGGGCGATGCAGGCGATGATGCGCATGCGCCGGCTCGTCGTCGCCGAGCTGGAGGCGGCCGCCGACGGGGCGACCGCCTCCTGAGGCTCAGGTGTTCCTGAGCAGCTCCTCGAACGACACCTCGGGGTCGGCGAACGGGTCGGCCGGCTTCGCGGCGGCCGCCGGGCGGCCGACCAGCAGGTCGGCGAGCTCGCCGGCCGCCCGGGTGACCCGGCCGGCCAGCGCGGTCTCGCCCGCGCCGGCCCAGTCCTCGCTCGCGGCGAACACCCCGGTGGGCACCGGCACCGCGCGCAGGTAGGCGAACAGCGGCCGGAGCGCGAACTCCACGACCAGCGAGTGCCGCTGGGTGCCGGCGGTGGCGGCCAGCAGCACGGGCTTCCCGACCAGCGCGTCCTTGTCGACGACGTCGAAGAACGTCTTGAACAGGCCGCTGTAGGAGGCGCTGAACACCGGGGTCACCGCGATGACGGCGTCCGCGCCGACGACGGTGTCGATCGCCGCCTGCAGCGGCTCGTTGGCGAAGCCGGTGGTCAGGTCGTCGGCCAGGTCGCGGGCGTGCCCGCGCAGCTCGACCACCTCGACGGTGGCGTCGTCGCCGCGGGCCCGCAGCGCCTCGACCGTGGCCGCGGTCAACCGGTCGGCCAGCAGCCGGGTCGAGCTGGGGTTGCTCAGCCCGGCGCTGACGACGGCGATCGTGCGGGTGGTGCCGGTCCGCGTGGTCATGCCTGCGCCCCCGCCCGGTCCTGCTCGACGGTGCTGCCGGTGACGGCGTCGCCCTCGGCGTAGACGGTGGCGTCCTTCGCGCCGCGGGCGGCGACGAGGGAGGCGTGGGTCGGGGCGTCGGGCACGTGCGCGGGCTTGAGGGCGGCGAACTCGCGGCGGAGCACCGGCACGACCTCCTCGCCCAGGATGTCCAACTGCTCGAGGACGGTCTTCAGCGGCAGGCCGGCGTGGTCGATGAGGAACAGCTGCCGCTGGTAGTCACCGACGTAGTCGCGGAAGCCGAGGGTCCGCTCGATCACCTGCTGCGGGCTGCCGACGGTCAGCGGGGTCTCCCGGCTGAAGTCCTCCAGCGAGGGGCCGCCGCCGTAGACCGGGGCGGAGTCGAAGTACGGCCGGAACTCGTTGACGGCGTCCTGGCTGTTCCTGCGCATGAACACCTGCCCGCCCAGGCCCACGATGGCCTGGTCGGCGGAGCCGTGGCCGTAGTGCTCGAACCGGCGGCGGTAGAACTCCACCATCCGCTGGGTGTGCTCCTTGGGCCAGAAGATGTGGTTGTGGAAGAAGCCGTCGCCGTAGTAGGCGGCCTGCTCGGCGATCTGCGGGCTGCGGATCGAGCCGTGCCACACGAACGGCGGGACGCCGTCCAGCGGGCGCGGGGTGGAGGTGAAGCCCTGCAGCGGGGTGCGGAACTGGCCGGACCAGTCGACGACGTCCTCGGTCCACAGCCGGCGCAGCAGCTGGTAGTTCTCCACCGCCAGCGGGATGCCGTCGCGGATGTCCTTGCCGAACCACGGGTAGACCGGGCCGGTGTTGCCGCGGCCCATCATCAGGTCGACGCGGCCGTCGGCCAGGTGCTGCAGCATCGCGTAGTCCTCGGCGATCTTCACCGGGTCGTTGGTGGTGATCAGCGTCGTGGACGTCGACAGCTGCAGCGTGCTGGTCTGCGCGGCGACGTAGGCCAGCGTGGTGGTCGGCGACGACGACCAGAACGGCGGGTTGTGGTGCTCACCGAGGGCGAAGACGTCGAGACCGACCTCCTCCGCGTGCTTCGCGATGGTCAGGACCGCCTTGATCCGCTCGGCCTCGGTCGGCGTGCGGCCGGTCGTCGGGTCGGTCGTGATGTCGCTGACCGTGAAGATCCCGAACTGCATCTCGTCCTCCAGGGCTTCCGAGTCGCGTTGATTGAAAGCGCAACTACTGGCACCTGGAACCGTACCCGACCGGGGTCCATTCCCCGCCGTCCGACCCCGGTCGCTCACCCCTGCCGCGGGTCGACCTCGACGTCGTCGCGGTGCGCGGCCAGCCAGGCCGCCTGACCGGCCATCCGCTCCGTGGGCGAGGCGTCGCGGGAGACGCCGTAGACGGTCCCGGGGAAGTCCAGGCCCTCCTGGACCGCCCAGATCGCGTCGTGCTGGGCCGGCGGGTGCAGCTGCGCGGGGTCGCCCACGGCCACCCAGCCGATCGGCACCACGGCCCCCGCCGCCAGCCGGGTGTTGACCTGCACCACGCCGTGGACGCGGACCTCGACGGCGGACTCGAGCACCGCCCCCGGGAACAGGGCGCAGCCGGTCGCCAGGAACGAACCCGCGCCGACCTGCGCGCCGTTGACGTGCGCGTGCGGCCCGACCAGGACGTCGTCGCCGAGCACGACGCCGTGCCGCGCGCGGCCGCGGACCAGCGCGTTCTCCATCACGACCGTCCGCCGGCCGACGACCACCGTGCCGTCCTCGGCGGTGAGCACGGCGCCGAACAGCACGCGGGCGTCCGGACCGACCCGCACGTCCCCGCAGAGGACCGCGGTGGGGGCCACGTGGGCGGTCGGGTCGACCTGCGGACGTCGACCCCGGTGTTCGTACAGCGGCATGGGGCTCCTCCCCGGGACACGGTGGGTGTCCTGTGAGAGTGCACCGTCCGGCCGGTCTCCGGTCCGGTCCGCGGTGCGGCCCCCTCCGCCGTGCGACGGAGGGGACCGCACGGCCCCGCTCAGGCGAGCGGGTCGACCGTCTCGTGCGCGTCGACCGACGCCGCCAGCCGGGCCAGCGCCCAGTCGCCGTCGCCGAGCAGGTGGTCGATCGCGGTGAGCCGGCTGGTGTAGTGGCCCACCTTGTACTCGGCGGTGACGCCGATCCCGCCGTGCAGCTGGATCGCGTCCTTGCCGATGTGCCGGCCGGCCCGGCTGGTCTGCAGCCGCGCCCGGTCGGCGGCGGTGACGACGTCACCCCCGGCGTCGACCACCAGCGACGCCCACAGCGCCGTGCTGCGGGCCAGCTCCAGGGAGACGTACATGTCCGCCGCCCGGAAGGTGAGCGCCTGGAACTTGTTCAGCGTGACCCCGAACTGCTTGCGGGTCCTGAGGTACTCCGCGGTGGTGGTCAGCGCCGTCTCCATCGCGCCCACCGCCTCGTGCGCGTAGGCGATCCGCGCCTCGGCCAGGGCCCGCTCGACGACCGCGGTGTGGTCCGCGGCGTTCCCGAGCGGCTCGGCCGGGGTGCCGGCGAACTCCACCTTGGCCGCGCGCCCGCCGTCGTGGGTGCGGTAGCCGGTGCGGGTCAGGCCCTCGGCGTCGCCCCGGACGACGAACAGCCGGGTCGCGCCCCCGCTCACGGCGCTCACCACCAGGACGTCGGCGCGGGCCCCGTTCGGCACCGGCTCCTTGACGCCGGAGAGCCGCCACGTGCCGGCGTCCTCGGTCGCGGTGACCGCGCGGGCCGCCGGCGACCAGCGGGTGCCCGGCTCCGCGTGCGCGAAGGCCGGTACCAGGCTGCCCTCGGCGAGGCCGCCGACCACCTCCTCGCGCTGCTGCACGCTGCCGGCCGCCTGCACCAGCCCGCCGGCCAGCACGACCGCCTCGACGAACGGCTCGGGCGCGAGCACCCGGCCGATCTCCTCGGCGACGATCGCCACCTCGACCGGCCCGGCGCCCATGCCGCCGGACTCCTCGGGGAAGGGCAGCCCCAGCACGCCCATCTCGGCCAGCTGGGACCAGGTCTTCTCGTCGAAGCCCGGGTCGGCGGCCACCGTCGTCCGGCGGCGCTCGCTGTCGCCGTACGCCCGGGTCAGCAGCCCGCGCACCGCGTCGCGGAGGGCGGCCTGCTCGTCGTCGTAGCTGAAGTCCACGGTGAGATCACAACCCCAGGATCGAGCCGGCGATGATGGTGCGCTGCACCTCGTTGGAGCCTCCGTAGATGGAGACCTTGCGGTGGTTCAGGTAGTCGACCGCGCTCACCTGCGCCCACTCGGGCACGTCGGAACCGCCGTCGGCGAACGATGCCAGCGACAGCGGGCCGGCGATGTCGACCAGCAGCTCGGTGGCCGCCTGCTGCAGCTCCGAGCCGCGCAGCTTCAGCACCGAGGACGCCGGGTGCGGCCGGCCACCGGCGGAGTTGGCCACCACCCGCAGGGCGGTGAGCTCCAGCGCCAGCACCTCGTTCTCCAGCTCCGCGATCCGCGCCCGCAGGTACGGGTCGGCGGCCAGCGGGGTGCCGTCGGCGTCGGTGACGGCGGCGGCGTGCTCCTTGGCGTCGGCGATCAGCCGCTTGGTGGAGCCGATCCGGGCGATGCCCACCCGCTCGTTGCCGAGCAGGAACTTGGCGATGCTCCAGCCGGCGTTCTCCTCGCCGACCAGGTTCTCGGCGGGCACCCGGACGTCCTCGAAGAACACCTCGTTGACCTCGAACCCGCCGTCGAGCAGCTCGATGGGCCGCAGCGTGACGCCGGGGGAGTCCATCGGGAACAGCAGCATCGAGATGCCGCGCTGCTTCTTCTCCGCGGTGGGATCGGTGCGCACCAGGCAGAAGATCCAGTCGGCGTACTGGCCCAGCGTCGTCCAGGTCTTCTGGCCGTTGACCACCCAGTCGTCGCCGTCACGGACCGCGGTGGTGCGCAGCGACGCGAGGTCCGAGCCCGCGTCGGGCTCGCTGAAGCCCTGGCACCACCAGATGTCCAGCCTCGCCGTGGCGGGCAGGAAGCGCTCCTTCTGCTCCTGCGTGCCGAAGGCGGCCAGCACCGGGCCGATCATGCTGGCGTTGAACGCCAGCGGCTCGGGCACGTTGGCCAGCTGCAGCTCCTCGCGCCAGATGTGGCGCTGCAGCGGCGTCCAGTCGCGGCCGCCCCACTCGACCGGCCAGTGCGGCACGGCCAGGCCGGCGTCGTCGAGCACCCGCTGGGCCTCGACGAACTGCTCCTTGGTGAGCTCCCGACGGGCGGCGACCGTGTCCCGGATCGACTGCGGCACCTGGGTGGTGAAGAAGGTGCGCATCTCCTCGCGGAACGCCTGGTCCTCGGGGGAGAGGTGCAAGCGCATCGGACCTCGTTTCCTCGGACGGCTGCGGTGCCGTCCCGGCTGTGGGACACCGAACATCCCACACCGGCTACCGATCAGTAACCGGGGGTCCCCGGCCGCCGGTGACCCACCGTGCCCGCTCGTCCGGGCGGGCGACGACCGCCCCGCCCGATGGGGGGAGACAGGGTCGCCCCGGCTCCAGCGCGGCGTCAGGATCGCCGAAGCCGGGAGCGTGCGGGGTGATCCCCCGGACGGACGGCGGACAGCGGAACCCACGGACGGAGCAGCGTGTCAGCGAGGTCGCGGGTGCAGGGCGACGAGCCGGTGCCGCCGGAGGTCGTGAACGCCGTCTTCCACGGGGTGAGCGTCAGCGACGCCGCGGCGATCCTGGTCGTGGAGCGGGTCGGGGGCACTGCGCGGGTCACCTGGAGCAACGGGCGCGCCGTCGACTTCCTCGGCTACGGCCTCGAGGACCTCCGGTCGGCGCCGTTCGAGCAGCTGCTGCCCAGCCTCGGCCGCAGCGAGCTGAAGCTGCTGCTGCGCCGGGAGCGCGCCGTCCGGATGACCCTGCCGGTGCGGCTGGCCAGCGGCGCCACCCTGGAGTGCATCGTCTCCGCCGTCCCCGCCCCCGTCGGGCGGCGCTGGACGGTCCGGCTGATCAGCACCGCGAACGAGCAGGAGCGCGCGCTGCGCGCCACCGCCGACGCCCACGAGCGCCGGTTCTCCACGCTGACCGAGCGCTCGCCGGTGCCGACCCTGCTGTCCGAGCAGGGCATGCGGCTCGCCCACGTCAACGACGCGTTCTGCGCGCTCGTCGGGCGGCAGGCCGAGCAGCTGCTGGGCACCGGCTGGATGACCACCGTGCACCCCGACGACCTCGACACCGTCATCGAGCAGGCCGCGGTCGTGCTCGACGGGGGCGAGGGGGAGGCGCAGGCCCGGCTGGTCCGCGAGGACGGCGCGGTGCGCACCACCGTCATCCGCTTCTCGCACCTGTTCACCCCCGGGGTCGGCGCCGGCTTCGTCGGCACGATCGAGGACATCACCGAGCGGCTGGCCTTCGAGGCGCGGCTGGCCCACCAGGCCAACCACGACCCGCTCACCGGCCTGCCCAACCGCACGCTGCTGGCCGAGTACGTCGCCGCGCGGTTCCTGCCCGGGCACAGCGACCTGGCCTGCATCTTCCTGGACCTGGACAACTTCAAGGTCGTCAACGACTCCCTCGGCCACGCCGCCGGCGACGAGCTGCTCGTCGAGCTCGCCGCCCGGCTGCGGGAGACGGTGCGCCCCGGTGACCTGGTCGCGCGGTTCGGCGGTGACGAGTTCGTCGTCGTCTGCGAGCACGTCGACGAGGCCGACGCGGTCGCGCTGGCCGAGCGGGTCGGCGAGGCGCTGCGGCAGCCGGTGCGGCTGGGCGGGGTCGACTTCCGGCCGGCGGCCAGCGTCGGGGTGACCGTGCAGACCCCCGAGCACGCCGCCGCCGAGGAGCTCGTCCGCGACTGCGACATCGCGATGTACCAGGCCAAGGCCGGCG
Source organism: Modestobacter sp. NPDC049651 (assembly GCF_040659695.1). Taxonomy (NCBI): domain Bacteria; kingdom Bacillati; phylum Actinomycetota; class Actinomycetes; order Geodermatophilales; family Geodermatophilaceae; genus Modestobacter; species Modestobacter sp. NPDC049651. The sequence continues at coordinate 196,854 of NZ_JBFAOG010000004.1, forward strand.
GCAAGAACCGGATCACCGTGCTGGACCAGGACGCCCGCGCGCAGGCCCGGGACAAGCTGCGGCTGGTGGCCGACCTGCGCGACGCGATCGAGCGGCGCGACGTCACGCTGATGTACCAGCCGATCTTCGACACCGTCGAGGGCACCGCGGTCTCGGTGGAGTCGCTGGCCCGCTGGGTGCACCCCGAGCGCGGGCCGATCAGCCCGGCCACCTTCGTGCCGCTGGCCGAGGAGAGCGGGCTGGTCGGCGGGCTCGGGCTGCTGGTGCTCGACGAGACCTGCCGGCAGCTGGCCGCCTGGGACGCGCAGCTCGGCCCGGCCGCCCCGGAGCGCGCCAACGTCAACGTGTCCGCGCTGCAGCTGGACCCCAACCTCCCCGGCCAGGTCGCCTCGGCGCTGCACCGGCACGACCTGCTGCCCGCGCGGCTGTCCATCGAGCTCACCGAGTCGGCGCTGATGACGGACCCGGCGGCCGCCCGCGAGGTGCTGCTCCAGCTGCGCGACCTCGGCGTCCAGGTGTCGATCGACGACTTCGGCACCGGCTACTCGTCGCTGGCCTACCTGCGCCACCTGCCGGTCGACTGCCTCAAGGTCGACCGCTCGTTCGTCGCCGAGCTCGCCGACGGCCACTCCGAGATCACCTCGGCGGTCATCGCGCTGGCCCGCAACCTGGGCCTGTGCACCGTCGCCGAGGGCGTCGAGACCCTCGAGCAGGCCCAGCAGCTCGCCGAGCTCGGGGCCACCTTCCTGCAGGGGTTCGGCCTGGCCGCCCCGCTGGACGGCGCGAGCACCGGTGACTGGTTCGCCGCCCAGCACGACTCGCTCGACCCGGCCGGGCCCGCGCTGCCCAGCCGCCCCGCCACCGCCGCGACCCCGGCCCGCCCTGCCACCCCGGCAACCCCGACCCCGGAGCCCACGTGACCGCCTCGCTCGCCGCCGCCCCGACCTTCGACCTGGAGCGGGTGCTCGCCAGCATCGACCGGATGGCGGCGCAGCGCCCGGTGGCCGCGCAGATCGTGTCGGTGGCCAACTCCGACGAGGCCAGCGCCAAGGAGCTGTCCCGGATCCTCTCCGCGGACCTCGCCCTGGCCGGCCGGGTCATGAAGCTGTCCAACTCGGCGTTCTACGGCATGCGCGGCCGGGTCTCCTCGCTGCAGTTCGCGGTCACCGTCGTCGGGTTCACCACGGTGCGCACGATGGCGACCGTCGCGCTGACCGACCTGGACGACGAGTCGCGGCTGCCCGGGTCGTTCTGGGACGTCAGCACCTCGCTGGCGCTGGCCGCCTCGACCCTGGCCCCGCGGTTCGGGCAGCGGTCGCAGGACGCGCTGTGCCTCGGCCTGCTCGCCCAGCTGGGCGTGGCGCTGCTGTTCCACAACGACCCCGAGGGCTACGCGCAACTGGAGGCCGAGGCGCCGACGGCGGCCGGTCGCCGGCTGGCCGAGGTGCACCGGTACGGCATCTCCGCGCTGCGGCTGACCGCCGTCGCGCTGGAGCAGTGGGGCTTCCCGGCGGCCATGGTCGCGCCGCTCACCGCGTTCGACGACCTGCAGTCGACCGAGGGCGCGCTGCTGCGGGCGTCGTTCGAGATCGTCCACCGGATGACCGTCGACGGCCACGAGGACGTGCCGATGGCCGAGCTGACGCTCGGCCGGATGACCGACCGCGAGGTGCTGCCGATCCTGGAGCAGGTCCGGGTGGACGCCGTGGAGCTGCGCCGAGCACTGCTGGAGGACTGAGCGGGCGCTCCGCGGGGCAGGGACCGCCGCATGACCCGGCTCAGCGCGGCGACCCTCGACTCGCTCAGCGCCTCCGTGCAGGTCCCGGCCTACGACCGGAGCCGGGTGCGCACCGGCATCGTGCACCTGGGCGTCGGCGGCTTCCACCGCTCCCACCAGGCGATGTACCTCGACCGGCTGATGAACCGCGGCGAGGCGCTGGACTGGGGCATCTGCGGGGTCGGGGTGCTGCCCGGCGACCGGCGGATGGCCGAGGTGATGGACCGGCAGGACTGCCTCTACACGCTGGTGCTCGCGCACGCCGACGGGTACCAGGAGGCCCGGGTCATCGGCTCGGTGGTCGAGTTCCTCCTCGCCCCCGACGACCCGGAGGCCGTGGTCGCGAAGATGGCCGACCCGGCCACCCGGATCGTCTCGCTGACGGTCACCGAGGGCGGCTACAACGTCAACTCCGTGACCGGGGAGTTCCAGGCCGACGCCCCGGCGATCGTCGCGGACCTGCAGCCGGGCGCGGCACCGCGGACGTCGTTCGGGCTGGTCGTCGAGGCGCTGGCCCGCCGCCGGGCGGACGGCGTCCCGCCGTTCACGGTGATGTCCTGCGACAACGTCCCGGGCAACGGCGACGTCGCCCGGCGGAGCTTCGCGGCGTTCGCCGGGCTGCGCGACCCGGAGCTGGGGGAGTGGGTGCGCCGGGAGGTGCCCTTCCCGAACTCGATGGTCGACCGGATCACCCCGGGCACCACCGACGCGCACCGCGCGGAGCTGTCCCGCCGGTTCGGCGTGCAGGACGGCTGGCCGGTGGTCGCCGAGCCGTTCACCCAGTGGGTGCTGGAGGACTCGTTCCGCTGCGGCCGCCCGCCGCTGGAGGACGCCGGTGTCCAGGTGGTCGCCGACGTCGAGCCGTACGAGCTGATGAAGCTGCGGCTGCTCAACGGCAGCCACCAGGCGATGGCCTACCTCGGCCTGCTGGCCGGCTACGAGTTCATCCACGACGTGTGCCAGGACCCGCTGTTCCGCGGGTTCCTGGGCGGCTACATGGACGTCGAGGCCACGCCCACCCTCGCGCCGGTGCCCGGGGTCGACCTCGACCGGTACAAGGCCGACCTGATCAGCCGGTTCGCCAACCCGCACATCCGCGACACCCTCGCCCGGCTGGCCGCCGAGAGCTCGGACCGGATCCCCAGGTTCCTGCTGCCGGTGGTCCGGGCGCAGCTGGCTGCCGGGGGCGACGTGCACCGGTCCGCGGCCGTGGTGGCCGGCTGGGCGCGCTACGCCGAGGGGGTCGACGAGCACGGGCAGCCGTTCGAGGTCGTCGACCCGCGGCGGGACGCGCTGATGGCCGCGGCCCGCCGCCAGCGCGACGAGCCGCTGGCCTTCCTCGCCGACCGCGACCTGTTCGGCGACCTGGCCGACGACGAGCGGTTCACCACCGCCTACCGGGCGGCCCTGGGGTCGCTGCACGCGCTGGGCGCTCGCGCGACGTTGGAGGCGGTGGTCGGCGGCCGGCTCTGACCGGCCGCCGACCCGCCCTCGCCGGCCCGGTCCCCGTCAGCCGGCCGGCGCCGGGTCCGGCCCGACCGTCGGCAGGTAGCCCGGCTCCGCCCGCTCCGGTGCCTGCGCCTCGAACGACGCCGCCAGGTCCAGCACGTCGGCGTCGGCCCAGCGGGTGCCGAAGAACGAGATGCCGATCGGCAGCGCGCCCCGCGGGCCGGCGAAGCCGGCAGGCACCGTGACGTCGGGGTAGCCGGCCACCGCGGCCGGCCCGGAGGTGCTGTAGGTGAAGACGTCGGCCCGGCCGTCGACCGACTCGTAGGCCGTCGTCCAGGCCGGGGTGTTGGTCAGCCCGACGACGGCGGCCAGGTCGTCCTCCGCGCCCGGGCCCTGCGCCAGCACCTCGTCGATGGACCGGCGGGCGAGGTCGCGGATGGTGGTCCGGGTCTGCGCGATCGCCGGGTCCTCCTCCGGGGTGCGCGCCGCCTGGGCCTGCTCGAACAGCTCCTGCCCGAAGTAGGCCAGCTCCACCGGGTCCTGCCGGTTGAACTCGATCAGCCCGGCCAGGTCGCGCGGGTGCTCGCCGGGGGTGGCCGCGAGGTAGGCGTTCACGTCGCGCTTGAACTCCGCCAGCAGCGCCGGTGTCTCGCCCGCGCTGATCTGCTCCTGGTACTGCAGCGTCACCGGGACGACGGTCGCCCCGGCCGCCTCCAGCTGCTTGACCGCGGCCGCGAACACCGCCTCGGTGGGGTCGTCGACGGCGGCCCTCTCCGCGTCGCTGAGCTGCCACACCCCGACCCGCGCGCCGCGCAGCGCCCGGGTGTCCAGCTCGGCGACGTCCCGCGCCAGCCCGTCGGGCAGCTCGCCCGTGGCGGCGTCGGCCGGGTCGCGACCGGTGATCACCTGCATGGTGAGCGCCGCGTCGACGGTGTGCCGGGCCATGGGTCCGGCGGTGTCCTGCTCGGCCGAGATCGGCACGATGCCGGTGCGGCTGACCGCGCCCAGGGTGGGCTTGAGGCCCACCACGCCGTTGGCGCCGGCCGGGCAGACGATCGACCCGTCGGTCTCGGTGCCGATGGCCACCTGGGCCAGCGAGGCCGCGACCCCGGCCGCGGAGCCGCTGGAGGAGCCGCACGGGTTGCGGTCGAGCACGTAGGGGTTGGCGGTCTGCCCGCCCACCCCGCTCCAGCCGCTGGTGGCGTCGTTCCCGCGGAAGTTGGCCCACTCCGAGAGGTTGGCCTTGCCCAGCACGATCGCGCCGGCCTCCCGCAGCCGCCGGGTGAGCGTGGCGTCGTCCGGCGTGCTGCCCAGCAGGGCGCGCGAGCCGGCGGTGGTGGGCAGGTCGGCGGTGTCGATGTTGTCCTTCAGCAGCACCGGGATCCCTTCGAGCGCGCTGCGGGCCCGGTGCCGCTGGCGCTCACGGTCGCTCGCCGCGGCGTCGTCGACCGCCGCCGGGTTGACGCTGAGCACGGCGCCCAGCTCGTCGTCCACCGCGGCGATGCGGTCGAGGTAGGCGCGGGTCAGCGCGACGGCGGTCAGCGTGCCGGCGTCCATCCGCTCCTGCAGCTCGGGGATGGTCAGCTCCTCGAGGTCCAGGTCGCGCAGCGGGAGCGTGCCGGAACCGGCGGCGTCCCCGCCGTACGAGCCGCCCGGCTGCGCGGAGACCGCGCCGGCGGGGACGAGCAGGACGGCGGTGACCGCGGTGACGACCACGGCGCGGCGGCGTCCGGGCCGCCGGGTGCGTGCGGTGCTGGTCATGTCTCTCCCTGGGGCAGGTGAGGGGACGAGCGGTGCACCGAATGCTCACAGCCGGCGCTCAGTCGCGCACCCCGGCCGCCGGCCGGGGCACAGTGGAGGGGTGTTCGACGTCGACTTCATGTCGTTGCTGGCGCGCGAGGTGCTCCGCGAGCGGCGTCCGGCCCTGATCGCCGAGACGTGCGCCTGGACGGTGGGCCTGTCCGACCAGCCGCACCACACCCGCCGGCGCGGCCGGGTGGTCTCGACCGGGACGACGATCGGCGTGCGCGCCGCGTCCGGGCAGCTGCTCAGCGGCGAGGAGGAGGGCCGGCTGGAGCTCGGCGACGCCCGCCCGGGCAGCTTCCAGGACCTGCTCAACTCCGTCACCCCCGACGGCACCGTCTACGCCGAGCGGTTCGACGTCGAGGTGGTGGAACCGTTCGTGCTCGACACCTGCGTGCAGGCCGCGGAGCGGGCCCGGGACACCCGGCCCGCCGACTGGGCGGAGCTGCTCGACGAGGTGGGGGAGGACGGGCGCGACCTGGTCGCGGTGGTGCGGGCCGGTGAGTGGGAGGCGCCGCTGCGCATCGACGCCGAGCACGCGGTGCTCGCCGCGCTGGGCGCCGTGCCGCTGATCGAGCTGGAGGCCGAGGGGCTGCCCCTGTCGCTGGTGCGCGCCGCCGAGGCGGTCACCCGCGCGGCCGCCCCGGCCCCGCGGGCGGCCGACCCGGCGCACGACGACCTGGCCGGCGCGCTGTTCCTCGCCGAGGCGGCGCTGCGCGGCTCGGGCCTCCCGCTGCCGGTGCCGCCCGCGCAGGCGGACCGGCTGCTGGAGCTGCTGCTGGAGGCGGGCGTGCTGCCCGAGGAGGTGCCCACGCTGCTCGCGTCGCTGCCGGTGGAGCCGGCCACCGCGGCCGAGGTGCGGGCCACCGTCGCCGTCCTCGGCGGCCCGGCGGGGAGCTGACCGAGGGGGCTTCCGCGGCGCGCCCGACGGGGTGACCATGGAGGCACCTGCTCCGCCAGGGAGGTCCCGAGATGACCCGTGCGACACCGGCCCGGCCGGCACCCGACCCGCTGGCCATGACCGCCGCCGAGAAGGCGATGTGCGAGTGGGAGGCGCGGCACGACGTGGCCCGCCGCGGCCGCTCCGCCCTCGCCGGCCCGGTGCAGCACTACCTCTCCGAGGCGCACTCGCGGGAGGCGTGCGAGCGGGCCGCCGAGCCGCCGCGCGCGGAGCCGCCCCGGCGGCCGGCCCGGCCCCCGTCGCCGCCGCCGCACGACCCGTGGTGGCTGCGTCCGGTCCGCTGAGCCGGCGCTCCGCGCACGGTTCGCCGTCCCGGTGCCGGGCACAGGGACGGCGTGAGCGAGACGACTGCGACCCCCGGCCACGGCAGCGTGCTGGTCACCGGCGCCGGCGGCGTCATCGGCAGCCACGCGGCCGCCGCCTACGCCCGCCGGCCCGGCTGGCGGGTGCGCGGGGTGAGCCGGCGGACCCCGCGGGACGCCGGCTGGGAGCACCTGGCCGTCGACCTGTCCGACGCCGCCGCCGCGCGGGACGGGCTGGCGGGCGCCGGCGACGTCACCCACCTGGTGTTCGGCGCGTACGCCGAGCGGCCCACCGCCGCGGAGCTGTCGGAGGTCAACGTCGCGCTGCTCCGGAACACGCTCGACGGGCTGGCCGCGGCCGGCGCGCCGCTGGAGCACGTCACCCTCTACCAGGGCGGCAAGGCCTACGGCGCGCACATGGGGTTCTTCAACACCCCGGCCAAGGAGCGCGACCCGCGGATCGTGCAGCCGAACTTCTACTACGACCAGGAGGACCTGCTGCGCGCGGTGGCCGCCGAGCGCGGCTCCCGGCTCACCGTGCTGCGCCCGGAGGGCGTCATCGGCTACGCGGTCGGCAACCCGATGAACCTGCTGATGGTGATCGCCGTCCACGCCTCGATCACCAGGGCGCTGGGCCAGCCGCTGCGCTTCCCCGGCAGCCTGGCCGCCTACGACGCGCTGTACCAGGTCACCGACGCGGAGCTGCTGGCCGACGCGACGGTGTGGGCCGGCAGCGCCCCGCAGGCCGACGGCGAGGTCTTCAACGTGACCAACGGCGACCAGCTGCGGTGGCGGCACCTGTTCCCGGCGTTCGCGCGGGCGTTCGGCATGGAGTCCGCCGAGCCCCAGCCGGTGCCGCTGGCCGAGGCGATGGCCGGCCGCCGCGACGTCTGGGAGCGGCTGGTCGCCGAGCACGACCTGGTGCCCACACCGTTCGAGGACCTGGTCGGCTGGGACTTCGGCCAGTTCATCTTCACGTCCGGGTTCGACAACGTCAGCTCGACGATCAAGATCCGCCAGGCCGGGTTCGCCGGCTGCCTGGACACCGAGGACCGGTTCGTCGAGCTCCTCGAGCGGCTGGCCGCCGACCGGGTCATCCCGCCGCTGCGCTGAGGGCGGGCAGCACCCGGCGGCCCCGCAGCACGGTCAGCCCGACGGCGACGTAGCACGGGTCCCCGGGGGCGCAGCGCCGGGCGCCGAGCCGGTCCAGCGCCCGCAGCTCGGCCGGGTCGGTGATCAGCCGGGCGGCGCCGACGGCGGTGACGTCCCAGCCGGTCCGGGTCACCGGGTCGACGTCGTCGGCCGAGAACGCCACGACGGCGCCCCGGCCGGCGACGGCGAGGGCGACCGAGCTGGTCAGCCGGGTCGGGATGAGCACCTCGTCGCCGTGCACCACGAAGTGCACCGGCTGGATCGCCGGCAGCGCGGCCTCGGTGTAGGCGATCCGGCCGATGGGGGCGGTGCGCAGCAGCCGGCGGCACTCGGCCTCGTCGAGGACCTCGATCCGGCGCTCGGGTGGGGTGCGGGGCACGGACGTCTCCCTGGGCTCCTCGGGACCGGTCGTGTGCGACCGTTCTCCGCAGCTCCCACTGTCCCCGGCCGGTGGCCGGGGACACCGGGGTCGTTGGTCCCGACGTGCAGGGCCGGCGGGTGAGGGCTCCCGCGGGTCAGGGATTGCGCGGCGTCAGGGCTCCAGCGAGTCGGCGCCCGGCCGGCGCCGGTCGGCCCACTGCGGCTCGACCGCGGCCCACCCGGCGTCCCACTGGCGCGCCCGCCGGCGGGCCAGCACCAGGCACACCGCGCCGTGCGCGGTCAGCGCCACGGCGGTGACCGAGAGGAACACCAGCGCGCCGCGGACCAGCGCCCGGTCGGTGACCTCCGAACCGTTCAGCGGCGCCCGGGTGCGGGCGCCGTCGGCGTCGATCCAGATGGTCACCTCCTGGCCGGCGGTCGCGCCGACCGGCGCGGGCACCCGGTCCTCGACGGTCCGCCCGTCGGGCGTCGTCCACCGGGCGAGGGTGAACTGCCGGTCGCCGGCGCTGCCCAGCGTCACGTGGGTGGTGTCCTCGACCAGCACGGCGGTCACCTGGTGCCGCTCGGCCGCCTGGGCGCGGGCGGCGTCGGCGACCGCGCTGCGCGCGACCGTCCCGACCGCCAGCGACACCGGCACGGCCACCAGCACCACGGCGAGGAGGGCCAGCCGGGACACCATCTCCACCCGGTCGGACCGGCGCTTCAACGGCCCGCCGCCGAGCAGCAGCCGGCGCAGCGCACGCCGCACCGGGCGCCCGCCGGTCCCGCCCCCGACCCCGCCGTCGACCTGGTGGGCCATCGCTGCTCCCTTGCTCGCGCGACCGTGTGCCGGACAGTGTGTGCCCCGGCGGGCCGCCGCGGGAGGGGCTGGTCACCCGGCGGAAGGCGGGACGGAGGGCTCCGGGAGGATCCCGGGGTGACCGTCCTGCTGCGCTCCGGGAGCGCCGAGCTCGAGATCGACCCCGCCGCGGGTGCGCGCTGGACCTCCTGGCGGGTGGCCGGCCTGGAGCTGCTCACCACCGCCGAGGTGCCCCTGCCGGCCGGCATGAGCGGCGGCAGCTTCGTGATGGCGCCGTTCGCCGGCCGGCTCGGCGGCGGGCGGCTGGAGCTCGGCGGGCAGGTGCACCAGCTGGCGGTGCTCGCGCCGCCGCACGCCATCCACGGCACGGTGAGCGAGCGCCCCTGGCAGGTGCTGGAGCAGGCGGCCGACCGGGTGCGGGTCGGCGTCGACCTCGGCCCCGGCTGGCCGGCCCGCGGCCGGGTCGAGCAGACGCTGCAGCTGGCCGGTGACCGGCTGTCCAGCGAGCTGGTGGTCGCCGCCGAGGAGCCGATGCCGGTCACCGTGGGCTGGCACCCGTGGTTCGCCCGGCAGCTGTCCCGGGGCGCGCCGGCGCAGTGGCTGCTGGCGGGCGGGCAGCAGTACGTGCGCGGCGCCGACGGCCTGCCCACCGGCGAGCTCGTCGACCGCCGTCCGGGGCCCTGGGACGACTGCTTCCGCGGCTTCGCCACGGCGCCGGGGCTGCGCTGGGACGGCGCGCTGGAGCTGCGCGTCGACTCCTCCGCCGACCACTGGGTGCTGTTCGACGAGCGGCCCGGCGAGCTGTGCCTGGAGCCGCAGACCGGGCCGCCGGACGCCCCCCGGCTGGGCGCGGCCACCGAGCTGGCCGCGGGGGAGAGCACGACGCTGACCTGCACCTGGCGGTGGACCGTCCTCGACTGACGGCGCCCCTGGCGGGGTACCGCTGGGCCATGCCGAGCCACCGCGACGACGAGACCAGGGGACGGGCGGACGCCGGCCCGTCGACGGCCGGGCGCAGGGCCGGGACCAGGGACCTGCTCGACCGCCTCGACGCGACGCGCGGCTGAGGAGCCCGCCGTGGCCGCGCCGACGACGACGTTCCACCAGCACCCGGTGTTCGCCCGGGTGTACAGCCGGATGGCCGCGGGCCTCGAGCACCGCGGGGCCGCGGAGATCCGCGGCCGGCTGCTGGCCGGGCTGTCGGGCACCGTGCTGGAGGTGGGCGCGGGCACCGGCACGAACTTCGCGCACTACCCGCCGACCGTCGGCCGGGTGGTCGCGGTCGAGCCGGAGACGCACCTGCGCGCGCACGCCGCGCGGGCGGCAGCGACGGCGCCGGTGCCGGTGGCCGTCGTCGACGGCGTCGCCGAGGACCTGCCGGTCGCCGACGGGTCCGTCGACGCCGTGGTCACCTCGCTGGTGCTCTGCAGCGTCGCCGACCAGGCTGCGGCCCTGCGCGAGGTGCGCCGGGTGCTGCGGCCGGGCGGGGAGCTGCGCTTCTGGGAGCACGTCCGGGCCGACGGCGGCGGGCTGTCCCGCACGCAGCGGCTGCTGGACCGCACCGTCTGGCCGCTGCTGGCCGGCGGTTGCCACGTGTCGCGGCGGACGCTGCGGGCGATCGAGGACGCCGGGTTCGCGGTGACCCGGCTGGAGCGGTTCCGCTTCCCCGACACCCGGCCGCCGAACCCGGCGGCGCCGCAGGTGCTGGGGGCCGCCGTCCGGTCGTGACTGCCTGATCACGGTTTCGCCGCCCCGACCGGCCGGGCAGGGGAGGGGACGCGGCCGCCCGGGGACCCCGGATGCCGGCCGCCGACGAGGAGGGGACCCCCATGGCGATCGCCACGACCAACCCGGCCACCGGTGAGACGGTGCAGACGTTCGAGGCGCTGTCCGACGCGGCGCTGGAGGAGAGGATCGCCCGCGCCGCCACGGCGTTCGAGAGCTACCGGCGGACCACGGTGGAGCAGCGGGTGGGCTGGCTGCGCGCGGCCGCCGACGCGCTGGAGGCCGACGTCGACGACGTCGCCGCGCTGATGACCACCGAGATGGGCAAGACGCTGGCCTCGGCGAAGGCCGAGGCGACCAAGTGCGTGGCGGCGCTGCGCTGGTACGCCGAGCACGGCCCGGCGTTCCTCGAGCCGGAGCGCAAGGACGCCGGGGCCGTGGGCGCCGTCGACGCCTACGTCACCTACCAGCCGCTGGGCGTCGTCCTGGCGATCATGCCGTGGAACTTCCCGCTGTGGCAGGCGATGCGCTTCGCCGCCCCGGCGCTGATGGCCGGCAACGTCGGGTTGCTCAAGCACGCCAGCAACGTGCCGCAGACCGCGCTGTACATGGAGGAGCTGTTCCGCAGGGCCGGGTTCCCCGCCGACGTGTTCCAGGCGCTGCTCATCGGCTCGGCCACCATCGAGCGGGTGCTGCGCGACGACCGGGTCGTCGCCGCGACGCTCACCGGCAGCGCCCCGGCCGGCCAGTCGGTGGCCTCGATCGCCGGCGACGCCCTCAAGCCCACCGTGCTCGAGCTCGGCGGCTCGGACCCGTTCATCGTGATGCCCTCGGCGGACCTGGAGGCAGCCGCCTCGGTGGCCGTCACCTCGCGCAACCAGAACAACGGGCAGAGCTGCATCTCGGCCAAGCGGTTCTTCGTGCACCGCGACGTCGCCGAGGAGTTCACCCGGCTGTTCGCGGAGAAGATCGGCGCGCTCACCGTCGGCGACCCGATGGACGCCGGCACCGAGATCGGGCCGCTGGCCACGGAGTCGGGTGTGCAGGACGTCGAGGAGTACGTGGCCGACGCCGTCGGCAAGGGCGCGACCGTCGTCGTCGGCGGGAAGCGGGTCGACCGGCCGGGGTGGTTCTACGAGCCGACCCTGCTGACCGGCATCACGCCGGAGATGAAGCTGTACGCCGAGGAGGTCTTCGGGCCGGTCGCCGCGCTGTGGGTCGTCGACAGCCTGGACGAGGCCCTCGAGATCGCGAACAGCCACCCGTACGGGCTCGGCTCGAACCTGTGGAGCGAGGACGAGGACGAGCGGGCGCAGTTCGTCCGCGACGTCCAGTCGGGCATGGCGTTCATCAACGGGATGACCACCAGCTACCCGGACCTGCCGTTCGGCGGGGTGAAGCAGAGCGGGTACGGGCGGGAGCTCACCGAGCTCGGCATGCGGGCGTTCATGAACGCCAAGACCGTCTGGGTCGGGAGGCCCAGCAGCGAGCAGCGCCAGGGCGACAGCGCCGGCTCCGCGAACGAGTGACGGTGACCCCGGGGCGGGCGGCGGCCCGCCCCGGGGAGCACGTCACGCGGTGCGGAACGACTGCCAGATGTCGATGCCGGCGTCGACGGCGTGCTGGTCGATCGCGGCCAGCTCCTCGGCGGAGAAGTCCAGCCGGTCCAGCGCGGCCACGTTCTGCTCGAGCTGGCCGACGCTGCTGGCGCCGACCAGCACCGACGTCACCCGCTGGTCGCGGAGCGCCCAGGCCAGCGCGAGCTGGGCGAGGGTCTGCCCGCGGCCGTCGGCGATCTCCTTGAGCGCCCGCACGTGGGTGAGGTACTGGTCGGTGATCATGCCGGGGTCCAGCGACTTGTCCTGGCTGGCCCGGGAGCCCTCCGGCACGCCGCCGAGGTACTTCTCGGTGAGCATCCCCTGCGCCAGCGGCGAGAACGCGATGCAGCCGGCGCCCACCTCGGCGAGGGTGTCGAGCAGGCCCTCGGTCTCGATCCAGCGGTTGAGCATCGAGTACGAGGGCTGGTGGATGAACAGCGGCGTCCCGAGGTCGGCGAGGATGCGCGCGGCCTCCCGGGTGGCCTCCGGCGAGTAGCTGGAGATGCCGGCGTAGAGCGCCTTGCCGGAGCGGACGGCGGCGTCCAGCGCGCCCATCGTCTCCTCCAGCGGCGTCGTCGCGTCGTACCGGTGGCTGTAGAAGACGTCGACGTACTCCAGCCCCATCCGCTGCAGCGACTGGTCGAGGCTGGCCAGCAGGTACTTCCGGGAGCCACCGCCGGAGCCGTACGGGCCCGGCCACATGTCGTAGCCGGCCTTGCTGGAGATGACCAGCTCGTCGCGGTACGGGCGGAAGTCGTCGCGCAGGTGCCGGCCGAAGTTGGTCTCCGCGGAGCCGTAGGGCGGGCCGTAGTTGTTCGCCAGGTCGAAGTGGGTGATGCCCAGGTCGAAGGCCCGGCGCAGGATCTCCCGCTGCCGGTCGAACGGGACGTCGTCCCCGAAGTTGTGCCAGAGCCCCAGGCTGACCGCCGGCAGGTCCAGCCCGCTGCGCCCGGTCCGCCGGTAGGTCATGGAGTCGTAGCGGTCGCTCGCCGCGTCGAAGGCCATGCGCAGGATCGTGCCTCAGCTCCCGCTGGTCGCCTCAGCCGGGCGGGCGCCGCCCTCGCGCGCCGCGAGCCGGGCCCGGGAGTGCCGGTAGCCGTAGCCGGCGTAGATGACCAGCCCGAGCACCAGCCAGGCGAGGAACCGCCACCAGGTCTCCAGCTCGAGGTTGGCCATCAGGTACAGGCAGGCCACCGCGGACAGGACCGGCACGACCGGGGACAGCGGGACGCGGAAGGACCGCGGCATGTCCGGGCGGGTGTGCCGCAGCACCGGGACGGCGATCGACACCAGCACGAAGGCGAACAGGGTGCCGATGCTGACCAGGTCGGCGAGCACGTCGAGCTTCACCAACGCGGCCATCACCAGCACCACCGCGGCGTACAGCAGCGTCATCCGGACCGGGGTGCCGGTGCGCGGGTGCACCTTCGCGATCGACTGGGGCAGCAGCCCGTCGCGGCCCATGGCGAAGCCGATCCGGCTGACGGTGACCAGGTCGACCAGGATCACCGAGGTCAGCCCGGCGACGGCGGCGATCGACACCAGCGTGGAGCCCCAGCCGAGGCCCACCTGGTCGAAGGCGTCGGCGATCGGCGCGCCCTCGTCGATCTTGTCGTAGTGGACCATCCCGACGACCACGAGCGAGACGCCGATGTACAGCGCGGTGGCCAGCCCGAGGGTGCCGAGCAGGCCCAGCGGCAGGTCGCGGGAGGGCTTGCGGGTCTCCTCCGACAGGTTCGCCACCGCCTCGAAGCCGGTGTAGGAGAAGAAGACGACCGCGGCCGCGGTGAGCACCCCGCCGATGCCGAAGGTGGTCGGGTCGATGCCGGCCACCGCCTGGATGAGGGTCTGCTTGAGGCCCGAGGCGTCCTGCGCGCCCTGGCTGGCCGGGATGAACGGCGTGAGGTTGGCGCCGCGGACGTACCAGGCGCCGGCGACGATGACGAACACGCAGATCGCGACCTTGACGATGACCAGCACGCCGGCCACCCGGGCCGACTCGCGGATCCCCAGCACGGCGATGACGGTCAGCACGACCACGATGGACACCGCGCCGAGGTTGAACCCGGCGTCCTCGCCGAACAGCGAGGTGGGGAGGTCCAGCAGGTTGCCCAGGTACGCCGACCAGCCGCGGGCGACCACGGCGGCGCCCAGCGCGAACTCCAGGAACAGGTCCCAGCCGATGATCCAGGCCAGCAGCTCGCCCGTGGTCGCGTAGGCGTAGGAGTACGCGCTGCCCGCCGTCGGCACGGCCGAGGCCAGCTCCGCGTAGCACAGCGCGGCGAGCAGGGCGACGACGCCGGCGATGGCGAAGGAGATCACGACGGCCGGGCCGGCGGTGTTCTTCGCCTGGACCCCGGTGAGGGTGAAGATGCCGGTGCCGATCACCACGCCGATGCCGAAGCCGATGAGGTGCCGGGCGCTCAGCCGTTTGCGCAGTGCGCCGACGGCGCCGCTCTCGCTGCTCTCGCCCTCGCTGTCCGCGCGGATGGTCTCGACGGACTTCGTCCGGAACAGGTCCACCGGGTCACGCTAGGTCGCGACGATCATCCGCGCGCGCTGGACGGCGGACCCGGCCAGACTGGCCGGGTGGGCATCCAACGCATCGGCCTGGTCGTGCACGGCGGCAAGCCCGCGGCCCGGGACGCCGCCGCCCGGGTGCGGGAGTGGGCCGCCGCGCAGGGGCTGGGCTGCGCCGACATCGACGTGTGGGGCGAGGGGGCGGAGCGGCGGTCGGCCCACGAGGAGGCCGAGCGGGCGGGCAACCCCGACCTGGTGGTCACCGTCGGCGGCGACGGCACGTTCCTGCGCGGTGCGCGGGTGGCCGCGGCGGCCGGGGCGCTGGTGCTCGGGGTGGACGTCGGGAGGGTCGGCTTCCTCACCGAGGTGCGGGCCGACCGGGTCGAGGAGGCGCTGCAGGCGGTGCTCGACGGCGCCGTCGTCGTCGACGAGCGGATGACGCTGACCATGCGGGCCGACCGGCCGCTGGCCATCCCGCCGGGGCTGGAGGCGCTGTTCCGCTACGGCCGGGGGCCGGCGCTGCCCCCGCCGCGGCCGCGCACCGAGGTGGCCGAGGAGGTCGGCTGGGGGGTGCCGCTGGACGTGCTGGCGCTCAACGACGTCGTCTTCGAGAAGCTGGCCCGCGACCGGCAGGCGAGCCTCGCCCTCTACGTCGACGGCCGGCTGTTCGCCTCCTACTCCGCGGACGCGCTGGTGGTCTCCTCGGCGACCGGCTCGACCGCCTACAGCTTCGCCGCGGGCGGGCCGGTGCTCTCCCCGGACCTGGACGCGCTGGTGTTCACCCCGGTCGCGCCGCACATGGTGTTCGACCGCAGCCTGGTGCTGTCGGTGCGGCACCGGATCAGCGTGCTGGTGCTGGGCCGCTCCGGGCAGGTGGCGGTGAGCGTCGACGGGCAGCTGCGCGGCGTGCTCGAACCGGGCGACTGGGTGACCGTCTACGGCGCCCGGCAGCGCTCCCGGCTCGTGCGGCTGGCGCCGCCGGACTTCCTCGGCCGGGTGCGCAGCCGCTTCGGGCTCACCGACGCCCGGGCCGCGGTCGCCGACGGGGAGGCGCCGCTGGTGCACGACCCCGGCGTGCCGCTGCCGCCGGACCTGGCGCACCCCGGTCCGGACGGCGGCTGAACCCCGGCCGGGTGCCCGTGGGGAGCGGTGTTCGATCATGGTCGCGGTCGGGGTCGGAGCACCGGGAGCGCCGCGTGAGCGGCGAGCCACGGCGCGTGACGACGCCGCGGCGCTGTCGTCGTGTCGCGGCCGTGTCGCGCCGCCGGGTGCGCGTCGCGGCGGGCGTGTCCGGAGCCCGGCTGCAAGCGTCGGGAACAGGAGGTGGTGCCGGTGGCCGGCAAGCCAGCGGAGGACAGTGCGCCGGCGGCGGAGGCCGCGCGCTCGGCGGCCCGGCGGGGGCGGGGCCTGCGGCGCCCGAACCTGTCCGGCGACCTGGAGACGATGCTCGAACCGGGCCCGCTGTTCCGCGACCAGCTGCGCGGCTACGACCGGCTGCAGGTCGACAACTACGTCTCCTGGGCGGAGACCGAGCTGCAGGCCGTGCGGCGGGAGAACGACGACCTGGCGGCCCGGCTGGGCAGCGCGAGCGCCGAGCTGTCGGCCGCCCGCCGCAAGCTGGCGCACTCGACCGACGCGCAGCACCTCGGCCGGGTCAGCGAGCGGATCGGCCAGATCCTGCAGCTGGCCGCCGACGAGGCAGCGGAGATCGCCCAGCGGGCGGCCGAGGACGCCGACCGGGTGGTCGCCGAGGCGCACGCCGAGGGCGAGCGGGTGCTGCGGGCCGCCCGCGACCAGGAGGCCCGCACGAACGCCGAGTGCGAGCGGCTGCTGGGCGAGGCCGAGCGGCTGCGCGCCGAGGCGGCCGCGCTGCTCGAGCAGGCCGGCGTCGACGCGGTGCAGCGGGAGCGGGACGCCGCCGCCGATCGGGCCCGGCGCGA
The DNA here is from genome assembly GCF_040659695.1 of Modestobacter sp. NPDC049651. Lineage (NCBI taxonomy): Bacteria > Bacillati > Actinomycetota > Actinomycetes > Geodermatophilales > Geodermatophilaceae > Modestobacter > Modestobacter sp. NPDC049651. Next base: position 213,261 of record NZ_JBFAOG010000004.1, read on the forward strand.
CGCCGAGGCCGCCCAGCGGCGCGACCAGGAGCTCGCCGACGCCCGGCGCCGGGCGCAGGAGGAGCGCGACGCCGCCCAGGCGGTCGCCGAGCAGCGGCTGGCCGAGGTGCGCGCGGAGGTCGGTGAGCTGCTGGCGCAGCGGGACCGGGTGCAGTCGCTGCTGCGGGCGCTGACCGAGCAGCTCGACGCCGCGCTGCAGCAGCTCGCGCCGGCCGGGACCCCGGAGCCGCGCCGTCCGAACGTCGTCGCCGACACCGTCGACATCCGGCCGAACAGCGTCGCGCCGCAGGCCGCGACCCGGGACGCCGCGCGCTGACCGCCGGCCGGCCCGGGACACCGAGTTCCCGGGCCGGCGGGGTCAGCCCCGGCCGAAGGCGGTGCGGGCGGCCGCGACCTGCGGAGCGGCGACCGCGACCCAGTCGTCGAGCGGGCCGGGCGCGTCCCACGCCTTGTCCTGCAGGTAGAGCCCGCGGGTGGGCGTGGTGGCGCCGAGCTCGACCAGCACCGGCTTGAGCAGCAGCTCCGGCGCGAGGGCGTGGGTCGGACCGCCGCCGAGCATCACCGGGACGGCGACCACGCCGGCCAGGTCGCCGGTGCCGATCTGGTCGAGGAAGAGCTTGAGCAGGCCGGTGTAGGTGGCCTTGTAGGTCGGGCTCGCGACGACCGCGACCGACGCCTCCCGGACGGCGGTCACCGCGTCGGCGACGGCCGGGTCGCCCCAGCCGAGCAGCCCGGCACCGAGGTCGACGACGTCGACCACCCGGTCGGCGGGCGCGCCGGTGAGCCGTTCGGCGACCGCCTCGGCCGCGGCTCTCGTGCGCGAGGCGGGCTTGGGGTTGCCCACCACGACGACGGTGCTCATGCAGGTACCTCCTGGGGACGGCGCGGGATCGGCGACACGATATCCGCACCAAGATGATGGGAATTGACGGCTGTCGCCTCCCCGTGCCAGTCTGTCGGCAGGTCACGAGTGCCAGCGCGAAGCCCCGGCTTGCTGGCCGGCAACCCTCCTCCGCGATGGGGTGCCCCGGGTGACGACCGGGCGGCTGCGACCCCGCAGCCGCAAGCGCGGACCCGTGCCCCGGGTCCCCGACCCGTCTGGAGCACCGCTGTGTCCGCTGCACTCCTCTGTCCCGCCCCGGTCGCCGTCGCCGCGCCGCTGCTGCCCCTGGTGGGGGCCGCCACCCGCGTGCCGCTGGTGACCGGGGGCGAGACCACCTACGCCGACCTGGACGGCGCCGCGAGCTCGCGGGCGCTCGAGGTGGTCGCTGCTGCCGTCACCGAGGCGCTGCCGCGGTACGCCAGCGTGCACCGCGGCGCCGGGTGGCTGTCCCAGCTGTCGACGGCCGCGTACGAGGACGCCCGCGCGACGGTGGCCGGCTTCGTCGGCGCCCGCGCGGACGACGTCGCCGTCCTCACCCGGCACACGACCGACGCGCTCAACCTGCTGGCCGGCTGCGTGCCCGACGGGGCGGCGGTGCTCGTGCTGGACGTCGAGCACCACGCGGACCTGCTGCCGTGGCAGCGGCGGCGGGGGCCGGTGACCGTGCTGCCCGCGGCGCCGACGGTCGCGGACACGCTGCGGCTGCTGGGCGCCGAGCTCGCCGCCGCGCCGTACGCGCTGGTCGCGGTCACCGGGGCCTCGAACGTCACCGGCGAGGCGCTGCCGGTCGAGGACGTCGTGGAGCTGGCCCACGCGGCGGGCGCCCGGGTGGTCGTCGACGGCGCGCAGCTGCTGCCGCACCGGCGGTTCTCGCTGGCCGCGACCGGCGCCGACTACGTCGCGCTGTCCGGGCACAAGCTGTACGCGCCGTTCGGCACCGGCGCCCTGGTCGGCCGGCGGGACTGGCTGGACGCCGCCCCCGCGTACCTGGCCGGTGGCGGGGCGGTCGCCGAGGTGACGGTGGAGGAGACCCGCTGGGTGGCGGCGCCGCACCGGCACGAGGGCGGCTCGCCGAACGTGCTGGGTGCGGTGGCGCTCGCCGCGGCGTGCGACGCGCTGGCCGCGCTGCCCGACGGCGCGCTGGTCGAGCACGAGCGGGTGCTGCGCGAGCGGCTGGTCGACGGGCTGCGCGAGCTTCCGGAGGTGCGGGTGCTGCGCATCTGGGCGGACTCCGGGGAACCGACCGGCGTCGTCAGCTTCACCGTCGAGGGCGCGGACCCGGGGCTGGTGGCCGCGTACCTGTCGGCCGAGCACGGGATCGGGGTCCGCGACGGCCGGTTCTGCGCGCACCCGCTGCTGGCGCGGCTCGGCGTCCCGGAGGGGGCGCTGCGGGCGAGCGTCGGTGTGGGCACCACGAGCGCGGACGTCGACCGGCTGCTGGAGGCTGTTGCGACCTACCTCACCCGGGGTCCGCGGGCGGAGTACGCGCAGGTGGCCGGGCGTTGGCAGCCGGTGGACGACCCGCGGCCGCTGGTGGCCGGCGCCCAGCGCGGTGCCGGCTGCGGCCCGGCCCAGCACGCGTGACCCACCCGTCTTCCGAGCACATCCGTCTTCCGAGCAGAGGGGCACCCGCGTGACCACCGTCCGGCCCAAGGCCAGCGTCGTCCCGTTCACCCACACCGCGTCGGGCACCGGCGTGCTGCAGCGCGTCGTCGTCGGCGGCGACGCCGGGCACACGTTCGAGGTCGACACCTACCCGGCGTTCGGCGGCCGCGACGCGTCGCCGAGCCCGCTGTCCTACGTGCTGGCCGCGCTGAGCTCGTGCAACCAGGTCACCGGCAGCGTGGTGGCGAAGGAGCTGGGCGTCGCGCTGGGGGCGTGGTCGTTCGACGTGCGCGGCGACCTGGACACCGCCGTCATGGTGCGCGGGGCCGACGGCGATGCGAACTTCGACGCGGTGACCGTGACCGTGTCGGTGGAGACCGACGCCGACGAGGCGACGTTCGAGCGTCTCGCGGCCGAGACCGAGCGGCGCTGCCCGGTGACGCAGCTGTTCCGCCGCAGCGGCCTGGAGTACACGAGCACCTGGAACCGGTCGGCCCTCCCGGCCTGACCGTCGCGGACACCCCCACAGACAGCGACCGAGGAGACAGCGCATGACCGTCCTGGACACCGACACCTTCGCCGCCGAGTGGGCGGAGTGGCACGAGCAGCACGAGCGGGTGCGCGCCGACGGGCACGGCTTCCTGGCGATCACCGGGCTGCACTGGCTGACCGACCAGCCGCAGCGGATCGACGGTGCGCCGGGGGAGTGGTGGACCGGCCCCGGCGGGCCCGTGGTGCGGCTGGCCGAGGGGGAGTCGCTCGTCGTCGAGGGCCGCACCGTGACCGGTGAGCACTCGTTCGGGGTCATCCCGGAGCGCGGCGGCGTGAACGCCGGGTTCGGCGACGCGGTGATCGAGGTGGCGAAGCGCGGTGGGTCGGACGTCGTCCGGCCGCGGCACCCCTCGTACCCGGTGCGCGTCGAGTACCCGGGCACCCCGGCCTACCCGGCCGACCCGCGGTGGGCGGTCACCGGGCGGTACGTGCCCTTCGACGAGCCGCGGCCGACGACGGTGGGCGCGGTCGTCGAGGGGCTGCAGCACGTGTACGACGCCCTCGGGCGGGTGGAGTTCGAGCTCGACGGGCAGCCGTTCTCGCTGACCGCGTTCAACGGACCGACCGCGGCGGGCAGCCTGTTCATCCTGTTCACCGACGCGACGTCGGGGGTGACCACGTACGCGGCGAACCGCGCGCTGGTCGTCGCCCCGCCGGCCGCCGACGGCACCGTCACGGTGGACTTCAACCGGGCCACCAACCTGCCGTGCGCCTACACGGAGTTCGCCACCTGCCCGCTGCCGCCGGCGGAGAACCGGCTGCCGATCGCCATCGGGGCCGGGGAGAAGAAGCCGGTCGGCTGACCCTCCGCCGTGGGCGCCGTCGGTCCGGCCCGGGTTCCGCGACCCGGGCCGGGCGCGGCGCGGCCGGCAGCTGCGCGGGTGGTCAGAACGCTGCCGGTCAGAACGGCGGCGGGTCATCGGCCGGTGGACCGGTCGGCGGAGACCCGAGCCGGTGGACCGTCGGGTCGTCGTCGTCCGGTCCCGGCGGGGAGCTGATCAGCACCTCGCCGGTCGGAGTGGTGAACCGGAGCGCACCGCCGGTCAGGGCGTGCAGCTGCCAGCCGGGCGCCTGGTGCACGAGCCGGTGGTGGTGCCGGCACAGGCAGCACATGTTCTCCGCCGACGTGCTGCCCTCCGGCCAGCGCACCAGGTGGTGCTGGTCGCACCGCCGCCCGGGCCGGCGGCAGCCCGGGAAGCGGCAGCGCCGGTCGCGCTGCCGGAGGTGCCGGGTGAGCTCCGCGGTGGGTTCGTAGGCGTCGGTGGGCGGTGGTGGGCCGAGCGCCCGCCCGGCGCGCAGCGCGGTCGCGTCGGTGAGCGCCAGCAGCTGCCCGGTCAGCTCGTCGACCAGGGCGACGTGCGGCCGCTCCGCGAGCGCGGTGCCCGACAGCGTGCGCATCCACAGCAGGTCGCGCAGTGCGGTCGCCGAGGTGTCGCCCGGGACCGCACGGCCGGCGTCGGCATCCACGCGCTCGGCATCCACGCGCTCGGCGTCCACGCGCTCGGCGTCCACGCGCTCGGCATCGACGCGCTCGGCCTTGGGCTGGGCGGGTGGCTCGGTGGGTGCGTCCGGCTCGGTGGGGGGAGCGGGTTCCGGCGCGGCGGGCGGGGTCGCGGTGAGCTCGTCGTCCTCGACCGGCAGCAGGCCGAAGGTGCGGGCCAGCGCACGCACCACCGCCGCGGGGACGACGTCGCCGCCGACCTCGCCCGGGTCGTCGCCACCCAGCAGGGTGCGCACCGTCGCGATGATCGTCAGCTGCGCCTGCACCGGCGACAGGCCGTGCTCGCCCGGCCGAAGCACCAAGCCGACCATGCAGTCGACCATCCGCTGCTGCCGGGTGCGTTCGTCGCCGGGGACCTTCGCCGCGTCGGCGTACTGCCGCAGCGCGTCCTGCACGGCGCGCAGCACCGGCAGCGGCAAGTTGGTCAGCGACAGCGTGCCGAGTCCGTCGCCGGTCGGGTGCACCTGCACCCCTCGCTCGCGCAGCGCAGCCTCCACCCGGCGGGTGATCGCCTGGCCGTCCAGCCGCTGCACCACCCGGTGGGCCGCGGCCCGCAGCTGGGTGGGCGTCTTGGTGCCGAGCCGGCGCAGCACCCGGGTCTCGGCGTCGCCGCGGACGTCGTCGGACAGCGGGCCGAGCACCTCGCAGAGCACCGCGACGTGGTCCCAGGTCAGCGCCCCGGCTTCAAGCGCGGTGAGCGTCGCGGGCAGCCGGTCGGTCAGCAGCAGCGACTGCACCATCAGCCGCTCTGCCCGCGCGGAGGTGACCGACAGCGCGGTGGAGAGCTCGTCGACGGCCCACTCGCTCACCGGCAGCAGTGCTGGGTGCCGGGCGGCCCGGGTGGCCGCCGCAGCAGCGCCGACCTCCTCGTCGGGCCGGTCGGCCGTGGCGGGGCGGGACCGGCAGAACCGCGCGACGGCCCGCGCCTGCCGTGCCTGTGCGGCGGCGACCACCCGCTCCTCGTGCCGCACCTCGTCGAGCAGGCCCGCGCCGGTCTCCAGCGAGCTCCGGAGGCCGGTGGAGACGGCCACGAGTTCCTCGTCCGCCGCGGCAGTGCCCTCGCCGCCGTCATCCCAGTCGAGGAACCAGCTCGGCTCCCCGTCCGCCGTCTCGACCCGTCCGCCGGCCGCGACGAACCACGCGGCCCCCGTGGCGGTGAGCAGCCGGGCAGCCGCGTCCGCGTACGCAGGACCGGGTGCGAGGTCGGTGGCCAGAGGATCGAACATATGTTCGATTCTATTGGCCTGTCGGGCAGCTGACCATCGGAGATGCGGCCTGTGGACAACTCGGGACGGCCCGGCCGACCGGGACGTCAGGACATCTAAGCGGGCCGTCGTGCACCAGCGGGCCGGCGTCAGCCGGTGGCCGAGCCGCTCCCGACCGCGTGCGCGCCCAGCGCGAACGGCGCCGCGTCGGCCGGCACGCCGAGCGCGAGGTCGGCCACCCGCAACGGCGGTAGCGGCACCTGCCCACGCGCTACCCGGTCAGGACGCCACCTGCGGGTTGATCTCCGGCTTGTCGACCGCCTCGCCGGACAGCCCCCACCGCTCGAGCGTCTTCCGGTACGACCCGTCGTCGAAGGTGTGCTGCAGCGCCGCCTCGAACGCGTCGACCAGGCCGTTGCCCTTGAGCGAGGTGGCCGCGACGTAGGTGGTGTTCGGCCAGCCGGCGTTGACCGTGCCGGCGATCCGCACCTTGCCGAGCGACTCCTGGTACACGGCGCTCGGGTTCGGTGCGAGGTACCCCTCGATCCGGCCGGACTGCAGGGCCAGCTGCACGTCGGCGTCGTTGGCGAAGTACTGCAGCTGCGCCGGCTCCAGCCCCGCCGCCTCGTTCTGCTCGTTCCAGTCGAGCAGGATGCGCTCCTGGTTGGTCCCCGAGGCGACCGCGATGGTGTGCCCGGCGATGTCCTTGGCCTCCTTGAAGGTGAGCGTGCTGTCCGGGGCCGTGGTGAAGGCCATGACGCCCTGCCGGTAGGTGGCGAAGTCGAACAGCTCCAACCGGGCCTTGTTGACACCGACGTTGGAGAACACGGCCTCGACGCCGCCGCTCTGCAGGGCCAGCGGCCACTGCTCCCAGGACATGTTCTGCACCTCGAGCTGGAGCCCGAGCGAATCGGCGACCAGCGAGGCGATGTCGACCTCGCTGCCGACGACGGTGGAGTTGTCGCTGGCCAGGAAGCCCAGCGGCGGCGCACCGAGTCCCGCGACGGCGATGGTCAGCTTGCCGTCGGCGGCGATCGACGGCGGGACGAGCTCCGCTGCGGCGGCGTCCTCCTTGGTGTGCACCCGTCCCTTCTGCTCCGGGCTGGTGTCGACGACGAGCGCCTTGGTGGCGCCGGCATTGCTGGACTTCGTCTGCTGGTCGGCCTCGATCTCGGCGGAGCTGCTGCACGCGGAGAGCAGCAGCGCGCCGGCGAGCGGGAGGACGGCGAGGGCGGTGCGGGTGCGGGACACGGGGTGGGGTCTTCCTTCTCGGACGGAGGGTCAGGACGCCGGGAGGCCGGCGGGGTTGGTCTCGGACTTCTCGACGGCCTCGCTGGACAGACCCCAGCGGTCGAGCACCTCCGCGTAGCTGCCGTCGGCGATGGCCGCGTTCAGGGCCGCGGTGACGGCGGGCGCCAGGCCGTTGCCCTTGGCGGTGGCGACGGCGATCTGCGCGGTGCGCGGCCAGCCGCCGTTCACCGTGCCGACCACCTCGAAGTCGTCCGGCGAGGTCGCTGCCTTGTAGGCGGCGGTGGCGTTCGGGCCGAAGGAGACGTCGATCCGGCCGGACTGCAGGGCGAGGGTGGTGTCGCCGTCGTTCTGGAAGTACTGGACGTCGACCGGCTCGAGCCCCTTGGCCTGGTTCGCCTGGTCCCAGGCGAGCAGGATCTTCTCCTGGTTGGTGCCGGAGGCGACGGCGACGGTCAGCCCGGCGACGTCCTCCGGCTTCGTGATGTGCAGCTTCGAGCCGGCCTGGGCGAGGAAGCCGAGGTCGTCGACCCGGTAGGAGCTGAAGTCGAACAGCTCCTTGCGCGCCTCGGTGACGGTGACGTTGGAGACGGTCACCTCGACCTGGCCGGACCGGGTGGCCAGCGGCCAGTTCTCCCAGGCCGTGGGCACCAGCTGCAGCTCGAGTCCGAGGGCGTCGGCGACGAGCTGGGCGATGTCGGTCTCGTTGCCGATGGGCGTCGCGTTGTCGTCGGCGTAGAAGTCCAGCGGGGCGCTGAACGGGGTGGTCGCCACGGTCAGCACGCCGTCGGCCTTGACCGCGTCGGGCACCAGCGCCTCGGCGTCCGGGTCGGCGTCGGTGTGGATGCGCTGCTGCTCGGGGCCGGTGTCCACCGTGAGCGGCTGGCCGCCGGCCTCGATGGCGGCCTTCTCCTCGATCTCGTTCGAGCTGCTGCAGGCGCTCAGCGCCAGGGCGGAGACGGCGGTCAGGACGGCGACGAGCGGGGCTCTGCGGGTGCGGACGGACATCGTTCTCCTCGTCAGGGCAGGTGTCATCGACGGACGGCGCAGCGGCGCACGTCCGGAAGGGGTGCGGGGCGGTTACAGGACGCGGGCGAGGAAGGCGCGGGTGCGGTCGTGCTGCGGGTCGTCGAGCACCTGCTCGGGCGGCCCCTGCTCGACGACCCGGCCGCCGTCCATGAAGACGACCTGGTCGGCGACGCGGCGGGCGAACCCGATCTCGTGGGTGACCACGACCATCGTGGTGCCGGTGGAGGCGAGGTCCTCGATCACCCGCAGCACCTCGCCGACGAGCTCGGGGTCCAGCGCCGAGGTGGGCTCGTCGAACAGCAGCACCTTGGGCCGCATGGCCATCGCGCGGGCGATCGCCACCCGCTGCTGCTGCCCGCCGGACAGCTGCCGCGGGTGGGCGTCGGCCTTGTCGGCCAGCCCCACCCGGGCCAGCAGCTCCCGGGCCTCGACCTGCACCTCGGCGCGCGACCGGCCCTGCGCCGAGACCGGCGCCTCGACGACGTTCTCCAGCGCGGTGAGGTGCGGGAACAGGTTGAACGCCTGGAAGACGAACCCGAAGGCGGTGCGCTGCCGCAGCAGGTCCCGCTCCTTGAGCTCGTGCAGGGCGTCGCCCTTGCGGCGGTACCCGACCAGCTCGCCGTCCAGCGCGACGAACCCGCGGTCGACCTTCTCCAGGTGGTTGATGCTGCGCAGCAGCGTCGACTTCCCCGAGCCCGACGGGCCGAGGACGACGGTGACGGTGCCCGGCTCGACGACCAGGTCGACCCCGTGCAGCACCACGACGCCGCCGTAGCTCTTGTGCACGCCGTGCACCTCGACCCGGCCGGGGGCCGACCCCAGGGCCGCGGTCACCGGGACACCTCCCGCAGGGAGCGCACCCGGGTGAGGCCCGCGGTGAGGTTGCCCCGCAGCCGCTGCAGCGGTGTCGGGGGCAGCACCCGCACCGCACCCCGGGAGTAGTGCCGCTCCACGTAGTACTGGACGACCGTGACGACCGTGGTCAGGACGACGTACCAGATCGCGGCGACCAGCAGCATCGGCAGCACCCGCTGGGTGCGGCCGTAGATGACGCTGACGGTGTAGAACAGCTCGCCCAGCGCCAGCACGTAGACGATCGAGGTGCCCTTGAACAGGCCGATCACCTCGTTGACCGCGGTCGGCACGATGGTGCGCATCGCCTGCGGCAGCACGATCCGGGTGGTCTGCCGGCGCTTCGGGATGCCCAGCGAGGCGGCCGCCTCGAGCTGCCCCTGGTCGACCGAGAGGATGCCGGCCCGCACGATCTCCGCGGAGTAGGCGGCCTGGTGCAGCCCCAGCCCCAGCACGGCGGCGCCGAACTTGCCGATCAGGTCCAGCGTCTGCACCGACCCGAACGACGGCCCGAACGGGATGCCGAAGTCCAGGGTCTTGTAGAGGTAGGCGAGGTTGTACCAGAGCAGCAGCTGCAGGATCAGCGGCACCGAGCGGAACACCCAGGTGTAGCCCCAGCTGACCGCCTGCAGCAGCGGCGAGCGCGACAGCCGCATCAGCGCCAGCACCGTGCCGAGCGCGAACCCGATGACCGCGGTGACCAGGGTCAGCTCGATGGTGGTGACGACGCCCTTCACGATCGACGTCTCGGTGAGGTAGGCGGTGACGACGTCCCACTCCCACCGCGGGTTGGTCACCAGGGAGTGCGCGACCATCGCCAGCAGCACGGCGACGACGGCGGTGGCGACCCAGCGGCCGGGGTGGCGGGCCGGCACGACCCTCAGCCGGTCGTACGGCGTGCCGGGCGGCGGTGCCGCGGTGCCGGCCGCGGGCCGGGTCTCGAGCGTGGTCACGATGCGTCTCCTCGGAGGGGCTTCTCGAAGGCGTACAGCCGCTGCGCGACGGGCAGGGCGCGCAGCTGCTCGCTGTCGGTGGGGCGGGGCACGGCGGGGTCGAACAGCGGCGTCCACCCGGCGGCCAGGTACAGCGCCACCGCCTCGGGCTGCCGGGGGCCGGTGGTGAGGTACATCCGGGCGTAGCCGCGGGCGGCGGCGCGGTCCTCCAGCTCGGTGAGGACCCGGCGGGCCAGGCCGCGGCGGCGGTGGGCGGCCGCGGTCCACATCCGCTTCACCTCCGCGGTGCCGGGGTCCGGGTGCCGGCGGTAGGCGCCGCCGGCCACCGGGGCGCCGTCCTCGAGGAGCAGCACCAGCTCGCCGTCCGGCGGCAGGAACTCCGCGGCCGGGTAGCGGGTGAGCTCCTCGCCGGCGCCGCCGAAGAGGTCGCCGTAGCGGGCGTCGTACTCGGCGGCGAGCTCCGCGAACAGCGGCGCGGCGAGCGGGTCGTCGGGGGCGACGGTGACTGCCCGCAGATCGAGGGCAGGCGGGGGTGCGGACATGCGGAGACGACTCCAGGGTGCGGGCGCACGCCACCGGACGCCGCTGCGGCGTCCGGTGGCGTGCTGGGGAGGAGGGGGAGGGGAGCGCGCGCGTCAGCGACAGAGAGCGCTGCAGGTGCGGTGCAGGTCGACCACGGGACGGTCGACCAGCAGGAGCGACACGGCGCGCAGGCGGCGCGTGCTTCGATCTCCCACGGGACTGGCTCCTCGTTCGTGCCCCCACGGGGGCGGCTGCGCTTGCGGCACGCGGGTCGCGTGCCGCCGGGTCGTCACCCGGGGCACCCCGTCGCAGGGAGGGTTGCCGGCCAGCAAACCGGGGCTTCGCGCTGGCACTCAGGACCTGGGCCGGGACACTAGGGGCACGACCCGGCTTCCGTCAATCCCGATCGTCTTGGTAGACATATCCGGCACCGGACGCGCCGCCGGCGGGAACAACCCCGCCCGGACGGCCGGTTGCCCGTTCAGGACCGCAGACCGACGACCAGGAGGAGGACCGCCCGTGCCCGGCACCGCGCTGGTCTCCCGGCGGCACGTCGACCTGCTCCGCACGGCGAGCGCGCAGTGTCGGCCGGAGGAGCCCCCGACCTCCCGCTGACCCGTCCTCCCGGAGCTCCCGTGTCCCAGCACGTCCCTGCCCCGCACGTCCCTGCGCCGCACCCCGCCCACCCCGGCCCCGCCGTCGTCCTCGTCGGTGCCGGCCCCACCGCGATCGGCCTGCTGGAGCGGCTGGTCGCCAACGCCGCCGAGCTCAGCGACGGCCATCGCCTCCAGGTGCACCTGGTCGACCCGCACCCGCCGGGCGGCGGCCGCGTCTGGCGCGCCGCGCAGCCGTCGCTGCTGTGGGCCAACTCGCTCGCCGCCGACGTCACCGTGCTGCCCGACGCCTCGGTCACCGTCGACGGGCCGGTCGGGATGAGCACCACCCTCTGGCAGTGGATCGAGGCCGTCGGCCGCGAGCTGCCGGCCGGCGACCCGGTGGGGGAGGAGGCCCGGCGGGCGACGCCCACGAGCTTCCCCTCCCGGCCGCTGGTCAGCGCCTACCTCGGGTGGGTGCTCGGCCGGCTGGTCGACACCGCCCGCCCGTGGGCCGACGTCCACCTGCACGCCCAGCGGGCGGTCGACGTCCGGGTGCGCCCGGACGGCGTCGCCGTCGAGCTGGCCGACGGCCGGCTGCTCACCGCGGATGCCGCCGTGCTGGCCCAGGGGCACCTCGACGCGCACGCCACCCCCGCGGAGCGGGCCGTGCAGGTCCGGGCCGCGGCCGCCGGGGCGCACTACGTGCCGACCGGGTACACCGCCGACCTCGACCTGTCGCAGCTCGCGCCCGGGGAGCCGGTGCTGGTGCGCGGCGCAGGCCTGGCCTTCGTCGACCTCATGGTGCTGCTCACCAGCGGCCGGGGCGGCCGCTTCGAGCCGGCCGGCGGCGGGCTGCGGTACCTGCCCTCGGGGCAGGAGCCGGTGCTGCACGTCGGTTCCCGCCGCGGCGTGCCCTACCGGGCCAAGCTCGGCTACGTGTGGCCGGGGCCGCCGGTGCCGCTGCGCTTCTTCACCCCCGAGGCGCTGACCGAGCAGTTCGGGCACCGCCCGCTCGACCTGCGCGCGGACCTCGCCCCGGTGATCGCCCGGGAGCTCGGCTGGGCGCACTACACCGAGCTGTTCCGCGCCCATCCCGAGCGGACGGCGCTGCCGTGGGCGGAGTTCGCCGACGCCTACGCGGCCGGCGGCGACCTGACCGCGCTGGTCGAGGCCGCCGTCCCCGACCCGGCCGACCGCTTCGACCTCGCCACCCGCGACCGGCCGCTCGCCGGCGCGCGGTTCGCCACCGCCGACGCCCTGCAGGAGGCCGTGCGCGGCCTGGTCCGCGCCGACCTCGGCCGCGCCGCCGACCCGGCGCACAGCAGCGACGCCGCCGTCTTCACCGCGCTGCTGTTCTGCCACGGCACGCTCGCCGGCCTCGTCGCGGCCGGGCGGCTCACCCCGCGCGCGGAGGCCGAGGACGTCAACGGCTGGTGGATGAACCTGTTCAGCTACCTGGCCAGCGGCCCGCCGGCGCCCCGCCTGCAGGAGCTGCTGGCGCTGTCGGAGGCGGGCGTCGTCCGCTTCCTCGGCGCCGACACCCGGTTCGAGCTCGACGACTCCGCCGGCGTCTTCCGGGCCACCTCGCCGTCGGTGCCCGGCGCCGTCGAGGCCCGGGCGATGGTCGAGTCGCGGCTGCCCGCCCCCGCGGTCGCCGCCACGCCCGACCCGCTGGTCAGCTCGCTGGTCACCCGCGGCGTCGCGGCCGAGAAGGTGCTCGGCGACCACGGCACCGGCCGGCTGCACGTCGACGCCGCCCAGCACGTCGTCGACGCCGTCGGCCGGCCCCAGAAGCGGCTGTTCGCGGTCGGCTTCTGGACGTCGGGCGCGCAGGTCGCCGCCTTCGCCCGCCCCCGCACCAACGCCCCCTTCTTCCGGCAGAACGACGCCCTCGCCCGGTCGCTGTGGCGCACCGTCGTCCCCGCTGCCGTGCCCGCTGCCGCCTGACCTCCCTGGAGTCCCCGCCGTGTCCACGCCCGCCCGCCCCGAGCCCCTGCACCTCGCTGTCGCCCTCGACGGCGCCGGCTGGCACCCCGCCGCCTGGCGCGAACCCGACGCCCGGCCCGCCGAGCTGCTCACCCCCCGCTACTGGGTCGACCTGGTGCAGGAGGCCGAGCGCGGCCTGCTGGACCTGGTGACCTTCGAGGACGCGCTGTCGCTGCAGTCCACCGACCGGTCCGCCGACGACGACCGCACCGACCAGGTGCGCGGCCGGCTGGACGCCGTCCAGGTCGCCGCCCGCGTCGCCCCGGTGACCAGCGGCATCGGGCTGGTGCCGACCGCCGTGGTCACGCACACCGAGCCGTTCCACCTGTCCAAGGCGATCGCCACGCTGGACTACGTCAGCACCGGCCGCGCCGGGATCCGGGTCAAGGTGAGCCTGAGCCCCGCGGAGGCGGCGCACGTCGGGCGGCGTCCGGCGCCGGACCTCGAGGACGCCTTTGCCGAGGCCGCCGACTGGGTCGAGGTGCTCCGCCGGCTCTGGGACAGCTGGGAGGACGACGCGGAGGTCCGCGACGTCGCCACCGGCCGGTTCGTCGACCGGCAGAAGCTGCACTACGTCGACTTCGCCGGCCGGCACTTCTCCGTGAAGGGCCCCTTGATCACCCCGCGGCCGCCGCAGGGCCAGCCGCTGGTCACCGCGCTCGCCCACCAGCAGGTGCCCTTCGAGCTCGTCGCGTCGAGCGCCGACCTCGGCTTCGTCACCCCGGCCGACGCGGCCGACGCCGCCCGGATCGTCGGCACCGTGCGCGCCGCCCAGCAGGCCGCGGGGCGCACGGGCACCGTGCACGTCTGGGGCGACCTGGTGGTGTTCCTGGACGACGACGCCGCCACCGCCCGCGCCCGACGCGCCCGCCTCGACGAGACCGCCGGCGCCGAGTACACCAGCGACGCGCAGGTGTTCGCCGGCACCCCCGCCGAGCTCGCCGACCTGCTCGCCGACTGGTCGCAGGCGGGGCTCACCGGCTTCCGGCTGCGCCCGGCGACGCTGCCGCACGACCTGCGCCAGGTCACCACCGGCCTGGTGCCGGAGCTGCAACGCCGCGGCCTGTTCCGCACCGCCTACGAGGCGTCCACCCTGCGCGGCCTGCTCGGTCTCCCGCGCCCCACCAACCGCTACGCGACCGTCTGAGAGACCTCCGATGACCAAGCAGGTGCACAAGCAGGTCCACCTGGCGGCCCACTTCCCGGGCGTCAACAACACCACCGTCTGGAGCGACCCGGCGGCCGGCAGCCACATCGAGTTCGACTCGTTCCGCCGGTTCGCCCAGTCCGCCGAGCGCGGCAGGTTCGACTTCCTGTTCCTCGCCGAGGGGCTGCGGCTGCGCGAGCAGAACGGCGCGATCTACGACCTCGACGTCGTCGGCCGCCCCGACACCTTCACGGTGCTCGCCGCGCTCGCCGCGGTCACCGAGCACCTGGGGCTCGCGGGCACGATCAACTCCACCTTCAACGAGCCCTACGAGGTGGCCCGCCAGTTCGCCTCCCTCGACCACCTCTCCGGCGGCCGGGCGGCCTGGAACGTGGTCACCTCCTGGGACGCCTTCACCGGCGAGAACTTCCGCCGCGGCGGCTTCCTGCCGCAGGACCAGCGGTACGAGCGGGCGAGGACGTTCCTGCAGACCGTCACCGAGCTGCTGGACTCCTGGGGCGGCGACGAGGTCGTGGCCGACAAGGAGTCCGGCACGTTCCTCCGCGACGCCGCGGCCGGCAGCTTCCGGCACGCCGACGCGCACTTCGACATCAGCGGCCGGTTCGACGTGCCGCGCAGCCCGCAGGGCCGGCCGGTGGTGTTCCAGGCCGGCGACTCCGACGAGGGCCGCGAGTTCGCGGCGTCGGCCGCGGACGCCATCTTCAGCCGGTACGGCACCAAGGAGGCGGGCCAGGCCTTCTACGCCGACGTCAAGGGGCGGCTGGAGAAGTACGGCCGCCGCCGGGAGGACCTGCTGATCCTCCCGGCCGCCACCTTCGTCATCGGCGAGACGGACGCCGAGGCCGCCGAGCTCGCCGCCGAGGTCCGCCGCCAGCAGGTGTCCGGGCAGACGGCGCTGCGCAAGCTCGAGGAGGTCTGGAACCGCGACCTCTCCGGCTACGACCCCGACGGCCCGCTGCCCGAGGTCGACCCGCTGGTCGGTGAGCACACCGTGGCCCGCGGCCGGGCCAGCGTGCGGATGCACCGCGACCCGGTCGCGGTGGCGCAGGAGTGGCGGGAGCGGGCCGAGGCCAAGGGCCTGTCGATCCGCGAGCTGATGATCGAGATGAGCAGCCGGCAGGACTTCGTCGGCTCCCCGGCCACCGTCGCGGCGCAGATCAACGACCTGGTGCAGGCCGACGCCAGCGACGGCTACATCCTCGTCCCGCACATCACCCCCGGCGGGCTCGACCCGTTCGTCGACCAGGTGGTCCCGCTGCTGCAGGAGCGCGGCGTCTACCGCACCGAGTACCCGGGGACGACGCTGCGCGAGAACCTGGGCCTGCCGCCGGTGCGCTGAGGGCACGGGGCCGGACGGTCAGCTGCGGGGCTGGACCTCGCCCATCGGGCCGAACCCTGGCACCTCGGGGGCGTCGACGTAGATGATCTGCGGCGTCGCGGCCACCCAGTCGGGCATCTCGGAGATCGCCTTCTGGAAGTGGTCGCTGGCGACGTGCGTCTTCCCGGCCGCGTCGTCGGCGAACCCCTCCACGAGGGTCCACAGGGTCGGGTCGTCGACGCTGCGCGACCAGTCGAAGAACAGGTTCCCCGGCTCCGCGCGCACCGCGTCGGTGAACTCCCGCACCAGCTGCGGCCACTGGTCGGCGTACTCCGGGCGGACGGGCCACTTCACCACGATGAGGATCACGGGACCAACCTACGAGGACTGACCGGCGATCTGCGCGCGGAGCACCTCGACCAGCAGCCGGTGGTCCTCCAGCATCGGCAGCCCGGAGACGACGGCGGTGCCGACGTGGCCGACGCCGCGCACCAGCACCGGGAACGCGCCGCCGTGCGCGCGGAACTGCTGCGGGTCGAGCTGGTGCACCTCCTCGAAGGTGGTGCCGTTCTCGATCGCCTTCTGCCGCACGTACAGGCTGGAGTGCCCGAACCGCTGCACGACGGCGGCCTTGCGGGCGATCCACGTGTCGTTGTCCGGCACGGTGCCCGGCAGCGACGCGTGGAACAGCTGGTGGCCGTTCCGGCTGACGTCGACGGCGACCGGCAGGCCCCGCTCGCGCGCGGTGGTCACCAGCGCCACGCCGAGGGACCAGGCGTCGTCGTTGGTGAAGCGGGTGAACTGCAGCTCCTCCTCCTCGGCGGCGAGCTCGGCGAGGGTGGGGAAGTCGGGCTGTGCTGGTTGGACGGTGGCCATGCCGACCTTCCTACCGGAGCGGCGTCAGACCTCCTCGACCGGGAAGGTGCGGGTGGGGTGCACGTACTCGTCCTGCGCGGCGACCAGCAGGACCTCCCGGGAGCCCGCGTCCGCGGTGCGCTGCAGCAGCCCGAACACCGAGGCGGCGGCGCGGGCCAGCGCGTCCTCCGCCGACCGGGTGGCCAGCCACTGGGCGAGGAACAGCGCGGCGATCGCGTCGCCGGCGCCGTTGACGTCCAGGTCCAGCCGCGGGGTGCGCACCCGGAAGTGCCGGCCACCGGCCGAGGCCAGCAGGTCCACCGCGTCGTCCGGGGTGTCCTCGGTGACCAGCGAGGTGGTGAGCACGACCCGCGGGCCGGAGGCCTGGAGCGCGGCGACGGCGTCCTTGACCTCGGGCAGCGTGCGGGTCGTCGTCCCGGTCAGCAGGTCCAGCTCGAAGTGGTTGGGGGTGACCAGGTCGGCCTGGGGGACGGCGACGTCGCGCAGCAGCTCGGCGATGCCCGGCCGGACGAACACCCCGCGGCCGACGTCGCCGATCACCGGGTCGCAGCACCAGACGGCGTCGGGGTTGGCGGCGCGCACCTTGGCCACCGTGCCGACCACCGCGTGCCCGACGTCCGCGCTGCCGAGGTACCCGGACAGGACGGCGTCGCACTCGCCCAGCACGCCGCGCTCGGCGATGCCGGTGACGACCTCCTCGACCGCCTCGCCGTCGAACACCCGGCCGCGCCAGGCGCCGTAGCCGGTGTGGTTGGAGAACTGCACCGTGTGCACCGGCCAGACCTCGATGCCCAGCCGCTGCAGCGGGAAGACCGCGGAGGCGTTGCCGGCGTGGCCGTAGGCGACGTGCGACTGGACGGACAGGACGTTCACCTGGCGCGCGGACACGCCCGCGAGGTTCGCACAGCCGGCCGTCGGTGGCGCCGGGTGGGGCACGCGCAGCCGGTCGCACGTTGCAACGTTTGGCCTACACCAACGATGGGCAGGACGTGGGGGTCCCACCCGCGCCCGCCGACGGAGGAGCTGTGCCCACCTGGCTCGAGGCAGGACTCTGGGGCCTGCTCGGCGGCGGCGCGCTGGTGCTCGGCGCGCTGGTCGCCTGGTCGCTGCGCGTCCCGCAGGGCGTCATCGCCTCGGTCATGGCCTTCGGGTCCGGCGTGCTCATCTCCGCGGTCGCCTTCGACCTCATGGCCGAGGCTGCCGACACCGGCGGGCTCACGGCGACGGCGATCGGGTTCGTGGGCGGTGCACTGGCCTACCTCGGCGCGAACGCCGCGCTCGCCCGGCGGGGCGCCCGGCACCGCAAGCGGTCGGGCGCGCAGCAGCCCTCGGAGCAGGAGCAGGCGGGCAGCGGGCTGGCCATCGCGATCGGCGCCCTGCTCGACGGGATCCCCGAGTCCGTCGTCCTCGGCCTGAGCCTGCTCGGCGGGGGTGCGGTGAGCGTGTCGGTGCTGGCCGCGGTCTTCATCTCCAACGTGCCGGAGGGGCTGTCCAGCGCCGCCGGCATGAAGGCGCACGGGCGGTCGGCCGGCTATGTCTTCGGCGTGTGGGTCGGCATCGCCGTCCTCAGCGGCCTGGCCTCGCTGGTCGGAGCGGCCGCGCTGGGTGGCGCGGCGCCGGAGGTCATCGCGGTGATCACCGCCGTCGCGGCCGGCGCGATCCTGACGATGATCGCGGACACGATGATCCCGGAGGCGTTCGAGAAGACCCGCACCTGGACCGGGGTCATCGCCACCCTCGGCTTCCTGGTCGCGTTCGCGATCGACCGGGCCTGACCCGTGGCCCCGCCGATTCCCTCCCCGTCCCGCGCGTGGTCGCCAGGGCCCGCGTGGCGGCGGCTGGCGGCGGCACTGCGCACGTCGGACGGCGGGCTGCTCGGTCTCGCCCTCGTCATCGGCGCGTCCACCGGCCTCGCTGCCATCGGGTTCCGGTGGCTGATCGTCGGGATCACCCGCCTGCTCACCGGCTACCGCGACTACTCCGCGGAGGGGCGGGTGGGTCACGGCTGGTGGCCGGCCCTCGGTCCGTGGTTCGTCCTCCTCACGCCGGTGGTCGCCGGGCTGCTCTACGGCCCGCTGGTGCAGTGGGGTGCCCGGGAGGCGCGCGGTCACGGCGTGCCCGAGGTGATGCTCGCGGTGGCCCAGCGGGGCGGGCGGATCAAGCCCCGGGTGGCGGTGGTCAAGGCGCTCGCCTCCGCCCTCACGATCGGGGGCGGTGGATCGGTCGGCCGCGAGGGCCCGATCGTGCAGATCGGCTCGGCGCTCGGCTCGACGCTGGGCCAGTGGGTGCGGGTGCCCGAGGACCGGCTGCGGGTGCTCGTCGCGTGCGGCGCCGCCGGTGGCATCGCCGCGACGTTCAACGCCCCCCTCGCCGGAGTGGTCTTCGCGCTGGAGATCATCCTGCGGGACTTCGCCGCCCGCTCGTTCGGCATGGTCGTCGTCTCCTCGGTCGCGGCGAGCGTCGTCGGCCGGGCCGCCCTCGGGAACGCGCCGTTCCTCGACCTGCCGCAGCTGACGGTGCACCACCTGGCGGCCTACGCCGTGTTCGCGGTGCTCGGCGTCCTGGGAGGTGGGGCCGGGGTGCTGTTCACCCGGGTCCTCTACGCCGTCGAGGACCTCTGCGACCGGGTGTGGCGCGGACCGGAGTGGCTGCGGCCCGGAGCCGGCGGGTTGCTCCTCGGGCTGGTCCTGCTCGCCGTCCCGCAGATGTACGGGGTCGGTTACCCCGTGCTCGGCAACGCGGTCGCCGGCCGCTACGCGATCGGCTTCCTCGTGGTCCTGCTGCTGGCCAAGGTGCTGGCCACCAGCCTCACGCTGGGGATCGGCGGCTCGGGCGGCGTCTTCGCCCCCAGCCTGTTCCTCGGCGCGGTGCTCGGTGCCGCGCTCGGGCAGGCGTCGGCCGACCTCTTCCCGGACGTGATCGGCGCGCCGGGAGCGGTGGCCCTCGTCGGCATGGGCGCGGTGTTCGCCGGGTCGGCCCGCGCACCGATCACGGCCGTGCTCATCGTCTTCGAGCTCACCGGCGAGTACGGGCTGATCCTCCCGCTGATGACCGCGGTCGTGCTCTCCACCGGGGTCAGCCACCTCCTCAGCAGGGACAGCGTCTACACCGCCAAGCTGAGCCGCCGCGGGATCGACCTCACCGCCCACCCCGACGCGTCGCGCGGGGACTGGGCCCGGACGACGACGGTCGGGCGGGTCATGCGTGCCGCGCCGCCGCTGGTCACTGAGGGGACCCGTCCCGCCGACCTGCGAGCGGTCGCGGCCGAACGAGGCTCCGTCGCGGTGGTCGACGCCGGTGGCGGGTTGATCGGGCTGGTGCCGGCCCGCACGGTGGCCGATCTCGCTGCCGAGGGGGACGCCGGCCGGGGAACTGTGCGCGACCTGACCGTCACCGTGCCCACGGTGGGTCCGTCGGTCCCCGTCGCCGAGGCCCTCGACCTGCTCGACCGGCACGACCTGGACGGGGTGCCCGTGGTCGACGGGACCGGGCGTCCGGTGGGCTGGTTCTCCGGGCAGGCGGTGCTCGCCGCGCTCACCGACCGCACGACGGCGACCCCGCCCACCGCCGTTTGACCAGGCGGACCGTGGGAACACTTGGCACATGGCAATGATCGCTACGGGGTGCCCGGGGAGGGGAGCCTGATGCCGGCCCACTGGCTCGTCGTCCTGTCCTGGGCGGCGCTGTCGATCGGCTTCGCCTGCGCGCTCGCCGTCCTCGCCGACACGTACCTGTTCCGGCACCGGCAGCAGATGGCGGTCATGGAGGCGGTCTGGCCGGTCACCTGCCTGTACGCCGGACCGGTCGGGCTGTGGGGCTACTGGCGGTTCGGCCGCCCGATGAGCCCCCGGTGGCGCCGGGAGCGGGGGGTCCACGAAGCGCCGGGGAAGCCGGGCTGGGCGACCACCTCGGTCGGGGTCAGCCACTGCGGAGCCGGCTGCACGCTGGGCGACATCATCGCCGAGTTCGCGGTCTTCGCGCTCGGGATCACCATCGCCGGCCGCGCGCTCTGGGCCGAGTTCATCGGCGACTACGTGCTGGCCGTCCTGCTCGGCCTGCTGTTCCAGTACTTCGCCATCGCGCCGATGCGCGGGCTGAGCTTCGGCAAGGGCATCGTCGCGGCGGCGAAGGCCGACATCCTCTCGCTGACCGCCTTCGAGGTCGGGCTCTTCGGCTGGATGGCCCTGATGAGCTTCGTGTTCTTCCCCGATCCGCACCTGCACCCCGACTCGCCGGTCTACTGGTTCCTCATGGCGATCGGCATGTGCGTCGGGTTCGTCACCGCGTACCCGGCCAACGCCTGGCTGATCCGCAAGGGCATCAAGGAGGCGATGTAGTGCCCTCCGCGCGCCGTCGGCCCGGGGCCGGCGTGTCGCCGTCCCGGCCCCCGGGCACTGAGCACCCGACCGCATCCGAGCAGGGGAGACACACATGAGCGAGGTCGTCGTCGTCACCGGGGCCAGCGCCGGGATCGGCCGGGCCACCGCGATCGCCTTCGCGCGACGCGGGGACAAGGTGGCGCTGCTGGCCCGGGGGGAGACGGGGCTCGCGGCTGCGGCGGACGACGTCCGGGCCGCCGGCGGGACGCCGCTGGTGGTGCCCGTCGACGTCGCCGACGCGGCCGCGGTCGAGGCGGCCGCCGACCGGGTCGAGGCGGAGCTCGGCCCGATCGACGTCTGGTGCAATGTCGCGTTCAGCACGGTGTTCGGGAAGTTCGAGGACCTCACCGCCGAGGAGTACGCCCGGGTCACGCAGGTCAGCTACCTGGGCTTCGTGCACGGCACCATGGCGGCGCTGCGGCGGATGAAGCCGCGGGACCGCGGGGTCGTCGTGCAGGCGGAGTCGGCGCTGGGCCGGCGGGGCATCCCGCTGCAGAGCGTGTACTGCGGCGCCAAGCACGCGATCAAGGGCTTCACCGAGTCGCTGCGCACCGAGCTGCGCATCGACGGGAGCAACGTGCACGTGACGATGGTCTACATCCCCGGCGTGAACACCCCGCAGTTCCAGTGGGTGGTGAACAAGCTGCCCAAGCGGCCGCAGCCGGTCGCGCCGATCTACCAGCCCGAGGTGATCGGCGAGGCGATGGTGCACGCCGCCGAGAACCCGCGCCGGCGGGCGTGGTGGGTGGGCATCCCGACCGTCTACACCATCGCCGGGAACATGGTCTGGCCGCAGTTCCTGGACTGGTACCTCGCCCGCACGGGGGTCCAGGGGCAGCAGACCGACGTCCCCGCGTCGGCCGACCCGGAGGAGGACCTCTGGGAACCGGCCGACGGGCCGGGCGGCCGCGACTTCGGTGCCCGCGGCGTGTTCAGCGACGGGGCGTGGACCCGGGACCCGCAGATCTGGGCCAGCCGGCACCACGGTGCGGTGGCCGCCACGCTCGGCGCCGGCCTGCTCACCGGCGCGGCCGCGCTCCGGCGGCGGCGGCGGTGAACCGGCGGGCCGTCGTCCGGGCGGCGTCGGCGGTCGCGGCGGTGTGGGGCGCGGTGCTGCTCGTCGCGCCGGAGCGGGTCACCCGTGCCGTCGCCGGGGGTGGGCCGGAGCCCCGGGCCTGGGTGGTGCGGCTGCTGGGCGGCCGGCTGGTCGCCCAGCACGGGCTGGTGCTGCTGCGCCCGTCGCGCGCCGTGGTGCTGCTCGGCGTCGGGGTCGACACCGTGCACGCCGCCAGCATGGTCGCGCTGGCCGCAGCACTGCCGCGCTACCGACGGGCGGCGGAGGTCAGCGGGGGGACCTCGCTGGTCTCGGCCGCGGTCGGTGCGCTGGCCGCCCCGGTCGCGCAGCGGTGAGCGGGCGGCTGCCCCGGGCGGTCGAGGGCGGGCGGCTGCCGCACGCGCTCCGGGAGTACGCGCTCATCGCCGATGGCGAGCGGGGTGCGCTGCTCGGCCCGCGGGGCGACATCAGCTGGCTCTGCCTGCCGCGGTGGCACGACGACCCGGCGTTCAGCGACCTGCTCGGCGGCCCGGGCTCCTACGTGGTCACCCCCACCGGCCGGTACACCTGGGGCGGGCACTACGAGCGCGGCAGCCTGATCTGGCGGAGCCGCTGGGTGACCGGCGACGCCTCCGTCGTCGAGTGCCGGGAGGCGCTCGCCCGCCCGGCCGACCCGCGCACCGCGGTGGTGCTCCGGCGGGTGGAGGCGCTCGACGGCGACGCCCGGGTCGCGGTCGGCCTCGACGTCCGGGCCGGGGCCGGCGCGCACCCGATGACCGATCTGCACCGGCACGGCGGCGTCTGGACCGCGCGGTCGGGTCCGCTGCGGATCCGCTGGACCGGCGCCCCGGACGCCCGGCCGGACGCCGACGGCGTGCTGCGCTGCGAGCTCGAGGTGGCCGCGGGGGACGTCGTCGACCTGGTGCTCGAGGTCGGCCTCGACGAGCCCGGTGCCGCACCGGACGCGGACCGGCTCTGGTCGGCCACCGCGACGGCGTGGTCGGAGGAGCAGCCCGACCTGTCCGGCACGGTGGCCCCGCGCGACGCCGTGCACGCCCACGCGGTGCTCCGCGGCCTGACCGCCGGCACCGGCGGGATGGTCGCCGCCGCGACGATGGGCCTGCCGGAGCGGGCCCGCCGGCACCGCAGCTACGACTACCGGTACGTGTGGCTGCGCGACCAGGCCTACAGCGGCGTGGCCGCGGCGACCTGCGGCGCGCTGCCGGCGCTGCTCGACGCCGTCCGGTTCGCCACCGAGCGGGTGCTCGCCGACGGCGACCGGTTGAAGCCCGCCTACCGGGTCGACGGCGGGCCGGTGCCCGACGAGCACCTGCTCGACCTGCCCGGGTACCCCGGCGGGGAGGCCCGGGCGGGCAACTGGGTGAACCAGCAGTTCCAGCTGGACGCCGTGGGCGAGGTGCTGCAGCTGTTCGCCGCCGCCGCCCGGCTGGACTGCCTGGACGCCGACGGCTGGCGGGCCGTGCAGGTGCTCGTCGACGTGGCCGAGCAGCGGTGGGACACCCCCGACGCCGGCATCTGGGAGCTGGACGACGACTGGTGGACGCAGTCGCGGCTGGCGCTGGTCGCCGGCCTGCGGCAGGTCGCCGCGGTGGCGCCCGGGCCCGGGGACGCCGCCCGTGCGGTCACCTTCGCCGACGGGGTGCTGGCCGAGACCAGCCGGCGCTGCCTGACGCCGCAGGGCTGGTGGCGGCGCAGCCCCACGGTGGACGGCGTCGACGCCTCGCTGGTGCTGCCGCCGGTGCGCGGCGCGCTGCCGGTGACCGACCCGCGCAGCGTGGCGACCTTCGCCGCGGTGGCCGACCGGCTCACCGAGGACGGCTACGTCTACCGGTTCCGGCCCAGCGCGGCGCCGCTGGGGGAGCAGGAGGGGGCGTTCCTGCTCTGCGGCTTCGTCATGGCCCTGGCCGCGGACGCCGCGGGCGACGAGGTGGGTGCCTTCCGCTGGTTCGAGCGCACCCGTGCCGCCTGCGGCACGCCCGGGCTGCTGGCCGAGGAGTTCGACGTCGGGCAGCGGCAGCTGCGCGGCAACCTGCCCCAGGCCTTCGTCCACGCCCTGCTGCTGGAGTGCGCCGCCCGCCTCGGCCGGTGACCGGCGGATCAGCCGGCCGCGCGCTCGTCGGTGAGCAGGGCGAGCGCGTCCAGCACGGTCTGCTGGTCCTCGGGCGGCAGCCGGTGCAGCCGCTCCCGCAGGGCCTGCACCCGCAGCCGGTCGTAGCTGCGCAGCACGTCCGCGCCGTGCGCGGTGAGGGTCAGGCTGATCTCCCGCCGGGTCACCTCGGACGGGCGGCGGTCGACGAGGTCGGCGGCCACCAGCCGGTCGACGAGCCGACTGGTGGTCGAGACGGTGACGCCCAGGGCCTCGGTGAGCTGCACGAGGTTGAGCGGTCCGAGCTGGCGGACGACGGTCAGCGCGCGCAGCTGCACCGGGGTCAGGTCGCCCACCTGGTCGGCCGCCCGCACCGAGATCCCGGTGACCAGCCGGGCGGTGGCCAGCAGCACCTGGTCGGCGGTCCTGGTGTCCACGGAGCTCCTGGGGTGGTCGATGTCGCCGCGCAACAGTTGGTGGGAGCCTAGCGCCGGCCCTGGGAGGGGCGCGTCGGATCAGCCCGTCGGAGTCGGGGAGGGCGTCAGCAGCGGCCGGTAGTCGGCGGCGGTGAGCGGCTCGGCGGTGAGCTCGCCGCTGGGCAGCGGCGCGTCCAGCCGCCGGCCGTCATGGGTGAGCACGACCGCCGCCACCCACGGCAGGCTGGTGGCGGTCAGCACGATCTGCGCCACCGCCCGCTTGCTCGCCCGGCCCGAGGGCGCCTCCGCCGACCCGCCGAGCGCGACCGAGACGGTGCCGTCCGCGGTCTCCGCGACGTCCAGGGTGAGCTCCGGGGGCAACGCGGTCGACAGCCGGTCGGCGAGCTCGTCGCGCTGCGGCCCCGCGGACAGGTCGTCCAGCAGCTCGGCCAGCTGCTCCCGCGGGCTGCCGGCGGACAGCTCCCGGGTGCGCGGCACCAGCGCCTCGTCGGCGCCGACCAGGTAGACCTGCGGCCGGCCGGCGGCGTCCGGGGCCGGTGCCGTGCTCCGGGCGGCCGGGCTGGAGGACGCCAGCCCGAACGGCACCTCGGACGGCGGGATCGTCTCCGGCGCGCCGCCGGTGGGCACCCCGCAGCCGGCCAGGAGGCCGACCGCGGCAGCGGCCACCAGGGCCCGCCGCGCCCTCACGGCCGGCCCGCCGGGTCGGGCGCCGCCGGCAGCGACAGCGTGAACCGCGCACCGCCCGACGGGCTGGCCGAGCACCACGCGGCGCCGCCGTGCCGGGCCGCGGTCTCCCCGACGATGGCCAGCCCGAGGCCCGCGCCCGGCAGCGACCGGCGGGCCGACCGCGGGCCCCGGACGAACCGCTCGAACACCCGGTCCCGGTCCTCCGGCGCGACCCCCGGCCCGGCGTCGTCCACCACGACCGCCACCGTGCCGTCCCGCCGCTCGACCCGGACCGCGGTCGCTCCGCCGCCGTGCAGTTGGGCGTTGTCCAGCAGGTTGGTCACCGCCCGCTCCAGCCGCGTCTTCGAGCCCAGCACCGTGGTCCTCCCGTCCGGGTCGGTCCCGGTCAGCGGCACGTCGCCGCCGCGCCGGCGCAGCACCTCGCGGACCAGCGCGGCCACCGGCACGGGCCCCGCGCCCTCCTCGGGGGCGCCGTCCAGGCGGGCCAGTGCCAGCAGGTCGTCGAGCATGTGCCGGAACCGGCCGAGCTCCTGCTCGACCAGCCCCAGGGCCTGCCGACCGCGGGGGGACAGCTCCTCCCGGCGCCCGGCGAGCACCTCGACGCTGGTCACCAGGCTGGTCAGCGGGCTGCGCAGCTCGTGGCTGACGTCGCCGACGAAGCGCGCGTCCCGGTCGATCCGGGCGGCCAGCGCGTCGACCATGCTGTTGAAGCTGGCCACGATGCCGACCAGGTCCGGGTCCTCGGTCGGCGGCAGCCGGATCGCCAGCTCGCCCCCGGCGATCCGGGTGGCGGCGCCGGCCACCTGCTCCAGCGGCTGCACCACCCGCCGGCTGGCCCAGACGCCGAACGCCGCCCCGGCCGCGGTCGCCGCCGCCGCACCGGCGCCGAGCACCGCCGACAGGGTGTGCAGCGACGTCTGCAGCTCGGTCAGCGGCGCCACCTCGTAGAACTCCAGGCCGGCCCCGACCACCGGCACCCCCACGACCAGCCGCGGCCCGCTGGCCGCCTGCACCCGCACGGTGCCCGCCGTCCCGTCCCGGACCAGCCGTTGCAGCGGGGCCGGCACGTCCCGGGCGCCGACGTCCAGCGTGGAGGCGTACCAGTTGCCGTCGCGGCGCACCACGACCCCGGCGCGGCCGGACGGCACGACGTCGGGCAGCTCCTCACCGACCTGGCTGCCCGCCGTCGACAGCCGGCTGGCCAGCAGGTTGGCGTCGGCGAACGCCTGGCGGGTGGCGGTGCCCTGCCGCTGGTCGAGCAGGTAGTTGCGGGCGAGCACGAACGTGGTGACCACCAGCACGGCCGAGACCAGCAGCGCGCCGACGCCGAACGCGACGACGATCCGGGCCCGCAGCCGGCGGGGCGCGAGCGGCACCCTCACCGCCGGGTCCTCACCGCGGGTCCAGCCGGTAGCCCAGCCCGCGGACGGTCACCACCAGCTGCGGTGCGCCCGGGTCGCGCTCGACCTTCGTGCGCAGCCGGCGCACGTGCACGTCGACCAGCCGCTCGTCGCCGAAGAAGCCGTGCTCCCACACGCGCTCCAGCAGCGCCTGCCGGCTGAACACCCGGCCGGGTGCGGCGGCCAGCTCGCACAGCATCCGGAACTCCGTCAGCGTCAGGTGCACCTGCTCCTCGCCGCGGTGCACGGTGCCGCGGTCGGGCCGCAGCACCAGCGGCGCGGCCGGGTCGGCGTCCAGCACGACCTCGGCGGGCCGCTCGGCGCCGGCGCCGCTCCCGGCCCGGCGGCGCAGCGCGCGCAGCCGGGCGGTGACCTCCTTGACCTCGAACGGCTTGGTCACGTAGTCGTCAGCGCCGGCCTCGAGCGCCGCGACGACGTCGTGGGTGTCGGCGCGGGCGCTGACCACGATGATCGGCAGGTCGCGGGTGCGCCGGACCTGGCGGATCACCTCGAAGCCGCTCATCGCGCCGAGCATCAGGTCCACGATCATCAGGTCCGGGGGCGACCCGGCGACCTGCCGGACGGCGTCCTCACCGCTGACCGCCTCGTCCACCTGGTAGCCCTCGTCCTCCAGGGCCCACCGCAGCGAGGTGCGGATGGAGTCGTCGTCCTCGACGAGCAGGAGACGCGGTGGCACGGCCGCCATCGTGCCACCGGCCGGGAGGGCGCCCGGCCGCGCCGGCGCGATCGTCACGCGATCGCAAAGGAACCGCAGGGGTGGTCGCAAAGCCGGCCGGGCACCGTCGTCGCCGGGACGCCGGAGCCGATCGAGGAGCGTGCGATGACCGCGACCGCGGACGCGGGCCGGCTGCTGCGCTGGGACCGGCACGCCGCGTCGGCGGCGGACGGCGAGGTGGTGGTCCGGTTGGACGACGACCTGCTCGCCGACGGGCTGGCCGACGTCCGGTGGCTGCTGCACGACGCGCTGCTGGCCGGCGCCCGACGCCTGGTCGTCGACGTGACCGGGGTGGCGCAGCTGGCCAGCCCGGTGGTGGCGAGCCTGCTGTGGGCGCACCGGACCTGCCGGGCGCGGGGCGGTGCGGTGGTGCTGCGCGGGGCCAACCGGCGCACCGAGGACATGCTGCGGCGCACCGGGTTGCGGCGGGTGCTCCAGGTGGAGCCCGGCCGGGGCGGCCGGCGGGGGCGCTGACCCCGGGAGGTGGGGCCCGCAGCTCAGCGACCCAGCGGCTCAGACCAGAGCGGGGGGCTCGTTGCGCAGCATCAGCCGACCGCCGGCAGCGGCCACGTGCGTGCGGAGCGACTCGAGCACCGCGCGGCCGCCGGCGTCGACCGACGCGACCGCGCGCAGGTCGACGACCACCGGGTCGTGGCCCCGCCGCTGCAGCGTCTCGACCGTGCCGCGCAGCAGGTCGGCGCCCTGCCGGGTGAGGTCGCCGTGCACCGCCACCCGCCCGCTGCGCGAGGTGACGACCTCGGTGCGGCCGGGCGCGGGTGCGCCGGCGGGCCGGCTCGTGCCGTGCTGCTCCGGGTGGGCTGCCCTCGCTCCCGCGTCCATGGCTTCAGCGTGCATGGCTCCAGCGTCCCCGCCCGGGGGGCCGGAGGACAGCCAGGCGCGCGAGCGTCACGCACTCGTCATGTGCCGGCCGCCGTTCTTTGCGATCCGGTGACGAGTCGTCCCAGTGCTGTGCCCGACCTTGGCAGCCGGTGACCGTGTGCGGACGCTGTGCGCATGGAGTCTGTGTGGATCCAGTCCGTGCACAACCTGCACTGCCCGACCTGCGGCGCCCGGCTGGTCGAGCGGGCCGGCCGGTACGCCGTCGCCCGCCGGCCGCGGCCGGTGTACGTCGGGGAGGTGGGCAGCCTGCGCTGCCGGGCCGGCCACGGGCTGCCCGACCGGGAAGCGCTCTACCGCTTCCGGGACGACGCGGGGCACGCGCCCGAGGCGCCGGTCGACGAGGTGACCGCACGTCCCCGCTGGTGCCCGCCGTCCCCGGCTGAGCGGTCAGCCGGCCCGCCGGGGACGGATGCGCAGCCGCGACCGGGCCGGGGGACCGGGTGGCACCGCGGTCAGCGGCGGCGCCTCCGCGGCCATCCGGTCCTCGTCGCGCAGCGGGTTGCCGCCGATGTCCTCGATGCCGGTCAGGTACTTGACCGCGGCGTGCACCGCCGCCGACAGCGGGATGGCGATGAGCGCGCCTGGGACGCCGGCCAGCGTGCCTCCGACGGCGATGCCGAGCAGCACCGCCACCGGGTGCAGCCGGACCGTGCGCCGCATGATCAGCGGCTGCAGCAGGTAGGGCTCCCAGATGTTGCTGGCCACCAGCACGCCGATGAGCACCAGCAGCGGCCCGACCCCGGCGCTGGCCAGCGTCACCGCCGCGGCCAGCGCGCCGAACACCACCTCGCCCACCACCGGGACGAACCCGCCGAGCAGGGCCAGGACCGCCAGCGGCAGCACCAGCGGCGTGCCCACCAGCCAGAGGGTGACGCCCAGGGTGACCGCGTGCACCACGCCGATGAGCGCCGTCCCGACGATCCAGCCGGCCAGCACCTGGAACGCCCGGTGCCCGGCGCCGTTGGCCGCCGGCTGGGTGTGCCGGGGCAGCAGCCGCACGAACCAGCTCCACACCCGGTCGCCGTCGATCAGCAGGAACATGGTCAGGAACAGGGTGAGCACGAACCCGCCGAAGACCTTCGCGGCGAGCGAGCCGGCGGTCAGCGCCCCGCTGAGCACCGCGTCGTCGTGGGTCTGCAGCCACTCGCCCGCGCGGTCCACCAGGTCGGTCGACCGTTCGCCCACCCCGGGCAGCCCGGCCAGCCGCCCGCCCACGTCGTCGAGGACGTCCCCGGCCTCGGCGACCAGCCGCTCCCGCTGGCCGGCCACCTGCCAGCCCATCAGCGCCCCCACGCCGCCGACCAGCACGACCAGCGTCACCAGGACGACCGGGCCGGCGACCGCGCGGGGCACGTGGCGGCGCAGGACGGCCGTCGGCCGGAGCAGCAGCGCCGTCAGGAGGATGCTGAGCGCGACGGGCACCGTGACCACGGTCAGCCCGGACAGGAACCGGACGACGAACCAGCCGACCGCGCCGACGACGAGCAGCCGCCACCCCCACGCCGCGCCGGCCGCCAGCCAGCCGGGCACCGGGGTGCCGGTCGCCGCCGGGGCCGGCGCCGTGGCCGGGGGTGGCGGGGTGCCGCGGTCGGGCCGCCGCGGGGGCGGCGGGCGCCGGCTCGGGCCCGGCACCGTGCGCGCCGCGGCGGAGCGGTGCGCTGCGGATCGGGCCCGGTTCGTCGTCGGCTGGGCCATCTCGGAGCCTCTGCTGTCGCAGCGGGCGGCTGGTCTCGCCGGGCGCTCCCTACCCCCGGGAGCGCCCGGCCACGCGGCGCCGGAGCGACGGACCACCTCCCGCGCGGCCCGGCGCGGGCAGTGGTTGGGTGTGCCGGGGTGCCCGCGACGGGTGGGCGCGAGGACGAGGGGACGACCGGGTTGATCGGGGACCTGCGGGCCGAGACCGTGCACATCGAGGGCGCCGGGGGCGACCGGATCGAGGCCTACCTGGCGCAGCCGCTGGACGCGTCGGGCGGCGAGCCGCGCGGCGGCGTCGTCGTCATCCACCACATGCCCGGCTACGACGCCTGGTCGCTGGAGGTCACCCGGCGGTTCGCCGCGCACGGCTACCTCGCCATCTGCCCGAACCTGTACACCCGCGAGGCGCCCGGCGCCGACCCTGACGACGCCGCCGCCGCGGCCCGCGCCGCCGGAGGGGTGCCCGACGACCGGCTGGTCGGCGACGTCGCCGGCGCGGCCGCGCACCTGCGCGCACTGCCCGGCTCCAACGGCCGGGTGGGCACCATCGGCTACTGCTCCGGCGGCCGGCAGTCCTTCCTCGCCGCCACCGCGCTGGACCTCGACGCCGCGGTCGACTGCTACGGCGCGTTCGTCGTCGGCGAGCCCCCGGAGGGCTTCCCGCTGCAGGTCGGCCCGCTGGCCCACCGGGTGCCGGACCTGCGCGCGCCGCTGCTGGGGCTGTTCGGCAACGAGGACTCCTACCCCTCGCCGGCGGACGTCGACGAGCTGGAGCGGCTGCTCACCGAGGCCGGCAAGGAGCACGAGTTCCACCGCTACGACGACGCCGGGCACGCCTTCTTCTCCACCGACCGGCCCGCCTACCGGGTCGCGGCCGCGGTCGACGGCTGGCAGCGGATCTGGTCGTTCTTCGGCCGTCACCTGAGCGTCTGAGGAGGCCTCCCCGTGTGCACGTACCAGACCGCCACCCTGCCGCTGACCGGCGCCGGCAAGGGGGCCTCGGGGTGGTTCCCGCTGACCGCGGCGACCGTCTACTTCGACCACCCGGTGTCCGCCCCGCAGGCGCACACGCTCAACATCGACTTCCGCAACCCCGACCGCGGTGCCGCGGCGCGGGTCGCCGTCGAGCTCGACCCGGCCGGCGCCCGGCAGCTCGCCGAGTCGATCCTGGCCATGCTCGACGCCGCCCCGCCCGGGCTGGTCGAGGAGTCGATGACCGGCCGGTCCTGACCGGGCAGGCGGTACGGTCCGCCGTCGTGGAGGACCCCGCGGCGCGACCGGCCGCCCACCTGGCCAACCTGGACCTCAACCTGCTGGTGGCGCTGCGCGAGCTGCTGCGGGAGCGCAACGTCACCCGGGCCGCGGCCCGGATCGGGGTCACCCAGCCGGCCGCCAGCGCCGCGCTGTCCCGGCTGCGCCGGCACTTCGACGACGAGCTGCTGGTGCGCCGGGCGGGCAGCTACGCGCTGAGCCCGCTGGCCGCCCAGCTCGCCGACCAGGTGGAGGCGGTCTGCGCGGCCGCCGAGCGGCTGTTCGCGACCGGGCGGGCGTTCGACCCCGCCCGGTCGCGGCGCGAGTTCACCCTGGTGACCGCCGACTACACGATCGGTGTGCTCGGTGCGCGGCTGTCCGCGGCGCTGGCCGCCCGGGCGCCCGGCGTCCGGCTGCACCTGCAGCTGGTGCGCGAGGCGTTCACCGCCGACGTCGCCGACACCATCCGGCTGCTGGACGGCGTGGTGGCACCCCCGGCCGCGCGGCTGGACCGGCCGGGGATGCGGTCGCTGCCGCTGTTCACCGACCGGTGGGTGGTCGTCGTCGACCGCGACCACCCGACCGCGGGCGGCGGACTGCTGACGGCGGCCGCGCTGGGGGAGCTGCCGTGGGTGGTGGCCTTCCAGCCCGACCGCGGGCTGGACACCGCCGCCCCGCTGCACGGCCCGCTCCGGCAGCTGGGCATCCAGCCGGAGGTGCGGGTGCGGGTGGAGGGCTACGAGGCGGTGCCCCGGCTGGTCGCCGGCACCGACCGGGTCGCGCTGGTGCAGGAGCGGCTGGCCACCGCGGTCGCCGGGCCGCTCGGCCTGCGGGTGCTCGACTGCCCCGGCGACCCGCTGCCGATCGAGGAGCGGCTGTGGTGGCACGCGGACCTCGACGGCGACCCCGCCCACCGCTGGTTCCGCGAGCTGGTCGCCGAGGTCGCCGCTGTGCTCTGACCGACCATCAACGCGGTTGATGGTCGCCAGCCGGAATGGTTGTTTCCACAGAGCGCCCCGGCTGCCTAGCGTGTGAGCCATGCCTCATGCGCTGACCGACCTGCCCGTGCGCACCGTGCTGCGCGACGGCGGGCCCGCCGGCCCGTCCGCCCCGCCGGACCACCTGGTGACCGCCGACGTCTGCGTCGTCGGCGCCGGCATCGCCGGCCTGTCCGCGGCCGTCGAGTCCGCCCGGCTGGGCCACGACGTCGTGCTCGTCGACGCCCTGCCGGTGCTCGGCGGGCAGATGGTCAACTCGCTGATCGGCCTGTTCTGCGGCGTCTACGGCAACGGCCCGGAGTACCAGCAGCTCACCCACGGCCTGTTCGACGGCATCTTC
Source organism: Modestobacter sp. NPDC049651 (assembly GCF_040659695.1). NCBI lineage: Bacteria > Bacillati > Actinomycetota > Actinomycetes > Geodermatophilales > Geodermatophilaceae > Modestobacter > Modestobacter sp. NPDC049651. Next base: position 245,539 of record NZ_JBFAOG010000004.1, read on the forward strand.
CGCGACCTCGGCGCCACCGGCGACCTGTTCGAGCGCCGCGGCCACACCCTGACCATCGGCTACGACGAGGTCCGGCTGGGCCGCTGGGTCGAGGACACCGTCGCCGCCGCCGGCATCCAGGTGGTCACCGGCGCGGTCATCACCGGCGTCGACCGGGACGCCGACCGGGTGGCCGGCGTCCGGTTCGCCACCCGCTACGGCAGCGTGCAGGTCGAGGCCACCGGCTTCGTCGACGCCAGCGGCGACGCGGCGCTGGCCTGGGAGGCCGGGCTGCCCTGCCGGCTGCCCGAGCGGGAGATCTACGGCTCGCAGCAGCTGGTCGTCGAGGACGTCGACGAGGCGGTGCTGCCCGAGCCCGACGAGCTGTCCGCCCGGGTGCGGGCCAAGGCCGACGAGTACGGGCTGCTGCGCCGCGACGGGCTGGCCTTCTACTTCCCCGGCCGCGGCACCGCGGTGCTCAACATGACCCACATCGAGGCGCCGCTGGACCCCATCGCGGCCACCCGCGCGCAGCTCGCCGGCCGCGCCCAGGCCGACCGGGTCGTGGAGTTCCTGCGCACCGAGTTCCCGGCGACGTTCGGCCGGGCCCGGGTGCGCGCCTACGGCTTCCCCGGCCGCCGGCAGACCCGCTGGGTCGCCGCCCGGCAGCAGCTCACCCTGGACGACGTGCGCGCCGGCACCCGGTTCCCGGACGCGGTGGCCCGCACCTCCTGGCCGGTCGAGCTGCACGACAGCCCCGAGGGCTACGTCTGGGAGACCTTCGGCCCCGACCACCTGCACTACGTGCCGCTGGGCGCGATGACCCCGCCGGACGTGCACAACCTGCTGGTCGCCGGCCGGTGCGTCGACGGCGACGCCGCCGCGCTGTCCAGCGTCCGGGTGATGGGCCCGTGCGGGGCGATGGGCCACGCCGCCGCGCACGTGCTCGACCTGGTCGGCAAGGACAGCACGCACGACGTCGACCTGGCCGCGCTGGCCGGCCGCATCGCGGAGAACGTCGGCGGCTGACCCGCTGGACCGCTGATCCGATCGCACCGAGGAGGAGGACCGCGTGCTGCTCACCGACGAGGAACGGGCGATGGCCGACGGGGACGAGGGCCCCGCGGTCGCCGCCGCGATGGACCTGCTCGTCCGGTACGGCGAGGCGCTGGGCGCCGAGCGGCTGGTGGAGACCCGCAACGTCGCCGGCACCACCACCCAGCCGTCGCCGGCCAAGGCCAAGCTGGTCGCCGAGGGCGGCTGGGACAAGGCGTTCGCCGTCATCAACCTCGACAGCGACGGCGACTTCGCCGTCCCCGGGGTGAAGGTGCCCACCTGCCAGCTGCAGGCCGGGTTCGGCGTCGACGCCCTGGACACCGTGCCCTACCCGCGGCACTGGGCGGAGCTGCAGGGCGAGGCGGAGGCCTACATCGGCGGCCGCGGGGTGAGCATCCTGGCCACCTGCACGCCGTACCAGGTGGGCAACCTGCCGGTGCGCGGCGAGCACTGCGCGTGGATGGAGTCCTCCGCGGTCGTCTACTGCAACTCGGTGCTCGGCGCCCGCACCAACTGCGAGGGCGGCGCCTCCACCGGGGCGGCGAGCCTCACCGGCCGGATCCCGTACTGGGGCAACCACCTGGCGGAGAACCGGTACGGCACCCACCTCGTGCAGGTCGGCGCGCGGGTCGAGGACCTGCTGGACTGGGGGATGCTCGGGTACTTCGTCGGCGACCTGGTGCAGGAGCAGCGGCCGGTCGTCGTCGGCCCGTACGCGCACCCCGACCTCACCGACCTCAAGCACTTCGGCGCGGCCGCGGCCTCCTCGGGCGGCGTGGAGATGTACCACCTGCCCGGCATCACGCCCGAGGCGCCGACGGTGGAGGCGGCGTTCGGCGGCGGGCGGGTGCCCGAGCCGGTCGTCTACGGGCCGGCCGAGCGGCGGGCGGTGTACGAGACGCTCAACGACCAGGGGCGCAGCACCGACGTCGACTTCGTGCTGCTGGGCTGCCCGCACGCGTCGCTGGAGCAGATCCGCGACGCCGCCCGGGCGCTGGAGGGCCGCAAGCTGCACCCGGGCACCGAGCTGTGGCTGATGGCACCGGCCGCGCTGGCCGCGGTGGCCCGGCGCAGCGGTTACACCGCGGTGATCGAGGCCGCGGGCGGCAAGGTGCTCACCGACTCCTGCCCGGCGATGTCCCGGACGGCGCCGGCGGGCACCCGGGTGTTCGCCACCGACTCGGCCAAGCAGGCGCACTACCTGCCGGCGATCCTCGGCATCGAGGCCTGGTTCGGCACCTTGGAGGACTGCGTCGACGCGGCCGTCACCGGCCGCTGGCGGGGGGAGCTGCGATGAGCATCGACGGCACGGGCATCGACCACGCGGGCATCGACCAGGCCGCCCCGCGCACCCTGCTGCGTGGCCGCACGATCGTGCCCGGCGTCGTCGAGGGCGAGGCGCTGGTGTCGCACGAGACGATCTCCGGCTGGGGCGGCATCGACCCGGCCACCGGCACGATCATCGAGCGCCGGCACGAGCTGTGCGGCGTCTGCTTCACCGGCAAGATCCTGGTCTTCCCCGGCGCCAAGGGCTCCTCGGGCTGGTCCGGGTTCTTCCAGTCGACCCGGCTGCTGGGCACCGCGCCGATCGGGATGGTGTTCAGCACCATGACCACCAAGGTGGCCCTCGGCGCGGTGGTCACCCGGGTCCCGGCGCTGTCGGACCTGGACGCCGACCCGGTCGCGGCCTTCCGCACCGGCGACCGGCTGCGGCTGGACGCCACCGCCGGCACCGTGGAGCTGCTCGCGCGGCCCTGAGGGGGTGCCCGCCGAGCCCGGCGGGCACCCCGGACGGCTACAGGCGGGCGGGCTCGGCCTCGGGGGCCGGCCGCTCGTCCGCGGGTCGCCTCGCGTCCGCGTGCCCCGGCCACCACGCGCGGTGGCCGATCAGGGCGGTGAGCGCGGGCACGAAGAACATCGCCATCACGAACGCGGCGATCGCGATGCCCACCGAGATGGCGAAGCCCATCTGGGTCAGCTGGCTGTTGCCGGCCAGCATGAGCGAGGCGAAGGTGCCGGCCAGGATGACCCCGGCCGCGGCCACCGTGGGCGCCGCGTGCCGGAAGGCGATCGCCGCCGCCTGCCGCGGGGCGTTGCCCTCCTGCGCCTCCTCGCGCAGGCGGGCCACCATCAGGATGTTGTAGTCGGTGCCCAGCGCCACCACGAACAGGTACATGATCAGCGGCAGGGTGAAGATGAGCCCCGGTTCGGAGCCGATCGTCTGGAACACCAGCACGCTGGCCCCCAGGGTGGCCGCGAAGCCCAGCCCCACCGCCGCCATCAGGTACCAGGGCGCCACGACGCTGCGCAGCAGCGCGCCCAGGATCAGCATGATCAGCACTGCGGCGACCGGGAACACCACCGCGTAGTCGCGGTTCATCGCCGACTGGATGTCGACGAACACCGAGGTGATGCCGCCGACCAGGGCGGTGGTGCCGGCGGGTGCGGCCGCGTGCGCGTCGTCGCGCAGCGGACCGCGGACGGTCTCCAGCGCCGCCTTCGACTCCGGGCTGTCGGCGAGGGTCACCGAGAAGTCCGCGACGGCGCCGTCCTCGGACAGCTGCGGCGGGGCCACCTCGCCCACGCCGCGGACGCCGGCCAGCCGGGCGCCGAAGTCGGCGACCGCGCCGTCGTCGAGCCGGCTGCCGTCGTCCGAGCGCAGGTAGACGTCGGTGGGCTGGGTGGCGCCGGCCGGCACGGTCTTGAGCAGCTCCTCCTGCCAGACCGCGGACTCCGCGGTGCTGTCCGACGAACCCGCCGACAGGTCGAAGTTCGCGCTGAAGCCGAGGGCGAAGACCGCCAGCAGCACCAGGACGCCGCCGGAGGCGACCACGTAGCGCACCGGGTGCCGGCCCAGGGAGGTGCCGATCGCCGCCGCCCGGTCGCCCTTCGGCTCGCTCCGCCACGCCTTGGACGGCCAGAACACCCTGGTGCCCAGCAGCGACACCACCGCCGGGATGAGGGTCAGCCCGGCGACCAGGGTGACCGCCACCGAGATGGCCAGCGCCGGACCCAGCGCCCGGAACAGGCCCAGCGTCGACAGCAGCAGCGCGAGGAACGCGATGATCACCGCGCCGGCGGCCGAGGCGATCGCCTCGCCGACCCGGGCCACCGCGTTGACCATCGCGGTCTTCGGGTCGTCGCCCGCGCGCAGCCGTTCCCGGTACCGGAACATCAGGAACAGGATGTAGTCGGTGCCGACGCCGAACAGCACCACGATGAGGATCGAGGTGACCGAGCTGTCGGCCTCGAGGTCGAACGCCTCGTTGGCCCAGCCGATCAGCCCGGTGGCCACCTGGGAGACCAGGCCGATGGTGACGATCGGCAGCAGCGCGATGATCGGGCTGCGGAAGATCACCAGCAGCAGCACCACGATCAGCCCGATCGTGGCGATGCCGACGATCGCCTCGGCCCGGCTGCCGGAGTCCTGGGCGTCGAGCTGCTGGGCGGCGTTGCCGGTGATGCCGCCGCGCAGGTCGGTGTCGCGCAGCTGGTCCTGCAGCGCGGGGCGCAGGTCCGCGACCGCGTCGGTGGCGCGGGTGTCGCTGCCGCTGCTCACGTCCGGCAGCTGCACCGCCACCAGCTGCACGAGCCGGTTGCCCGTCGGCGGGACGGCGGTGATGCCCTCGACGTGCTCGACGTCCTCCGCGGTGAGCGCGGCGGCCACCCGGGTCACTGTGTCGGCGTCGGCGTCGGTGAGCGGGGCGCCGTCCCGCCGCTCGACGACGATGAGCGCGTCCGGCGTCCGCGCGGACGGGAACGCCTGCTCCTGCAGGTCCAGCGCCTGGATCGACTCGTAGTGGCTCGGCAGGAACTCCGCCTCGTCGCTGGTCGAGGTGAGCTTCGGTGCGAGGGCGACGACCGCCACGGCGAGCACGATCCACGCGGCGATCACCTGCCACGGGTGCCGGACGACGAAGCGTCCGAGTCGAGCGAACATCGCGGGTGGTGCCCTTCCGGTGCGGCGACGGGTGTCGCCCCGCGACGCTAGGGACCGCCACCGGCGGGGACAAGCAGGTTCCGGGCGACGTCGTCGACACGCCGCACCGGCCGCCCGCGGCGGGCACCCGCCGTCGCCTGACCGCCTGACCGCCCGACCGCCCGGCCCGCCTGACCGCCCGGCCGGCCCGCCGTACCGTGGTCCCGACCGGTGCCGACGGCGCCGGGGGAGGAGCGGCAGTGACGACGGACGGGCCCTACCGGGTGGCGGTGGTCGGCGCGGGGCCGGCGGGGTTCTTCACCGCCGACGCGCTCAGCCGGCACCGGGAGGTGGCGGTGGAGGTCGACCTGCTGGAGCGGCTGCCGGCGCCGTTCGGGCTGATCCGCTACGGCGTCGCGCCCGACCACCCGAAGGTCAGCGCGATGATCAGCCGGTCGCTGCACCGGGTGATGGCCCGCGGCCGGATCCGCTTCCTCGGCAACGTCGAGCTCGGCACCGACGTGACGCTGGCCGACCTGCGCGCGCACTACGACGCGGTGGTGCTCACCACCGGTGCGTCCCGGGACGCCGAGCTGCGGGTGCCCGGCGCCCAGCTGCCCGGCTCGCACGGCGCCGCCGAGTTCGTCTCCTGGTACGCCGGCCACCCCGAGGCGCCGCGCACCTGGCCGCTGGACACCCCCGCCGTCGCGGTCGTCGGCGCGGGCAACGTCGCGCTGGACGTCGCCCGGATGCTGGTCCGCGACGACGCCGCGCTGGCCGGCACCGACGTCCCCGACGAGGTGCTCGCCCAGCTCGCCGCGGGGGCGGTCACCGACGTGCACCTGCTGGCCCGCCGCGGGCCGGCGCAGGCCCGGTTCACCCCGCTGGAGCTGCGCGAGCTGGGCGAGGTGCCCGGCGTCGACGTGGTCGTCGACCCGGCCGACCTGCAGTTCGACGACGCCTCCCGGGCGGCGGTCGCCGGCTCGCACCAGGTGGCGCAGGTGGTCGAGGCGCTCACCGGCTGGGCCGCCGTCGACCCGGCGTCGCGCACCGCGCCCCGGCGGCTGCACCTGCACTTCCTCACCCGCCCGGTGCGGGTGCTCGGCACCGACCGGGTCACCGGCGTGGAGGTCGAGCGCACCGAGCTCACCGGCGACGGCACGGTCCGCGGCACGGGGGAGACCACGGTGCTCGACGTCCAGGCGGTCTACCGGGCCGTCGGCTACCGCAGCTCGCCGCTGCCGGGCGTGCCGTTCGACGAGGCCGCCGGGGTGGTGCCCAACGCCGCCGGCCGGGTGCTCGGCCCGGAGGGCGACGTGCTGCCGGGGCTGTACGCCAGCGGCTGGGTCAAGCGCGGGGCGGTCGGGCTGATCGGGCACACGAAGTCCGACGCCGCCGAGACCGTCGGGCACCTCGCCGCGGACCTGCCCGGGCTGCCACCGGCCGCGGTGCGCGACCCGGCGGCGCTGCCCGCGCTGCTGGCCGCCCGGGGCGTGCACGTGGTCGAGTGGTCCGGCTGGGAGCTGCTCGACGAGCTGGAGCGGTCGCTGGGCGCGCAGGGCGGCCGCGAGCGGGTGAAGGTCGTCGACCGCGCGGAGATGCTGCGCGCGGCACGGGGCGCCGCCGCCGGCTGACCGGCGGCGGCACCCCGCGGGATCAGGAGGCGGGGAGGCCGACCGAGTGGGTGTCCATGAAGTCGCGGATCCCCTCGATGCCCAGCTCGCGGCCCATGCCGCTGCCGTTGAACCCGCCGAACGGCGCGCGCTCGTCGAGCACCGCGGCGCCGTGCGAGTTGACGAACGTGTAGCCGGTGCGCAGCCGGGCGCCGACCGCGGCGGCCTGCTCGCGATCGGCGGTCCACACCGACGAGCACAGGCCCGACCAGGTGTCGTTGGCCCGCGCGACGGCGTCGTCCAGGTCGTCGAACGGCAGGATCGGGATGGTCGGCCCGAACTGCTCCTCGACGACCACCCGGGCGTCGTCCCGCGGGTCGAGCACGAGCGAGGGCCGCAGGAAGTTGCCCTGCGACAGGTCCTGGCCCTCGAACGCCTCACCGAACTCGCGCACCTCGGCACCGGACTCCCGGGCCTGGGCGACGAGCTCGGCGACGTACTCCTTCTGCCGCGGGCTGTGCAGCGGGCCCATCGTGACGCCCTCGACCAGGCCGTGGCCCAGCTTCATCGTCGACAGCACGTTCGACAGGCCGTCGACGACCTCGTCGTAGCGCGACCGGTGCACGTAGATCCGCTTGGCCGCCATGCAGATCTGGCCCGTGGAGTCGAACGTGCCGGTGAACAGCTTCATCACCGCGTCGTCGTCCAGGACGGCGTCGCGCAGGACCAGCGCCGGGTCGTTGCCGCCCAGCTCCAGGGTGACCCGGGTCAGCGACTCGCTGGCCATCGCCATGATCCGCTTGCCGCCGCCGACGCTGCCGGTGAAGGCGACCTTCTTGACCCGGTCGTCGCTGATCAGCGCCGCGCCGATCTCCGCGTCGGCCCCGGTGACCACGTTGAGCACGCCGGGCGGCAGCAGCCGGGCGACCTGCTCGACGGTGCGCACGGTGGCCAGCGGGCAGGTCGGCGGCGGCTTGACCACCACGGTGTTGCCGGCCAGCAGCGCCTGGGGGAGCGAGGCGGCCAGGATCGCCAGCGGCCAGTTGAACGGCACGATGATCGTGACGACGCCGAGCGGCAGGTAGGACACCCGGGTGTCCAGCGGCGGGGCGGGCAGCTCGACCACCCGGTCGACCTCGTCGGCCAGCGCGGTGGCCAGCCCGAAGCGGTGCGCGAAGACGATCGAGTCGATGAACGACTCCATCCGCACCTTGCCGTTCTCGCGGGTCAGCACCTCGGCGGTCGCCGGGCGGTCGGCCTCCAGCGGCGCGAGCGCGGCGGTGAGCAGCGCGGCGCGGTCCTGCGGGCTGCGGGCGGCCCAGCCGGGGAACGCGCGGTGCGCGGCGGCGACGGCCTCCTCCGCCTGCTTGGCGGTGGCGGCCGCGGCGTAGCCGACGATCGAGCCGTCGGCGGGGTCGACGACCTGGAGCGCGTCGTCGGCCGTCCGCGTCTCGCCGTCGATGAAGAGGTCCGTGCGGATCTCGGGCAGCTCGTGGGGCACTCGTGCACTCCCGGTGCGTCGGCGGATCGGGGACCCGACGGTCCCCGGGCCCACGGTAGGTCGGGACCCGGGAGCCCGCCCGGGACAAGTGACGTAGCGCCCGCGGTCCCCAGGTGGCACACAGGACGGGCACCGCGACGCGGGACAGCCCTCCCGCCGGCCGGTTGCATCGAGGGGGCGGTGGGAACAGGTGCAGCCGGTGCCCGTCCCGCCGACCCAGCCCCGAGTCCGCCCCGGCGTCCAGAGGAGCACGCACCGTGGCCTCCACCACCAGCCCGACCCCACGGACCGGCCCGTCGAAGAAGGGCCTGTTCGCGGCCAGCTTCATCGGCACGTCCATCGAGTGGTACGACTACTACATCTTCGGCACGGCGGCCGCGCTCGCCTTCGGGCCGCTGTTCTACCCCGAGTTCGACCCGCTGACCGGCACGCTCGCCTCGTTCGCCACCTTCGCGGTCGGCTTCGCGGCCCGCCCGATCGGCGCGGCGGTGATCGGGCACTACGGCGACCGGATCGGCCGCAAGGCGATGCTGGTGCTCACCCTGCTGATGACCGGCGGGTCGACGTTCCTCATCGGCGTGCTGCCCACCTACGCCGCGATCGGCATCGGCGCCCCGCTGCTGCTGATCAGCCTGCGGATCATCCAGGGCTTCGGCGTGGGCGGCGAGTGGGGCGGCGCGGTGCTCATCGCCACCGAGCACGCCTCCCCGCGGCGGCGCGCGGTGTACGGCAGCTTCGCCCAGTTCGGGGTGCCGGTCGGGGTGCTGACGTCGAACCTCGCGTTCCTCGCCGTCTCCGAGCTCGACGACGACGCCTTCCTCGACTGGGGCTGGCGGGTCCCGTTCCTGCTCAGCATCCTGCTGGTGGCCGTCGGCTTCGTCGTCCGCAGCCGGCTGCAGGACGCCCCGGAGTTCCAGGAGCTCAAGGAGAAGAGCGAGGTCACCAAGGTCCCGGTGGCCCAGCTGGTCAAGGAGCAGCCCGGCACCCTGGTGTGCGCCAGCCTCGCCTCGATCGCGCCCCCGGCGATCGGCTACACGGTGATCGTCTACATGCTCACCTACGGCACCACCGTCGTCGGCTTCGACCGCACCCGGCTGTTGACGCTCATCCTGATCTCGACGTCGGTGTGGATCGCCACCATCGTCGTGTCGGCACTGGTCTCGGACCGATACGGCTCCCGGAAGGTGTTCGCCCTCGGGGCGCTCACCTGCGTGGTCTGGCCGCTGCCGATGTTCGCGCTGGTCAACACCGGCGAGACCGGCCCGGCGCTGCTCGCGTTCGTGGTGGCCGCCGTCGTGCAGGGCATCATGGCCGGCTCGCAGGGCGGGCTGTTCACCGAGATCTTCGACGTCCGCTACCGCTACAGCGGCATCTCGATCGCCTACCAGGTGGGCGGGATGATCGGCGGCGCGATCACGCCGCTGGTCGCGACCGCGCTCTACGACGCGTACGGGTCGTCCACGCCCATCGCGCTGTACGTGAGCGCGCTGTGCCTGGTGGCGCTGCTGGCCACCTTCGGGGTCCGGGCCCGGCGCACGCCGGACACCGCGGCGGTCGCCGCGGGCACCGCCGCCCGGGCGCGCTGACGCGGGCGGCCGGCCACCCCCTGCCCCGGGGTGGCCGGCCGCCCGCGCTCCCGCGCGGGGCTACTGCGCGGGAGAGGTCTTGAGGACGACCGACTTGAGCTCGGTGTAGAACTCCAGCGAGTGGTCACCGCCCTCGCGGCCGATCCCGGAGTCCTTGAAGCCGCCGAACGGTGCGCGCAGGTCGCGCACCGAGAAGCAGTTGACCCACATGTTGCCGGTGCGCACCTCGCGCGCCACGGTCTGCGCGGTCTCCAGGCTCCGGGTCCAGACCGAGCCGGCCAGCCCGTAGGGGCTGTCGTTGGCGATGTCGATCGCCTCCTCGATCGTGTCGAACGGCATGACCGCGAGCACCGGCCCGAAGATCTCCTCGCGCACGCAGCGCATGCCGTTGTGCACGTCGACCAGCACGGTCGGCTGCAGGAAGTTGCCGTCGGCCAGCGCCGGGTCGGTGGGCCGGCCGCCGCCGGTGAGCACCTTGGCGCCCTCCTCCCGGGCCAGGTCGACGTAGCCGAGCACGCGGTCCAGGTGCTCGGCCGTCACCAGCGGGCCGAGCCGGGTGGCCGGGTCGCGCGGGTCGCCCTGCGTCCAGCCCGCCAGCTCGTCGACCACCCGGGACAGGAACTCGTCGTAGATGCTGCGGTGCACCAGCGCCCGCGAGCCGGCCACGCACAGCTGCCCGGCGTTGCTCACGATGGAGCGGACGGCGCCCGGCACGGCGACGTCCAGGTCGGCGTCCTCGGCCACGATGGTGGCCGACTTGCCGCCCAGCTCCAGCGACAGCCGCTTCAGGCTGGCGCTGCCGTCGCGCATGAGCACGCGGCCGGTCGAGGAGGCACCGGTGAACGCGACCCCGTCGACGTCGGGGTGCCGGGTGAGCGCCTCGCCGGCCGAGCCGGGCCCGAAGCCGTGGACGACGTTGTACGCGCCGTCCGGGAGGCCGGCCTCGGTGCAGATCCGGGCGAGGAAGGTGGCGGTCAGCGGGCTCTGCTCGGCGGGCTTGGCGACCACGGTGTTCCCGAACGCCAGCGCCGGGGCCACCTTCCACGCCATGGTCAGCAGCGGCAGGTTCCACGGTGCGATCGCCGCCACCACGCCCAGCGGCTCGCGCAGCGTGTAGGTGAGGGTGCCGGCCGCGGGGTCGGAGTAGGACTCGCTGCCCACCTGGGTGGCCCAGTCGGCGAAGAACCGGAAGACCGCCGCCGAGCGCGGGACGTCGACCGCGCGGGCGTCGGAGACCGGGATGCCCATGTCGCGGGTCTCCCAGTCGGCCAGCTCGTCGCGCCGGGCGTCGATGAGGTCGGCGACCCGGTGCAGCACGGCGGCGCGCTGCGCCACCGGGGTCCGCGACCACCCGCGGAAGGCGGCCCGGGCGGAGGCGACCGCGGCGTCGACCTCCGCCTGGCCGCCGAGCGCCACGGTCGCGACCACGGAGTTGTCGATGGGGGAGACGCACTCGAAGGTGCGCCCGTCGGCGGAGTCGAGCGCGGCGCCGTCGACGTGGTGGGAGACGTGCACGGTGATCTCCTCGGGGCGGGCAGGGCGGGCCGGGCCGGTCACGCCTCGTGGACGATGAGGCCGCGGATGATCTTGCCGGCGTCCAGGTCCTCGTAGCCGGCGTTGATCTCGTCGAGGGTGTACCGGCGGGTGATCAGCTCGTCGAGCTTGAGCTGGCCCTCCCGGTAGAGCTTGAGCAGCCGCGGGATGTCGTAGAGCGGGTTCGACATGCCGAACACGTGGCCCTGGATGCGGCGCTGGTAGCCGACGACCTGGCCGTTGGCGGCGAGCTGGATCTGGGTGTCGGTGCTCTTGCCGACCGAGGTCACGGTGACCTGGCCGCCCTTGCCGACGATGCCGGCGGCCTGCGACACGACCTCGGAGGTGAGCACCCCGACGGTGATGATGGCGTGGTCGGCCAGCTGGCCCCAGGTGAGCTGCTGCACGGCCTCCTGCGCGGACGCGGCGTCGGCGAACGTGTGCGTCGCGCCGAACTCCATCGCCATCTCGCGCTTGAACGGCGCCGGGTCGACGACGACGACGTGCGCCGCGCCGGAGTAGGCCGCGCCCTGGATCGCGTTCGAGCCCACGCCGCCGGCGCCGAAGACGACCACGGTGTCACCGGCGGCGACCTTCGCGGCGTAGACCGACGAGCCCCAGCCGGTGGGCACGCCGCAGCCGACGAGCGCCGCGACGTCCAGCGGGACGTCCTCGAGGATCTTGACGCAGGAGGCCTGGGACACCACGGCGCGCTCGGCGAACGTGCCGAGCATGCAGAAGCCGCCCAGGTCGTTGCCGTCGTCGTCGTGGAAGCGGAAGGTGCCGTCGCCGAGCATGCCGGTCTGCATCTGCGCGCCCTGGTCGCAGAGGTTCTGCCGGCCGGTGGAGCAGTAGCGGCAGGTGCCGCAGGCGGGGATGAACGAGCAGACGACGTGGTCGCCGGGGACGACCCGGGTGACGCCGGGGCCGACCGCCTCGACGATGCCGGCGCCCTCGTGGCCGCCGACCATGGGCAGCCGGGCGGCGCTGTCGCCGGTGCGCAGGTGCTCGTCGGAGTGGCACATGCCGGAGTAGGCGAACTTGATGCGCACCTCGCCGGGCCCGGGCTCGTCGAGCTCCAGCGTGGTGACCTCCCACGGCTGACCTGCCTGCCGGATGACCGCGGCCCGAGTCCTCATGCCCACTCCCTTCGCTGTGACCGCGGTCATGCCCACGGTGCGGGCCGAACCGTAAGGACGCCCGACCGGGTCCGTCGATCGGACGAATGGCGGCTGCAGAACGCGTCATCTGTCCCGGACGACCCGGAACAGGCCGCTGACCAGGCAATTCGTATCGGACGTGCTCGTCCGGTGGCGAGAACCGCCGCGCGGCGACCGGTGGTGCCCCGCTGTTCCTTGACCTGCCCGTGTGATGGGGGTCATGCTGCTGTGCGGCATAGAAACGCGTGTTCGTATAGCGAACAACGCTGGCGAAGACGTCCACCCGCCCCGCCGACGACCCGAAGAGAGCACGCCGCAGTGAACGAGCAAGGGAGCCCGTCCATGAGCACTCCGACCGACCGCCGCGCCGCCGGACGGCCACGGCGGGCCCTGCGCCGCAGCCGCGGCCTGGTCGCGCTCGGCCTCGCCGCCGCGCTGGTGTCCGCCTGCGGCTCCGGCGACGACGCGGACGCATCGGCCTCGGGCGGGTCCAAGGAGCTGGACGAGGTCACGTTCCTCAACATCCTGCCGCTGGAGACGCTGTCGTTCGCCCCGGAGCTGGTCGCCGACACCTGCGGCTACTTCGCCGACCACGGCCTCAAGGTGAAGTTCGAGACGACCCAGGGCTCGGCGCAGGCGATCCAGACGATCATCGCCGACTCCGCGCTGGTGACCCGGGTCGGCGACATCGAGACGATCCTGGCCGCCGGCGGCAAGGACGCGCCGATCGTGAACATCGGCTCGGCCACCAAGCTCAACACCGTCCGGTTCGTGTCCTCGGCGAAGGACCCGATCGAGTCCGCCGATGACCTCAAGGGCCGCACGATGGGCATCCCCTCGGAGGGCGGGTCCAGCGAGATCACGCTGAACCTGGTGGAGAACTCGGTCGGGATCAACCCCGACGACGTGCCCACGCAGGTCGTCGGGGTGGCCCCCGGCGTCTTCGACCTCGTGCAGAGCGGGCGGGTCGGCGGCTACATCGTCTCCACCGACACCGCGCTGGCGCTGCAGGCCCAGCAGCCCGACGCGCGGGTCTGGGACCCCTCCGACGCGATCAGCGCCGGCGGCCAGCTGTACCTGACGGGCAAGCGGCAGATGGCCGACAAGGACAAGGCCGACCAGCTCAAGCGCTACATGGCCGCGGTCAAGGAGAGCACCCAGTCGATCATCGACGACGAGGCGAACGGCTTCCAGAAGACGCTGGACTGCATCGCCAAGAAGTACGACGTCCCGACCGCGAAGCAGCCGGACGTGGCCAAGGGGACGCTGTCGTTCTACTCGAAGGCGTGGCAGGCCGACGGTGCCGACGAGCTCCTGCAGACCGACCCGAAGCGCTGGAAGTCGGTCTACGACGAGATGGTCGCCGCCGGGATGATCAAGGACGGCCTGGACCCCGCGAAGTGGACCACCGACGACTTCGCGCCGGGGAAGTGACGCGGCGATGACCGGTTCCCACTCCGCCGGCACGACCACCGCCGCCGGCGCGGCCACCGCGGACCGCGCCGCCGGCACGGTCCGGCCGCAGCTCAACCTGACGGGCGTCAACAAGGTCTACGAGGGCCGCCGCGGCGAGACCGTGGCGCTCAGCGACGTCAACCTGTCGATCGCCCGGGGCGAGTTCATCTCCCTGGTCGGCCGCTCCGGCTGCGGCAAGACGACGCTGCTGCGCATCCTGTCCGGCCTGCTCACCCCCACCTCGGGGGTCGTGGAGGCCGACGGGCAGAACATCTGGCGCAACGGCAAGCGCAACGACGAGGCGTTCCAGCAGTTCGGCGTCGTGTTCCAGGAGGCGAACCTGTTCCCCTGGTACACCGTCGCCGAGAACATCTCGCTGCCGCTCAAGCTGCGCGGCGTCGGCAAGAAGGCCCGGCTGGCCCGGGCGTCGGAGCTGTGCCAGCTGGTCGGCCTCCCCGGGTTCGAGAAGGCCTACCCCGGTGAGCTGTCCGGCGGCATGCGGCAGCGCGCGGCGATCGCCCGGGCGCTGAGCTACGACCCGACGATCCTGCTGATGGACGAGCCGTTCGGTGCCCTGGACGCGCTGACCCGCGACAAGATGAACCTGGAGCTGCAGAGCATCCACGCGCAGGCCGGCGCCACGGTCGTCTTCGTCACCCACTCCATCTCCGAGGCGGTGTTCCTGGCCGACCGGGTGGTGCTCCTGACCCCGCGGCCCGGGCGCATCCGCTCGATCACCCCGGTGCCGCTGGAGCGCCCCCGCTCGCTGGAGACCGAGACCAGCGCCGACTTCCAGCGCATCGTGCGCGAGCTCCGCCGCGAGCTGGACGAGGAGGACTGACCCGTGAAGGACCGCGACGGCCTGATGAAGGCCCTGCCCTGGATCAGCTCCCCGATCCTCGTCGTGCTGCTGCTCGCCGTCTGGCAGCTGGCGGTGAGCGCCTTCGGCGTCAGCGAGTTCATCCTGCCGCCGCCGCTGGAGGTGTGGCGGTCGCTGGTCGACCTGGTCAGCGGCTCGGCCGTCTGGGCCGACGTCTGGGTGACCCTCTACGAGGTGATCATCGGGTTCGTCATCGCCCTGGTGGTCGGCATGGTCTTCGGCGCCATCCTGGGCCGGATGGTCTGGCTCGAGCGCGCGGTGCAGCCGGCGATCGTGGCCTTCCAGGTGATCCCCAAGGTCGCGTTCATCCCGATCTTCGTCATCTGGTTCGGCTTCGGGACGACGTCCAAGATCATCATGGCCGCGATCCTGGCGTTCTTCCCGATCATGCTGAACGTGATGCTCGGCGTCCGATCGGTCGACCGCGGGCACCGCGACGTGATGCGCAGCCTCGGCGCCAGCCGCTGGGCCACCTTCAAGTCGCTGGACCTGCCCAGCACGCTGCCCTACGTCTTCGCCGGTGCCGAGGTGGCGATCGTCTTCGCCGTCATCGGCGCGATCGTCGGTGAGTACCTGGGCGGCAGCGAGGGCCTCGGGCACCTGGTGGTCGCCAGCCTCAACGCGCTGGACGCCCCGCAGCTGTTCGCGGTCATCGTGCTGCTGGCCGTCATGGGCTCACTGCTCTACCTGGTGGTGACCACCGCCAAGCGGCTGGTCATCCCGTGGCACGAGTCGGTGGGCCGCCGGTGAGCGCCGCGGTGCAGGGACCGGTGGGGGAGCAGGTGACCGACGAGGCGATCGAGGTCGACGTCGACATCGACGACGTCCGGCGGGCGATGGAGCACTACGCCCGCCGCGGGTGGACCGACGGGCTGCCGGTGATGCCGGTGACCGAGAGCTACCTGACCGAGTTCCTCGCCACCACCGACCGCGACCCCGCGGACGTGGTGTTCCGGATGCCGCACCTGGGCCGCAGCTGCACGGTGCGGGCGGCCGCGATCAACGCGGCGCTCGCCGGCTGCCTGCCGGAGTACTTCCCGGTGGTGCTCGCCGCCTGGGAGGCGCTCACCCTCGACGAGTACCCGGGCAAGGGCATCTGGCAGAGCACCACCGGCACCGCCCCGCTGCTGATCGTCAACGGCCCGGTGCGCGAGCGGATCGGCCTGAACAGCCGGGGCAACGTGTTCGGCTCCGGCTTCCGGGCCAACGCCACCATCGGCCGGGCGATCCGGCTGACGGCGATCAACGTGTTCGGGCTGCGGCCGCACGAGCTGGACCAGGCCACCCAGGCGACGCCGGCGAAGTACACCGCCTGCATCGCGGAGAACGAGGAGCAGAGCCCCTGGGCGCCGTTCCACGTCGACCTCGGCCACGACCCGGCCGACAGCGCGGTCACCGCCATGGTGGTCCGCTCGGTGGTGCACCTCGAGGCGCGGCACACCGTCGTCCCCGAGCAGCTGGCGCTGGACCTGGCCGGCACGCTCGCCCGCACCGGTGCGCTGATCCACGAGACGATCAGCGGCTGCCTGGTGCTGGGGCCCGAGCACGCCGAGGTCTTCGACCGGGCCGGCTGGAGCAAGACCGACGTCCGCCAGGCGGTGTACGAGCGGGCCTGGAACAGCCGGGCGGCGCTGGCCGCCGTCGGCAAGGAGGCGGTGTCCCGCAGCACCCGCTGGCGGGTGCCGGCCGACCACCCGGACGCGGTGCCCGACCGGGCCGCGGAGGCCGGCAGCGACCAGGTCGCCGTCCTCAACTCGCCCGAGGCGCTGCTCGTCGTGGTCGCCGGGGCCAACAACGCGGGTGTCTCCGCGGTGATCGAGACGTTCGGCCCGCGCGGCGGCCCGCCGTCCACCGCCCGGGTGCCCGAGCCCGCGACGAGCGGCGCCTGAGCGCCGTCCACCAGGAGAGGAGGAGAGGCATGGCACGCGAACTGCTGCTCGACCCGACCGGCGACGGCGGCGCGGCCGGCGACGACCGGCTGGCCCCGCGGCTGCGCACCCTGCGCGGCGCGCGCATCGGGCTGCTGGACAACACCAAGCCGAACGCGTCGGTGCTGCTGGCCGAGGTGGCCCGGCAGCTGCGCCGGGACCACGACGTCGGCGAGGTCACCACGTACGTGAAGAGCTACTTCGGCACCCCGGTCGAGGAGAGCCTCATCCAGCAGATGCTCAAGAACTGCGACTTCGTCGTGGCGGGCATCGGTGACTAGGGCTCCTGCAGCGCGGCCAGTGTGGCCGACGGGATCCTGCTCGAGCGTGCCGGCGTGCCGGCGGTCAGCATCTGCACCGAGGCCTTCCGCATCCCCGGTGAGGCGATGGCGAAGGCGTACGGCTTCCCCGGGTACCGGTTCCTCCTGGTGCCGCACCCGGTCGCGAGCCTCGACGAGCGGCAGATCGCCGAGCGCGTGGTGGCGAAGCTCAGCGAGCTGGTCGGGATCGTCGCCGGCGGCTGAGGTCCGCCGGGTGCCCACCCCTCCCGGGACGTCCGGGAGGGGTGGGGCCGGTGTCTAGACTCCTGGCCCCGGGACCCTCGAGCACGGGGCTGGCAGTGAGCGACGAGCACAGGCACGCGGACGACGGCAGGCCGCTGGACGACATCGCGGACGACGCAGCCGACGGGTCGCCCGAGCGGGGCGACTGGTTCGCCAAGAGCTTCGCGCGCGGGCTCGAGGTGATCAAGGCGTTCTCGCCGGACGAGCCCCAGCCGACGCTGTCCGACATCGCCCGCAAGACGGGGATGACCCGGGCGGCGGCCCGCCGGTTCCTGCTCACCCTCGTGGAGCTGGGCTACGTCGGCACCGCCGACCGGCGGTTCTTCCTCCGGCCGGCGGTGCTGGAGCTGGGGTTCACGTACCTGTCGGTGCTGAGCCTGCCGCAGCTGGCGCACCCGCACCTGGCCGCGCTCACCGAGCAGATCGCCGAGCGCACCAGCCTGGCCGTGCTCGACGGCGACGAGATCACCTACGTCTCCGTGGTCGGCTCGCACCGGGTGTTCACCAACTCCATCGCCGTGGGCACCCGCGGCGCGGCCTACCTGAGCTCGCACGGGCGGGTGCTGCTGGCCGGGCTGCCGCCGGCGCAGCTGGACGCCTACCTGGAGCGGCTGCACCTGGAGCGGCGCACCGCCTGGACGGTGCCGGACAAGGCGGCGCTGCGCCGGCGCATCGACGAGGCGCGGGCGCAGGGCTGGGCGCTGGTCGAGCAGGAGCTGGAGGAGGGCGTCAACTCCCTCGCCGTCCCGCTGCACGGCCCCGACGGCCGGGTGGTCGCGTCGGTCAACATGGCCAGCCACGCGCACCGGCGGTCGCCGGCCGCGCTGCGCGGCGAGGTGCTGCAGGCGATGCAGGCGGCGGTGGCCGCGATCGAGCGCGACCTGGCGCTCGCCGGCGGCGGCGCCCGCACCCGGCAGCGGCTCTGACCCCTCCGGGGGCCGGCCGGGGCCGGGGGCGCCCCGGCCCCGCGGTGACCTGCGACACTGGCGGACGAGGCGGCCGCGACGGTGCGGCCACCGGCAGGAGTGGGGTGGGATGGCACTGGTGCGGGGCGCGGTCGACGCGGGCCCCGGCGCGGTCCCGGCGGGTGCGCCGGACGACGCGCTGCGGACGCTGGTGGAGGCGTCGCCGGACGGGCTCGGCGAGCTCGACGCCGCGGGGCGGTTCACGTTCGTCAACGCCGCGGGCGCCGCGGTGCTGCGCCGGCCCGCCGCCGAGCTGGTCGGCCGACCCGCGCCCTTCGTGACCGGTCCGCTCGACCCCGGCGACGCCGGTGGGCGGCTGGCCGCGTGGACCTCCGCCGACGGCCGCCGGCGCACCCTCGAGTACCGCACCGTGCCCCGCCCCGGCGGCGGCGCCGCGGTGTGGTTCAGCGACGTGACCGACGTCGTCCGGCAGCAGGAGCGGCTGACCGCGATCGTCCGGGCCGCCTCCAGCGTCGCCGGCTCCGGTTCGCTGCGCGCCACGCTGGACGCGGTCGCCCGCGAGGTCGTGATGACCGGCAACATCGGCGCGGTCCAGATCCTGGCGCTGGACGACCCGCACGAGGAGCTGCAGATCCTCGGCATGGCCGGGTTCGGCGCCGCCACCGACTTCACCGAGCGGCTGAGCGAGTGCCGCCGGTTGGGCGCCCGGGTGCTGTTCATGGAGGCGTTCGAGTCCGGTCGGCCGGTCGTGCAGCCGCACCGCAAGGCCGCGATACTGGCCGACCCGACCTGGGCGCCGCTGCACGAGGTCATGGACGTCCCCGACTGGGACAGCTTCGTGGCGGTGCCGCTGATCGTCCGCGGCCGCACGGTCGGCGTCATCAACGCCTACTACCTGCCCGACGAGGACCCCGGCCCGGGCTCGCTGGTCTTCCTGGAGGCGATGGCCGACCACGCCGCGGTCGCCATCGACACCGCCGCGCTGCTCGCGCAGGCCCGCTCGCAGGCGGAGTCCGACGAGCGCCGCCGGCTGGCCCGCGACCTGCACGACTCGGTGGTGCAGCAGCTGTTCTCGATGCGGCTGCAGGCCGGGGCGCTGCAGGCCCAGCTCGACGACGGCGCCGACCCCGGCCGGGTGCGCGCCGCCGCCACCGAGCTCGCCGAGCTGTCGCAGAGCGCGCTGGCCGACCTGCGCGGGCTGGTGTTCGAGCTGCGCCCGCTGGACCTCGCCGAGCGCGGGCTGGTCGAGTCGGTCCGGGTGCACGCCGACGGGCTCGAGGTGCGCAGCGGCCTGTGCGTCGAGGTGATCGCGCCCGAGGACCTGGAGCTCGAGTGGGGCCTCGACGTGCAGGAGGACGTCTACCGGATCGTGCAGGAGGCGCTGCACAACACGGTGAAGCACGCCCGCGCCGCCGACGCCTGGGTGCGGTTCAGCGGGGAGCCCGGCGGCACGGTGGTGGTCGAGGTCGTCGACGACGGCTGCGGTGGCGACGAACCGGGCGACGGCATGGGGCCCACGCTGGGCATCGTGTCGATGCGCGAGCGTGCCGAGCGCTGGGGTGGCCGGCTGCACGCCGGCCCGGGACCGGACGGCGGCTGGGCGGTGCGGCTGGTGCTGCCCGCCACCCCGACCGGGCTGAACGGAGGAGGACGGTGAGCACCCTGTCGGAGGACACGGCCGGCGCTTCGGGACCGGGGGCGGTGGGCGCCGAGGCGGCCGCGGGCACGATCCGGTTGATGGTCGTCGACGACCACGCCATCGTGCGGCGCGGCATCCTGGCCTACGTCGACGCGGTCCCGCGGGTCCAGGTGGTCGGCGAGGCGGTCGACGGGCAGGACGCGCTGGCCCGGCTGGCCCAGTGGCGGGCCGAGGGCGCCGCGCTGCCGGACGTCGTGCTGATGGACCTGCAGATGCCCCGGATGGGCGGCATCGAGGCCACCGAGGCGATCAGCCGCGAGCACCCGACGGTCAAGGTGGTCGTGCTGACCAGCTTCGGCGAGGTCGAGCGGGTGCACACCGCGCTGGCCGCCGGCGCGGCCGGCTACCTGCTCAAGGACGCCGAGCCCAGCGAGGTGGTCGCCGCGATCGAGGCGGCCGCCGCCGGCGAGGTGCACCTGGACGCCGCCGTGGCCCGGCAGCTCACCCGGCGGATGGCCGGCCCCCAGGTGGGGCTGGCCGCGCTGACCGCGCGCGAGCGGGAGATCCTCGTGCTCGTCGCCCACGGGCACAGCAACCGCGACATCGCCGACCGGCTGGTGATCAGCGAGCGCACCGCCCGCACCCACGTGAGCAACGTGCTGGCCAAGCTGCAGCTGCCCTCGCGCACCCAGGCGGCGCTGCTGGCCATCCGCGAGGGGCTCATCCCGCCGCCGAGCTGAGCCGCGGGCTGGGACGGATGACGTAGGCACCCCGTGCCACGTTGCGCGGCGACGAGCTGACAGCAGGCCGTTCCGGCGGGCCGGGCCGGGCTCTAGCGTGGGGCCGTGAGCGGGGTCACCGCCTCGCACCACCGGCGGCGGCCCCGACGCCGCGCCCCGACCTGGAGGCCCGATGCCCGCCCGGCACGTGATCGTCACCAACACCCCGCGCCCGGACGCCGACGCCGTCGCCGTGCTGGCCAAGGCCGGCGTCGCCACCGCGCACGAGGCGATGGGCCGCCGCGGCCTGACGCACCCGGTGCTGCGCCCGATCTACGCCGGCGCCCGGATCGCCGGCCGTGCGGTGACCGTGCTCAGCCAGCCCGGTGACAACCTGATGATCCACGCCAGCATCGAGCAGTGCGGGCCGGGTGACGTCCTGGTCGTCACCACCACCTCGCCCTCGACCGACGGCATGTTCGGCGAGCTGTTCGCCACCCAGCTGGCCGCGCGCGGCGTGCTCGGCCTGGTGATCGACGCCGGCGTCCGCGACGTCGCCGAGCTCACCGCGATGGGCTTCCCGGTCTGGTCGCGCGCGGTGTCCGCGCAGGGCACCGTCAAGGCCACGCCGGGCTCGGTGAACGTGCCCGTGGTCGTCGCCGGGGCGCTGGTGCACCCGGGTGACGTGGTCGTCGCCGACGACGACGGCGTGCTCGTCGTGCCGCGCGCCGACGCCGCGGAGGTGGCCGAGGCCGCCACGAAGCGCGAGGCCAACGAGCAGGGCAAGCGCGAGCAGTTCCAGGCCGGCGTGCTGGGCATCGACGTCTACGGCATGCGCGAGAAGCTCGCCGACCTCGGCGTCACCTACGTCGACGCGGGGGAGCAGCAGTGAGCACCTTCGTCCTGGTGCACGGCGCCTGGCACGGCGGCTGGGCCTGGGACCGGGTCGCGCCTCTGCTGCGCGCCGCCGGCCACGAGGTGCACGCGCCCACGCTGACCGGCCTGTCCGAGCGCGCGCACCTGCTGTCGCCGCAGGTCGGCCTGGACACCCACACCGAGGACGTCGTCCGGCTGCTGGACGTGCTCGACCTGCGCGACGTCGTGCTGGTCGGCCACAGCTACGCCGGGCAGCTGGTGACCACGGTCGCCGACGCGCGGCCCGAGCGGGTCGCGAAGCGGGTGTACCTCGACGCGTTCGTCGGCGTCGACGGCGAGACCGCGGTGTCGCTGCAGCCGGAGACCGTCGCCCACCACTGGGCGGAGTCCGCGGCCGAGCAGGGCTTCGGCTGGCTGGTGCCCGTGCGCAAGCTCTCGGTGCTCGGGGTGACCGAGCAGGCCGACGTCGACTGGCTGACGCCCAAGCTCACCCCCCACCCGTGGAAGACCTACACCGACCCGCTGCGCCTGACCGGTGCCGGCGACGCGGTGCCCGCGGCGTTCATCGAGTGCGTGAGCTGGATGCGGGTGTTCCAGAGCCAGGCCGAGCGGGCGCGGGAGCGCGGCTGGCCGGTGCACGAGCTGGAGACCGGGCACGAGGCGATGGTCACCGCCCCCAAGGCGCTGGCCGACGTGCTGCACGAGCTGGCCTGAGCAGGAGGAGAGCGGTCATGGAGTTCCTGGTCCGGTCGGAGAACCGGTTGCCCGCCGACTTCCCCGCGGAGCGGCGCGCGGAGCTGCGCGCCGGTGAGCGGGCGCGCGCGATGGAGCTGCGCGAGGCGGGGGTGCTCAAGCGGCTGTGGCGGGTGCCCGGCCGCAATGCCACCGTGGGCCTGTACGAGGCGGCCGACCCGGCGGCGCTGCACGACGCGCTGATGTCGCTGCCGATGTCGCCGTGGCTCGACGTGCACGTGGAGGCGCTGGCCACGCACCCGCAGGAGCAGAAGTGACGATCACGGCACCTGGCCCGCTGCGGCCGACGCGCGAGGAGACCCCGATGAGCAGCAACGAGCAGACCGCCGTCCCGGCGCGCCAGCCGATCGACGTGCCCGGCACGCCGATCTTCGACGGCGCGACCAGCCGCCGCGGGCTGAGGATGAACAAGCTGTTCATGAGCCTGCGCACCAAGGAAGCCCGGGACCGCTTCCTGGCCGACGAGCGCGCCTACTGCGCCGAGTTCGGGCTGACCCCCGAGCAGACCACCGCCGTGACCGGGCGCGACTGGCAGGCCATGATCGACCTGGGCGGCAGCATCTTCTACGTCTACAAGCTGGCGATGATGGACGGGCTGTCCATGCAGTACCTGGGTGGCGTGTTCACCGGGATGACCGAGGACGAGTTCAAGGCGGCGCTGGCCGAGCGGGGGAAGTTCTGATGGCCGAGGTGATCTGGGGTCTGGCGACGTCCCACGTGCCGTCGATCGGCGCGGCCGTCGACCGGCAGAAGACCCAGGACGACAACTGGAAGCCGCTGTTCGACGGCTACAAGCCGGCGCAGGCGTGGCTGGCCGAGCACCAGCCCGACGTGGCGATCGTGATCTACAACGACCACGCCAACGGCATCGACCTGGACATCGTGCCGACCTTCGGCATCGGCACCGCCGACCACTACCCGGTGGCCGACGAGGGGTTCGGCCAGCGCCCGGTGCCCGACGTCGTCGGTGCGCCGGAGCTGTCGTTCCACCTGCTGGAGAGCCTGGTCGACGACGGCTTCGACCTGACCGTCTTCCAGGAGCTGGAGGTCGACCACGGCCTCACCGTGCCGCTGTCGGTGTGGACGCCGGAGCCCGGTCAGGCGTGGCCGTGCCCGGTCGTGCCGCTGCTGGTCAACGTCATCCAGTACCCGCAGCCGACCGCCGCCCGCTGCTACGCGCTGGGCAAGGCGCTGGGCCGGGCGATCCGCAGCTTCCCGCAGGACCTCAAGGTCGCGGTGCTGGGCACGGGGGGCATGTCCCACCAGCTGGCCGGTGCCCGGGCCGGGTTCGTGAACCCCGAGTTCGACCAGCAGTTCCTGCGCGAGATCGAGACCGACCCGGAGAAGCTGGCGCAGCTCTCGCGCGAGGACTACGTCCGGCTGGCCGGGTCCGAGGGCATCGAGATGATCATGTGGCTGATCATGCGGGGCGCGCTCAACGACGAGATCTCGCGGGTGCACGACACCTACTTCGTGGCGGCGTCGAACACCGCGGCGGCGCTGGCGCTGTTCGACAACCGGGTGTCCGCCTCCGTCTGAGGGCCCCGCCGCTTGGCAGGATGAGCCGGTGACCCGCGCCCCGTACCTCGTCGACCGGTTGCAGGCCTTCGGGACGACGGTCTTCGCGGAGATGAGCGCGCTGGCCGCCGCCACCGGCGCGATCAACCTGGGCCAGGGCTTCCCGGACGAGCCGGGGCCGGCCGCGGTGCTCGACGTCGCCCGTGCGGCGATCGGCACCGCGGCCGACCAGTACCCGCCCGGTCCGGGGACGCCGGAGCTGCGGGCGGCCGTCGCCGAGCACCAGCAGCGGTTCCGCGGGCTGACCTACGACCCGGAGACCGAGGTGCTGGTCACCGCCGGCGCCACCGAGGCGCTGACCGCCGCGCTGCTGGCGCTGGTCGAGGCCGGCGACGAGGTGGTCACCTTCGAGCCGATGTACGACAGCTACGGCGCCGCGGTCGCGATGGCCGGTGGCGTCGTCCGGGCGGTGCCGCTGCGCCCGCCGGCCGGTGGCGAGGGGCCGTGGACGTTCGACGAGGCGGAGCTGCGCGCCGCGGTCACCCCGCGCACCCGGCTGCTGCTGCTCAACACCCCGCACAACCCCACGGGCAAGGTGTTCACCCGCGACGAGCTGGCGGTGGTCGCCGACGTCGCCACCGCGGCCGGCCTGCTGGTGCTCACCGACGAGGTGTACGAGCACCTGGTGTTCACCGGCGCCCGGCACGTGTCGATCGCCGGGCTGCCCGGCATGCGCGAGCGGACGCTGGTGGTCAGCAGCGGCGGCAAGACCTTCAGCACCACCGGCTGGAAGGTCGGCTGGGTGTGCGCCCCGGCGCCGCTGGTGGCGGCCGTGCGCACGGCCAAGCAGTTCCTCACCTACGTCAACGCAGGCCCCTTCCAGCCGGCGGTCGCCGCGGGGCTGCGGCTGCCCGACGCGTACTTCGCCGGCGTCGCCGCCGACCTCGAGGCCAAGCGGGACCTGCTGGTCGCCGGGCTGCGCGCCGCCGGGCTGCCGGTGGTCAGCCCGGAGGCCACCTACTTCGCCACCGTCGACGTGCGGCCGGTGCAGCCCGACGGCGACGGCTGGGCGTTCTGCCGCTCGCTGCCCGAGCGCGCCGGGGTGGTCGCGGTGCCGAGCGTGGTCTTCTACGACCCCGCCGACGCGCACCTGGGCCGGCACCTGGTGCGGTTCGCGTTCTGCAAGCGCGCCGAGGTCCTCGCCGAGGCCGCCGACCGCCTGAGGAGGCTCTCGTGACCCGGATCGCCGCCGTCCAGCACGACATCGTGTGGGAGGACCGGGACGCCAACTTCGAGCGGCTCGCCCCGCAGGTGGCCCGCGCGGTGGGCGCCGGCGCGGAGCTGGTGCTGCTCACCGAGACCTTCTCCACCGGGTTCTCGATGACCCCGGGCATCGGCGAGCCGGTCGACGGGCCGTCGTCGGCGTTCCTCGCCGCCCAGGCGGCCGCGCACGGCGTGTGGGTCGCGGGCACCTGCCCGGAGGTGTCCCCGGGTGAGGAGCTGCCGCACAACACGTTCGTGCTCGCCGGCCCCGACGGCACCACCCACCGCTACCGCAAGCTGCACCCGTTCGCCGGCGAGCGCGACCGCTTCCGTGCCGGCACCGGACCGGTGACCGTCGAGGTCGCGGGCCTGCGGATCACCCCGTTCATCTGCTACGACCTGCGGTTCGCGAACGTCTTCTGGAGCGCCGCCGCCGGCACCGACGTCTACCTGGTGCCGGCCAACTGGCCCAGCCCCCGCCGGCTGCACTGGCAGACGCTGCTGCAGGCCCGGGCGATCGAGAACCAGGCCTACGTGGTCGGCTGCAACCGGGTCGGCGACGACGGCACCGGGCTCGGGCACGCCGGCGACAGCCGGGTGGTGAGCCCCACCGGCGAGCTGCTGGCCACCGCGGCCGGCGCGGAGACGATCGTGCTGGCCGACGTCGACGCCGCCGAGGTCGCCGCCACCCGCGAGCGCTTCCCGTTCCTGGCCGACCGCCGGGGCTGAACACCGATGCGGCACGGGCCCGCTCAGTCCTCGGGCAGCTCCACCCGCACCGACAGGCCGCCCTCGGTGCGCGCGACCGCGTCGACCGTCCCGTCGTGCGCGGTGGCGATCGACCGGACGATGGTGAGCCCGAGACCCGCGCCGCCGGTGTGCACCAGGCGGTCACCGCGCGCCCGGCGGAACGGCTCGAACAGGGTCGGCACCAGCTCGGCCGGCACCACCGGGCCGCTGTTCTCCACCTCCAGCACCGCCGGGCCGGGGCCCACCCGCACGCACACCCAGCCGCCGGGGTCGTTGTACTTGATGCCGTTGGACACCAGGTTGGCCAGCAGCCGCTCCAGCAGCGCGGCCTCACCCGGCACCGTCACCGGCGCCAGCTCGGTGCGCAGCGCGACCCCGGCCGCGCGGGCGGCGTCGGCGTGCAGGGACACCGTCGCCGCGGCGAGCTCGTCCAGCCGCTGCGGCGTGCTCGACCGCAGGCCCTGGTCGGTCTCGGCGAGCACCAGCAGGCCCTCGACGAGGTCCTCGTTGCGCTGGTTGGTCTGCAGCAGCTGGCGGGACAGCAGCTCCAGCTGGTCCGGTGTGGGGTCGCCGGTCAGGCTCACCTCGATGAGGGTGCGCTGCACGGCCAGCGGGGTGCGCAGCTCGTGCGAGGCGTTGCCGGCGAACCGGCGCTGCCCGTCGTAGCCCTCGGCGACCCGGTCGAGCATCCGGTCGACCTCGCCGGCCAGCCGCCGCAGCTCGTCGTGCCGACCGTGCACCCCGGTCCGCTCGGCGAGGTTCTGCGGGCCGAGCCGGCCCACCGTCTCGGTCAGCCTCCGGACCGGGGCCAGCGTCCACCGGGCCAGCAGCACGAGCCCGGCGAGCACCGGGACGCTCACGCCGGCCAGCAGCGTCAGCCCGTGCCCGGAGGTGAACTGGTTGTTCTGGCAGTTGTAGCCCCAGGTGCTGGGACCGCACATCGTGTAGTCCTCGAACACGTGGTGGTACAGGTTCGTGGCCAGCAGCCACGCCCAGCCGGCCCAGAGCCAGCCGGCGAGCAGGGTGACCAGCACCGTCAGGGCGACGCGGGCCCGCAGACCGGAGCGCACCGGGTCAGGCCGTCCCGAGCCGGTAGCCCACCCGGGGCACCGTGTGCAGCACCGGCGGGTCACCGAGCTTGCGGCGCAGCGTCATGACCGCCACCCGCACCGCGTTGGTGAACGGGTCGGCGTGCTCGTCCCAGGCCTGCTCCAGCAGCTGCTCGGCGCTGACCACCTCGCCGCCGGCGCGCAGCAGCACCTCCAGCACGGCGAACTCCTTGGGGGTGAGCTGCAGCAGGGCGCCGTCCCGGGAGGCGGTGTGCCGGGGGACGTCGAGGACGATGCCGTCCTGCTCGAGCACCGGCGGCGCCGCGGCGCGGCTGCGCCGGGCCAGCGCCTGCACCCGGGCGGCGAGCTCGGCGAACGCGAACGGCTTGGTCAGGTAGTCGTCGGCGCCCAGCGCGAGGCCGTCGACCCGGTCGCGGATGCCGGCGGCCGCGGTGAGCAGCAGCACCCGCGTCTCGATGCCCTCCGTGGTCACGTAGCGGCAGAGGTCGTCGCCGGTGCGCCCGGGCATGTCCCGGTCGAGCACCGCCACGTCGTACCGGTTGACCGCCAGCCGCTCCAGCGCCGCGTCCCCGTCGAAGCAGACGTCGACGGCCATCGCCAGCCGGCGCAGCCCCTCGGCCACGGTGTCGGCGAGCAGCCGCTCGTCGTCGGCGACCAGCACCCGCATGCGTCGTTCCCCTCCCGGACGTCCCCGCCCTGTTCTCGGCGCCGCACCGGCCGGACGGGACCAGTGCGCAGCGTCGCCCGGCGGGGATAAGCCCCGCATAAGCGGAACGCTGACGTCCGGCCGACGGAGCCGTCGGCACAGTCCGCAGCATGACCCACGGGGACCGCCAGCAGACCCGCACCCGCAGCCGGGTGCCCGTGCCGCCGCAGCGCACCGCACCGCCGAGGATGCCACCGGCCGCGCCGCGCGTCCCGGCCCGCCGGCGGACGGTGCGGCGTCCGAGGACCGGGCGCCGGCTGCTCGCCCTCCTCCTCGGGGCGGCGCTGCTGACCGGGGCGGGCTGGGCCACCGGGCGGCTGGAGCTGCCCGGCCTGGGGTCCGCGGGGACCGGGGACGGAGCGGTGCTCGCCGCCGTCGAGGCCGCCGCCCGGCCGGCCGGCGGCTCGATCGCGGTGGTCGTCGCCCGGCCCGGCGGGGCAGCGCGGACGGCGTCCGGCGACGCGGGGGAGCCCCGGTCCACCGCGTCGCTGGCGAAGCTGTTCGTCGTCCAGCAGCTGCTCGAGCGGGCCGCCCAGGGCCGCGTGCAGCTGCGCGCCGCCGACCGCGCCGACCTCGAGCGGGCGGTCAGCCGCTCCGACGACCAGGCCATGAACCGGCTCTGGACCCGGTTCGACGGCGCCGCGCTGGTCCGCGCCACGGCGGGGGAGTTCGGGCTGACCGGCACCGCCCCGCCGGCGGTGCCCGGCCAGTGGGGGCAGACCACCACCACGGCCGACGACCTCGCGCAGTTCCTCGGCACCCTCCCGCGCCACCTGCGCGACGGCGACCTGGCCGACCTGACCGGGTGGATGCGGGCCGCGTCGGCGCGCGGCGCCGACGGCTTCGACCAGGCGTTCGGGCTGCGCTCGACGGCGGTGGACGGCGACGGGGACGTGGCCGTGAAGCAGGGCTGGATGTGCTGCGTCGACGGGCGGCGGGACCTGCACTCGGTGGGGCTGCTGCCCGACGGCACCGCCGTCGTGCTGCTGGGCCGGTTCCCGGAGTCGACGTCCTGGGCCACGGCGCGCACCGCGCTGGACCGGGCCGCCCGGGGCGTGACCCGGGCGGCCGGTCGCTGATCCGGGGGCACGGCGGTTCGGCGAGCGGAAGTCGAGGAGCCCGGCGGCCGCCCGCAGGCCAGGATGGGCGGTGATGAGCAGCCCCGCCCCCTCGTCCGCCGGGAACCGGACCGCCGCACCCGAGGCCGCCGGCGAGGGCCCCGACCCGCGCCGCTGGCGGGCCCTGTGGGTGACCCTGGTCGTCGGGTTCATGACCCTGCTGGACGTCAGCATCGTCTCGGTGGCGCTGCCCTCGCTGCGGGAGGACCTCGGCGCCTCCCCGGCCACCGTGCAGTGGGTCGTCTCCGGCTACGCGCTCACCTTCGGCATGGCGCTGGTGCCGGCCGGCCGGCTCGGCGACGCCTACGGCCGGCGCCGGATGTTCCTGATCGGGCTCACCGGCTTCGTGCTGTGCAGCGCCGCGTGCGGCGCGGCGCCGAACGCCGAGCTGCTCGTCGTCGCCCGGCTGCTGCAGGGGCTGGCGGCCGGCTGCCTGACCCCCCAGAACTCCGCGCTGATCCAGCAGCTGTTCCGCGGCGGTGAGCGGGGCAAGGCGTTCGGCCTGTTCGGCGCGACGCTGGGCATCTCCACCGCGATCGGGCCGGTGGCCGGCGGCGTGATCCTGGCGCTCGCCGACGGGCCGGACGGCTGGCGGTGGATCTTCTACCTGAACGTGCCGATCGGGGTGGTCGCGGTCGTGCTGGCCCGCCGGCTGCTGCCGCGCAGCACGGCGTCCGGGCGGCACCGCATCGACCTGACCGGCGTCGCGCTGCTCGCCGCCGGGGCGCTGGCGCTGCTGTTCCCGCTGGTGCAGGCCGAGTCGGGTGGCCTGCGGTCGTTCTGGTGGCTGTTCCCGATCGGGGTCGCGCTGGTCGGCGCGTTCGGGTGGTGGGAGCACCGGGTGGTCGCCGCGGGCGGGGAGCCGGTGTTCGACCCGCGGCTGGTCACCCGCACCCCCGGTTACGCGACCGGGGTGGCGCTGGCGACCGTGTACTTCCTCGGCTTCAGCGGCGTCTGGCTGACCTTCGCGCTGTTCTTCCAGACCGGGCTGGGCTACTCGCCGCTGCGGTCGGGGCTGTCGGTGACCCCGTTCGCGATCGGCTCGGCGTCGGCCGCGGTCATCGCCGGCCGGCTGGTCGAGCGGTACGGCCGGCTGCTCACCGTGCTGGGGCTGTGCGCGGTGATCACCGGCCTCACCGCCACCGCGCTGGTGGTCTGGCAGGCGCCGCCGGAGAGCGCCGGCTGGGCGATCGCCCCGACGCTGCTGCTGGCCGGCATCGGCGGCGGGTTCGTCATCTCGCCCAACGTCACGCTGACCCTGCGCGAGGTGCCGGTGCGGATGGCCGGCGCGGCCGGCGGCGGGCTGCAGACCTTCCAGCGCTTCGGCGGCGCGATCGGGACCGCCGCGCTGCCCGGCCTGTTCTACGTCGTGCTCGGCGCGACGGACGACTACCCGGAGGCCGCGGCGGCGTCCCTGGCGGTCGCGATCGGCGGCTCCGCCGTCGCGCTGGTCATCGGCGTGCTCGACTGGCGCCGCGACCGCCGGGAGCGCCGCGCGGCCGCACCGGTCAGCTGACCGCCCCGGCCATCCGGGCGGCGGCCGGCACCCCGGTCGCCCGTGCCAGCAGGGCGCCGGCGTCGGGCAGCGCGTCGCCGCGCCAGGCGACGTGCTGGTCGGGCCGCACCAGCACCAGGTCCGCGCCCATCAGCGCGCGCAGCCCCGGCCGGCCGGTCAGGTCCAGCTGCGCCACCGGGACGCCGCCCGCCGCCAGGGCCGGGTCGACCTCGCCGGGCCCGAGCCGGAGCAGGGTGAACCCGTCGCCGAGGTGGTCGTACAGCGAGCTGCCGTCGGCCAGCCAGGCGTGCGGCAGCCGCGCGCCCGGGTGCGCGGAGGGCCGGTAGGTGGTCAGCGACGGCTCCGGCCGCGGGCGGCCGTCGGGCACGACCACGGGGGAGTCCGGGTAGTCGTAGCCCAGCACCAGGCCCAGCGCGTGGAACTCCGGGTCCTTGACCTGCAGCGCCGGCACCAGCGCCGCGCGCAGCGCCGCGCCCGCCGGGCCGTCGTCGTCCAGCTGGGGCGAGGCGAAGCTGGGCGCGAGGAACGCCTCCTGGCCGCCGGCGGCGGCGATGGTCCGCTCCGCGACCGGGCGCCGCTCCGCCTGGTAGCTGTCCAGCAGCTGCTCCGGTGCCCAGCCCCGCAGCACGGCGGCGAGCTTCCAGCCGATGTTCACCGCGTCGCCGACGCAGGTGTTGAACCCGTGCCCGCCCCACGGCGGGTTGAGGTGCGCCGCGTCGCCGACCAGGAACACCCGCTGCCCGCGGTAGCGGTCGGCCAGCAGCATCCGCGCCGACCACGGGTCGGTGGCCAGCACCTCCACGTCGACCTCGCTGCCGTCGGACCGGGCGCCCACGAGCGTGCGCACCAGCGCGACCGGGTCGGCGTCCTCGGCGGCGACGTCGAGGCCCTGGACGATCGCCCACCAGGTGCCGTCGAGGTCCAGCCGGCCCATCAGCCCGCCGCGCTCGGCGCCGATCGCCCAGTAGTGCACGCCGAGCGCGCACAGCGGCCGCTCCTCCAGCGCGCGCGAGCGGAAGGTGACCGACAGGTTCGGCAGGCTGCCCGACGAGCCCTCGTAGCGGGCGCCGATCGCCCGGCGGGTGACCCCGGCGCTGCCGTCGCAGCCGAGCAGCCACTGGGCGGTGACCTCGTGCGTGGCCCCGTCCGGGCCGGTCAGCGTCGCGCGGACCTCGGCCGGGCCGTCGGTGACGGCGGTGACCTGCCAGCCCTCCATCAGCCGCACCGCGGGCAGCGCCGCGGCGGCGTCCCGGAGCACCTCCTCGACCACCGGCTGCGGCGCCTGCTGACCGGCCTCCGCGTACTCGTCGCGGCGGTCCACGGTCAGCCCGAAGGCCTCCGGGAAGCGGGTGATCTCGTGGCCGAACAGGCCGGTGCAGAAGACGACGTCCTGGGCGTGCCCGACCGGCAGCGGGCTGGCGGCGCGCAGCCGATCGGCGAGGCCCCACCGGCGCAGGTGCTCCATCGTGCGCACGCTGGTGGTCTTGGCCCGCGGCCGGAGCGGGTCCCGGGTGGTGCGCGGCTCGACGACCAGCACCTCGATCCCGCGGCGGCCCAGCTCGATCGCCGCGGCCAGGCCGCTGGGGCCGCCGCCGGCGACGAGCACGGGGGTGGTGCACGGGAGCGTCATGACCGGTTCTCCTGCCACTGCCGGACGAGCGCCCGGCCGTAGTCGTTGCCGTGCGGGGTGCGCAGCACCGTGTGCACGTGGAAGGGCTGGGGGGTGGTGTAGTCGAGGAAGACGCCGCAGTGGTGGTCGAGCTCGGCGATGAGCACCGGCGACTGCAGGCGGTAGTAGAAGACGTCGTCCGGCCCGTGCCCGCCGATCCAGCTGAACCACGTCTCGTCCAGGTGCTCCCGGACCTCGCGGAGCCGGGCGGCGCGCGGCCCGTCGGGGAGCAGCGCGGCGAACCGCTCGGCGATGCCCAGCGCCGCCTGCTGCGCGGCCGCGGGGAGCTCGGCGACCCGCACGCCCTCGACCGGGATGACGCGGTTGTCCTGGAACGCGCCGGCCAGGTGCCGCTCGTCGCCGGGGTGCACCCGGCCCGGGGGCATGGCCGGGTCGACCATGTGCCCGAACACGGTGGCCCGGGCGCGCTGCCCGTCGTCCAGCGCGGCCATGAGCTGCCGGCCGAGCGCGACCCGGTCGGCGAACAGGTCGTGCAGCCCGGCGTGCGGGCCGGCGTCGACCTCGTCGGGCTCGGCGCCGAGGAAGACCGGGGAGAGCACCATCCGGCCCTCGACGACCAGGCAGTTGAGCGCGCAGTGGTGGCCGTAGAGCTGCCAGCCCCACGGCGCCCGCTCGTCCGGCGTGCCGTAGAGGGCGATGTTGTAGCTCCACTCGTTGAGCACGCTCACCAGGTCGACGACCTCGCCGAGGAAGCCGTTGACCAGCATCATCGCGTGCGCCAGCCGGAACCCCTCCGGCGACAGCGACGCCCGCACCAGGTCCAGCGCGCGCTCCCGCACGACCGGCGGCTGCAGGTCCAGCCGCAGGCCGGTGTCGAACTGGAGGAACTCCGGGTTGGCCCAGGTCTGCCACTCGGGCGCGTCGACGGGGAAGGAGATCCGCTGCCGCTGCTCGTCGTCCAGGACGGCGAGCAGCGCGTGCGCCGCCTCGACCATCGCCGCGACGGGTGCCTCCTCGCCGGGCTCGGCCGGGGTCAGCGGGAACAGGCCCTCGCGCAGGACGCCGTCCTCGGTAACGCCGCGGAACCCGGCCAGGTACAGGGGCGTCCAGCCCTCGACCAGCCCGCCGGTGAAGGTGCCCGGCTGCTCGGCGAACTCGCCGTACTCGTAGGGGTCCATGCCCCGGACCTCGGCCAGCCGCGGGTGGTCGTGCGGGAAGAGGTACCGGCGGAACTCACCGGCCATGGCGCGTCCCGTTCCCCACGATGCGGTTGCGCAGGACGCCGAGCCGGTCGACCTCGACCTCGACGACGTCGCCCGGGTGCAGCAGCCACGGGGGCGTGCGGGCGTAGCCGACCCCGGACGGCGTGCCGGTGGCCAGCAGGTCGCCCGGCCGCAGGGTCGCGGTGTGCGAGACCAGCGAGAGGGTGTCGCCGACGGTGTAGACCATCTGGTCGGTGGTGGCGTCCTGCACGGTCTCGCCGTTGACCCGGGTCCGCACCCGCAGCCCGTCGCGCAGGTCGCCGACCTCCGCCGCCGGCACCAGCGGGCCGAGCGGGCCGGACCGGTCGCCGTTCTTGCCGAGGATCCACTGGCTGGTGAGCTTCTGCGCCCGCCGCGAGGTGAGGTCGTTGAACGTGGAGTAGCCGACCACGGCGGCCAGCGCCTCGTCCGGGGACGCGTCGACCAGCGTCGCGCCGACCCAGGCCACCACCTCGCCCTCCCAGTCGAGGCCGTCCTCGGTGGAGGGCACCGGCACCTCGGCGCCGTCGACGGTCAGCGACTGCGTCCAGCGGGCGAACAGCGTCGGGTGCTCCGGCACGCCCTCGCCGGCGTAGGAGCCCTCGGCGACGTGCTTGAGGTAGTTCAGCCCGATGCAGACCACCCGGGCCTCGGGCAGCACCGGCGGCACGAGCTCGACGTCGGCGGCGGCGAGGACCTCGCCGGCGGGCTCCTGGGACAGGTGCCCGGCGGCGTCGGCCCAGAACTCGCGCAGCCCGGCGAGCACGGTCACCTGCGTGCCGTCGTCCGACAGCGCCGCGACCCGCACGTCGTCGCCGGAGCGGATGCCGACGATCCTCATCGCCCGGTCTCCTTCGTCAGGTGCTCGGCCAGCCAGCCGGTGGTCAGGTCCAGCGCGAGGTCCGCGGCGTCGGGGGCGCCCAGCCACATGTGGTCGGCGTCCTCGAGCAGGTGGAGCTCCACGTCGGCGCCGGCCGCGGTCAGCGCGTCGCGCAGCCGCACGCTCTGCACGGCGGGCACGAACCGGTCGGCGGCACCGTGCAGCAGCAGGAACGGCGGGGCGCCGGCGGCGACGTGAGTCAGCGGGCTGGCCTGCGCGGCGACGTCCGGGACGGTGACCGGTGCAGCGCCCAGCAGGTGCGCCTCCCGGGTGGTCGCGTCGTGCGGGTCGGCGCCGGTGTCGGTCGCGACCGCGGCGACGTCGCTGGGCGCGTACCAGGCGGCGACGGCGGCGACCCGGCTCGACGGCCCGGTCACCCCGACCGCGCCCTCCAGCGCCACGTCGTCCGTGGTGAGTCCGAGCAGCTCGGCCAGGTGACCGCCGGCCGACTCGCCCCAGGCGCCGATCCGGTCGGGGTCGACGCCGAGCTCGCCGGCCCGGTCGCGCAGCCAGCGGACGGCGGCCTTCGCGTCGTGCAGCTGCACCGGCCAGACCGCCTCGCCGGTGAGCCGGTAGTCGACGCTGGCCACGGCGATCCCGGCCAGCGCGAGCTGCTCGAACGGCGTGGGCGCCACATCGCGGTAGGCGGGGCCCGCGGTGTGCCGGCTGCCCAGCCGCCAGCCGCCGCCGTGCAGGAACACGACCGCCGGCACCGGGGCACCGGCGTCCGCGGGCAGGTACAGGTCCAGCTCGAGGGGGCGGATCCCGGGCACCGCCGCGTAGGGGACGCCGCGGTGCACCCGGGTGCCGCCGGGGCCGGGCTGCGCCCGGGGCAGCGGCGCCGCGTGGGCGGGCGGGGGCAGGGGGAGGGCAGGGCTGGTCACGGGAGGTGCTCCTCAGGACACGCCTTCGGCGCCGAAAGCGGTACCGGTTTCGGCGCCGAAAGTGGGCAGCGGGGGCTGGGGCAGGGGCGGTTCGGGCAGTGCCGGTCAGGCGCCGGCGCCGGGCTCGGGCCAGCCGTACTCGGGCATGAACCGCATGTTGTGCTGCTGCGCGGCGGCCTGCATGCGCGGGAAGTCCGGGATGAACGGCGGCTGGTCCGGCGTCGCCGCGTCGGTCGGGGTGCCCATGTGCTGGAAGAACCGCTCGAACCCGCCGGTGAGGGTGCCCATCAGCCGGGCGTCCTCGACGATCTGGTAGGCGTGCGCGAAGCCGGCCGGCACGAACCCGAAGTCCCCGGGGGTGAGCAGCTGCGACTGCTTGGCGCCCTCGGCGTCCTCGAAGAACAGCCGGACCTTGCCGTCGAGCACGTAGAACGTCTCGTGGGTGGCGTTGTGCGAGTGGGTGGGGATGACGTCGCCGGCCGGGCAGTCGCTGGTGATGATGCCGAACTGGCCCTCGGTCTCGTCGCCGGAAAGCAGCACGGTGAACACGTCGCCGAAGAGCTTGGCGTGCTCACCCTCGCCGCGGCGCAGCACGAACGGCTGCGGCTTGCCGGGCAGGACGCCCTGCCACTGCGGGCCCGTGGCGGGATCGATCAGGTACTCGAAGCTCATCTGGTGCTCCCGGGTCGTCGTTGACGTGCGAGGAAAGGGGGTGGCTCAGACCAGGCCGTTGGCCTTGGCGACGCCGCCGAGCCAGCCGAGGCTCGGCTTCGGGGTGCGGGCGAAGGTCTGCCGGTCGACGGCGACCAGGCCGAAGGTGGGCCGGTAGCCGAGCATCCACTCGAAGTTGTCCAGCAGGCTCCAGTGCACGTAGCCGCGCACGTCCGCGCCGCCGGCGATCGCCTCGGCGAGGCTGCGCAGCGCGTCGGTGGTGAACGCGATCCGGTCGGCGTCGTCGGCCGTGGCGATGCCGTTCTCGGTCACCAGGAGCGGGGTGCCCGGCAGCTGCTGCGCGGCGTAGGAGATCGCCGCGCCGAGGGCCTGCGGACGGCGTTCCATGCCGTGCGCCAGCGTCTGCTGGTCGGCCGGCGGGGCGATCAGGCCGTCGGGACCGAAGCGCTGGGCGGTGTAGATTTGCAGCCCGATGAAGTCGCCGGTCGCCCCGGCCTGCAGGAACTGGTCCGTCATCGCGGCCCGCGCGGCCTGCAGGGGCTCCTGCCCACCGCCGTCGTCGATGTACTCCAGCCCCACCATGGACAGCCCGGCGGGGGGCGCTCCGGCGCCGCGGAGCACCTCGAGGGTCCGGTCGTGCAGCCCGATCAGCGACTCGGCGACGCCCTGGTCGGGTACGGGGAGGCCCTTGATCTCCTCGCCGCGGCGGGCCATCGCGCCGATCACCGGCTGGACCGCCATGAGGTTCGGCTCGTTCAGCGTGACCACGTACCCGGCATCGGCGAGCGCGGGGGCGACGAACTCGGCGTAGCGGGCGATCCGGTCGCCGGTCCGCTCACCGGTCCAGCCGCCGTCGTGCACCAGCCAGCGCGGCTGCGTCATGTGCACGAGCGTGACGATCGGGGTGAGCCCGCGGTCGCGGCAGCCGTCGACCATCCGCCGGTAGTGGTCCAGCGCGGCGCGCGAGAACTCGCCCTCCTCGGGCTCGATGCGGCTCCACTCGAGGCTGAACCGGTAGCTGGTCAGCCCGGCCCCCGCGACGAGGTCGAGGTCCTCCCCCCACCGGTGCCAGGAGTCGCAGGCGTCCCCGCTGACCTCGACGAACGGGGAGTGCGGGGCGTGCTCGAGCTCCCAGTGGTCGTTGTTGACGTTGCCGCCCTCGACCTGGTGCGCGGCGGTGGCCGCGCCCCAGAGGAAGCCGTCGGGGAAGGAGACGGCGGGGGAGGTGGTCATGCGCAGGTGCTCCTCGGCGACGGCGGCTGGGACGCCCGGCGCGCTGTGGCAGCCGCCACAACCGGACCCCAGGAGCATGCGCGACGAGTCGCGGGGTGATCAGCTCCCTTGCCGGTCAATGGCAGGCGGGCTCAGCCGCCCGCGGGCCGCCGGGCGCCGAGGCTGCGCGAGATGCCGCGGGCGGCGGTGCGCACCGCCGGCCCGATCAGCCGCGGCTCCGCGTTCTCCGCGGGCACGACCACCGACAGCGCCGCCACGACCTGACCCTCCGCGTCGTGCACCGGGGCCGCGACCGAGACGATCGGGCCGGGGGCGCCGCGGCGGAACACGGACAGGCCGGTCTGCCGGATCTCCGCCAGCGTGCGGCGCAGCGCCGCCGCGGACACCGGGACCTTCTCCGGCTCGTGCACCAGCGGCCGGGCGAGCACCTCCTCCTGCACGCGGGACTCCGCGTGCGCCAGCAGCACCAGCCCCACCCCGGTCGAGTGCAGCGGCATCCGGCCGCCGGGCCGGTAGAGGGCGGCCACCGCCCCGTGCGACGACAGCCGCTCGACCAGCAGCGCCTCGTCGCCCTCCCGGACGGCGAGCAGCACGTGGTGGCGGGTGACGTCCTCGAGGTCGCCCATGAACGGCAGGGCGACCTGGCGCAGCCCGTGGCCGCGCGGGGCCAGCGACGCGACCTCCAGCAGTCGCAGGCCGATGGTGAACCGGCCGTCGGCGCTGCGCTCGAGTGCGCCCCACTCCTGCAACCGCAGGGCCAGCCTCAGCGCGGAGCTGGCCGGGATGCCGCTGCGCCGGCTCAGCTCGCTCAGCGTGAGCTGCGGGTGGCCGGCGTCGAATGCGGCCAGCAGCGAGAGCGCCCGATCGACGACCGGATCGCCCTTCGGTGGGCGGTGCCCGCGGGCCCGCGCGGGACTGGTCACCGGGGGCAGCCGGTGAGGTCTGGACCACAGTTGCTTGCCATTGGTCGGCATTGTGCCTGACGCCACACGGACGCCGACCGGATGGTTGCCGCCAACGCCGGAGGACGTCGTCCCGCGGCGGGCCGCACGACGGCCGACACGACCCCCTCGTAACGGAGCGAAGGAGCCTGCTCGGGATGAAGCGATCCACGACCCTCGGCCGGATGGCCGGACCGGCAACCCGCCGACGCGTGCTGGTGCGGGCCGGAGGGGCCGTCGTCGCGGTCGCCACCGTCTCGACGCTGGCCGCCTGCGGCGGCTCGTCCGGCGGCTCGGGCGGCGGCAGCAGCACCGACGACGTCACCATCGGCGTCGACTCCGACGCCGCGGCCAACGGCTACGACCCGCTGCTCTACGGCTCGGCGCAGTTCAGCTTCTTCGCCGGCCTGTACGACGCGCTGTTCGTCAGCGACGCCGACGGCAAGGTCAGCCCGAGCCTGGTGACCTCCGCGGAGAACAGCGCGGACAACACCCAGACGACGCTGAAGCTCAAGGACGGCGTCACCTTCTCCGACGGGTCGACCCTCGACGCGACGCTGGTCAAGCAGAACCTGGACCGCCGCAGCGACGCGACCCTCGCCGCGTACGGCCAGCTCGCCGGTTCGATCAAGGACGTCGCGGCGCCGGACGCGCAGACGGTCGTCATCACCTGGAACACGCCGCAGGCCGACCCGGGCACCGCGCTGGCCGACGAGGCCGGCGTCATCATCGGCAGCAAGGGCGTGTCCGACCCGGCCTCGCTGAAGACGACGCCCGACGGCTCCGGCCCGTACACGCTCGACACCGGGTCGACCACCCGAGGCAGCACCTACACGCTGACGAAGAACGACAAGGCGTGGAACGCCGACGCCTTCGCCTACGACCAGATCACCTTCCGGATCATCACCGACGACCAGGCGCTCGCCAACGCCGTCGTCTCCGGGCAGGTCGACGTCGCCGGCCAGCTCGACCCGACCACGGTGGACACCGTGAAGTCGCGCAAGAGCGTCACCGACGTCGGCGGCACGATCTTCGGGTTCCCGGTGCTGGACAAGACCGGCAAGACCAACCCGGCGTTCGCGAAGCCCGAGGTGCGGCTGGCCCTCAACTACGCCACCGACCGCGACGCGCTCGTCAAGCTGCACCCGGGCGCCAAGGCCACCGCGCAGCTCTTCCCGGCGGCGGCCACCGGCTACGACGCGAGCATCAACGACCGGTACGCCTACGACCCGGCGAAGGCGAAGCAGCTGCTCGCGCAGGCCGGCTACGCCGACGGCTTCACCATCGACCAGACGGTCGTGGGCCAGCCCAGCGACGACCAGATCGCGGTGCAGAAGCAGTGGGCCGAGGTCGGCGTGAAGCTCAACTTCATCAACGCGACCTCCACCGACGCGGTGTTCGCCGCCGCCCAGACCCAGCCGCTGGCGTTCAACCCGACCGGCTTCACCGTGGGCACGAACCCGGCCGGCTTCGTGGCCGGTGTGCTCTACGGCGGGTTCATGAACCTGCAGAAGGCCACCGACCCGGCCATCGAGTCCGCGCTCGGCGGGGCCCTCGGCGGCAGCGGCAGCGCCAAGGACGACGCGCTGGGGAAGCTGAACGCCGCGGTCACCGACGAGGGCTGGTACGTCCCGCTGTACGAGTCGTTCATCAGCTACGGCTACGACGAGAGCAAGGTCGCCGAGCCGGCGATCTCGCCCACCTACGGCTACGTCGTGCTCGCCTCGGTGAAGCCCGCGAGCTGACGGCTCGCTCCTGGCCGGTGGCCGCGGCACCCCGCGGTCACCGGCCCGCCCCGTCCCGGCCCTGCGAGGGAAGAACCCGACATGCCCGCATACATCGCCCGCCGGCTGGCCATGGCGGTCGGCACGGTGCTCGCCGCGGTGGTGATCAGCTTCCTGCTGGTGCACTCCGCGGACGGCAGCCCCGGCGCCGTGGCCCTCGGCCCCAGCGGCACCCCCGAGGCGATCGCCGCCAAGAACCACGAGCTCGGCTGGGACCGGCCGCTGGTCACCCAGTTCGTCGACTACCTGGGTCACCTCGTCCGCGGTGACCTCGGCACCTCGCTGATCGACAACCGGTCGATCGCCACCGACCTGGCCACCCGGCTGCCGGTCACCGGCTTCATCGCGCTGTTCGCCACGCTGCTGTCCGGCGTCGTCGGCGTCGTCGTCGGGGTCACCGCCGCGGTGCGCGGCGGCCGATTCGGCAAGGCCATCACCTCCAGCAGCGGCGTGGCCCTCTCCCTTCCCGCGTTCTGGGTCGGCATCCTGCTGGTCTACGTCATCTCCCTGCAGCTGGGCTGGCTGCCGGCCACCGGCTACGTCAACTTCACCGACGACCCGGTGGGCTGGTTCCAGAGCCTGGTGCTGCCGGTGCTCACCCTGGCCGTCGGCGGCGCGGCGATCGTGGCGCGGACCGCCAACGCCGGCATGCGCGACGCGCTCGGTCAGGAGCACATCCGCACGCTGCGGGCGCTGGGCACCCCGCCGTGGCGGATCCGCTACGTGCACGCGCTGCGCTACGCCAGCGTGCCGGTGGTCTCGGTGCTCGGCATCCAGTTCATCGCGCTGTTCGGCGGCTCGGTGATCATCGAGAACCTCTTCGCGCTGCCGGGCCTCGGCCAGGCCAGCCAGGCCGCCGTCTCCGCGCACGACTTCCCGGCGCTGATCGGCGTGGTCGTGGTCGCGACCGTGGTCGTCGTCGTCACCAACCTGCTGCTGGACCTGCTGGTCGCAGCGCTGGACCCGAAGGTGCGTGCCGCATGAGCGTGCTCCCCCTGCCCGACGCGGACACGATCGCGGCCGAGGCCGCGCCGACCGAGCCCGTCCCGCCGGCGCAGCGCCGGCGCGGCGTGCCCGGGTTCCTCCGCCGGCCCGGCGGCGCCCTCGGCGCGGCGTGGCTGGTCGTCGTGGTCGTCGCGTCGTTCACCGCGCCGCTGTGGCGGCCCTACGCCGTCGACGAGCAGGACCTGGACCACCGGCTCGCGTTGCCCTCGGGTGCGCACCTGCTGGGCACCGACCCCACCGGCCGCGACGTGCTCAGCCGGATCGCCACCGCCGGCGCCGAGCCGCTGCTGTCCGCGGCGCTCACCGTGCTGGTCGCCTTCGCGATCGGCCTGCCGCTCGCGCTGATCGCCGCCGAGCGGGGCAAGCGGGTCGAGCAGGTGATCAGCCGGGTCACCGAGGTGTTCCTCGCGCTGCCCAGCACGATCATCCTGCTGGCGCTGATCGGCGTGATCGGCAGCCGGATGTACATCGTGATGGCCGCCCTGGGCGTGCTGATCTCCGCCGCCGTCTACCGGGTCATGCTCGGGGTCGCCCAGTCGGTGCGCCAGCGGCTGTACGTCGACGCCGCGCGGGTCAACGGCCTCGGCTCGCTGCGGGTCAACGTGGTGCACGTGCTGCCGTCGATGGCGACCGTCATCGCCGTCCAGGCCGCGCAGCTGTTCGGCATCGGCCTGCTGATCAACGCCGGGCTCGCCTTCCTCGGCTTCGGCCCCTCGGAGCCGCAGCCCAGCTGGGGCTTCATGATCCAGGACGCGTCGAAGCACATCTACGACGACCCGTGGCTGCTGGTGCCCACCGGCCTGGTGCTCGCGCTCACCGTCGTCGCGGCCAACGAGCTCGCCGACGCGCTCGCCGGGAAGGCCGCGGGCCGGGACGAGCGCCCCCGCGCCCGCCGCCGCGCCCCGCTGCGCACCGCCGCCGCGGCGGCCGCTCCCGCGGACCCGGCGAACGTGCTGGAGGTCCGCGACCTCAGCGTCTCCGTCGACGGCGGACCCCAGCTGGTCAGCGGCGTCTCGTTCGCGCTGCGGCCGGGGCGGGTGCTCGGCCTGGTCGGGGAGTCCGGCTGCGGGAAGACGATGACCGCCCGGTCGCTGCTGGGCCTGCTGCCCGACGGGGTCTCCGTCTCCGGCGGGGTGATCCTCTGGCAGGGCCGCGACCTGGCCGATCTGCCGGAGAAGGAGCTCAACGCCGTCCGTGGCCGGGAGATCGCGATGATCTCCCAGGAGCCGATGGTCGCGCTGGACCCGATGTTCTCCGTCGAGTACCAGCTCGTGCAGCCGATCCGCCGGTTCCGCGGTGCCGGCCGCGGCGAGGCCCGCCGGATCGCCGCGGAGCTGCTGCGCAACGTGGGCATCGTCGACGCCGAGCGGGTGCTCGCGAGCCACCCGCACCAGCTCTCCGGCGGCATGGCCCAGCGCGTCGCCATCGCGCTGGCACTCACCGGCGAGCCGAAGCTGCTCGTCGCCGACGAGCCGACCACCGCGCTCGACGTCACCGTGCAGGCGGAGATCCTCAGCCTGCTGCGGGCGCTGGTCCGCGACACCGGGCTGTCGGTGGTGGTCGTCAGCCACGACCTCGGCGTGGTCGCCGACATCTGCGACGACGTCGCCGTCATGTACGCCGGCGCGGTCGTGGAGTCCGGCACCGCCGCCGGCGTGCTCGACGAGCCGGCCCACCCGTACGCGATGGCGCTGCTCGCGGCGAACCCGCACGTGCCGGCGGGCGAGCCCGTGCCGGTGCGGTTGGCCTCGATCGCCGGCACCGTGCCACCGCCGGGGTCCTGGCCGACCGGTTGCCGGTTCGCCGGCCGCTGCCAGTTCGCCCAGCAGCAGTGCACCACCCCCTTCCCGGCGCTCCCGGCGCACGGCGACGGCACGGTGCTGTGCATCCGTGCGGCCGAGCTGTCCGGGGCCCGCTGGGGCGCTGTCGCCGTCGGCGCCGAGACGGTGCCGGCCCCCGCGGCGTCCACGCTCACCCCACCCACCCCGCCCCTGCCCACCGCCGGAGCCTCCCGATGACCGCCGCCGCCGTCTCCCCGCCCGCGCAGACCACCACGCCGGCCCTCGAGGTGCGCGACCTCGTCGTCCGCTACGGCTCGGGCCGGAAGGCCCGGAACGCGGCGCCGGCGGTCGACGGCGTCAGCTTCGACATCGCGCCGGGCGAGACGCTCGGCCTGGTCGGGGAGTCCGGCTCGGGCAAGTCGACGATCGGCAAGGCCGTGCTCGGCCTGCAGAAGGTGACCGCCGGCACCGTGCGGCTGCACGGGCAGGACGTCACCGCGATGTCGCTCAAGCAGCGCAGCCGCACGGTCGCCGACCTGCGGGTGGTCTTCCAGGACCCGTACTCCTCGCTCAACCCGGCCCGCACCATCGGCCAGACGCTGGTCGAGCCGCTGCGGCTGCTCGGCGTGCGCGGGCCCGACGCGGCGCAGCGCGCCCGGGCCGCGCTCGCGTCGGTCGGGCTGCCCCCGGACGCTGCCGACCGGTACCCCGCCCAGTTCTCCGGTGGGCAGCGCCAGCGCATCGCGATCGCCCGGGCGCTGGTGTGCGACCCGAAGGTCGTCGTCCTGGACGAGCCGGTGTCCGCGCTGGACCTGTCCACCCAGGCCACGGTGCTCAACCTGCTCGCCGACCTGCGCGACCAGCGCGGGCTGTCGTTCCTGTTCATCGCGCACGACCTCGGGGTGGTGCGGTTCCTGTCCCAGCGGACGGTCGTGCTCTACCGCGGCCAGGTGATGGAGGCCGGCCCCGCGGACGCCGTCGGTGAGCAGCCCCGCCACCCGTACACGGTGGCGCTGACCGCGGCGGCGCCGGTGCCGCGCCCGGCCGAGCAGGCCGCCCGGCGGGCGGCCCGCGAGTCCGCCGGCTTCGGGACGGCGGGCGCGGCGGCGCCGTCGGCGACCGGCTGCCCGTTCGTGCCGCGCTGCCCCCTGGCCACCGACGTGTGCGTGCAGCAGCGCCCGCCGCTGCGGCCCGTCGGCGACTCGCGGGCGGCGTGCCACCACGCCGACCGCGTCCCGTCG
Source organism: Modestobacter sp. NPDC049651 (assembly GCF_040659695.1). Classification (NCBI taxonomy): domain Bacteria; kingdom Bacillati; phylum Actinomycetota; class Actinomycetes; order Geodermatophilales; family Geodermatophilaceae; genus Modestobacter; species Modestobacter sp. NPDC049651. The sequence continues at coordinate 288,858 of NZ_JBFAOG010000004.1, forward strand.
TTGTGAGCACGGCACCGACCGGACTGCGGGTCGAGCACCTGGACGAGGCGCTGGGCATCCGGACGACGGCGCCCCGGCTGTCGTGGCGGCTGCCGGCCGGCGCCCGGGAGCAGCAGGAGTACCGGATCACCGCCGACAACGGCTGGGACTCCGCCTGGGTGCACTCCAGCCGCAGCCTGCTGGTGCCCTACGCCGGCCCGCCGCTGACCTCCGGGCAGCGGGTCGCGTGGCAGGTGCAGGTGCGCACCGACCTGGGGGAGAGCCCGCGGTCGGAGCCGGCCTGGTTCGAGACCGGGCTGCTGTGGGCCGAGGACTGGCAGGCCGCCTGGATCGAGCCGGGCACCATGCCCGACGGGCCCGCGGGGCACCGGCCGGCCGCGCTGCTGCGCCTGGAGTTCGAGGTGCCGCGGCCGGTGGTCGCCGCGCGGCTGCACGCCACCGCCCAGGGCCTGTACGAGGCGTTCCTCAACGGGCAGCGGGCCGGGGACGCCGAGCTCACCCCGGGGTACACGCAGTACGACGCCCGGCTGCAGGTGCAGACGGTCGACGTCACCGCGGCGGTGCGCGAGGGGCGCAACGCGCTGGGCGTCGTCCTCGCCGACGGCTGGTTCCGCGGTCAGACCGGCATCACCCGCTCCGCCGACCAGTGGGGCACCCGGCTCGCGCTGCTCGCCCAGCTGCACCTGGTGCACGACGACGGCAGCGTCTCGGTGGTCGGCTCCGGCAGTGACTGGCGCAGCGCGGCCGGGCACGTGGTCGCCGCCGACCTGATCGAGGGCGAGCGGTGGGACCTCGGCCGGCTCCCGCGCGGCTGGGACACCCCCGGCTTCGACGACGACACCGGCTGGGAGGCGGTGGCCGTCGTCCAGCACGGCTACGCCGGACTGGTCGACTCGCCCGCGCCCCCGGTGCGCCGGGTGCAGGAGCTGGTCCCGGCCGCGGTGACCGAGCTGATGCCCGGGCGGCACCTGGTCGACCTCGGGCAGAACGTCAACGGCTGGCTGCGGCTCACCGACCTCGGGCCCGCCGGCACCGAGCTCACCCTCACCCACGGGGAGTGGCTCGGCCCCGACGGCGACCTGACCACCGACCACCTGCGGCCCGCCGTGCCGTTCCTCCCGCACCCGCTGCCCGCCGGCCAGGTCGACGTGGTGGTCTCGGCCGGGGTGCCCGGCGACGTGTTCGAGCCGCGGCGCACCACGCACGGGTTCCGGTACGCCCGCATCGAGGGCCACCCCGGCCCGCTGACCGCCGACGACGTCCGCGGTGTCGTGGTGCACACCGACCTGCGGCGCACCGGCTGGTTCCGCAGCAGCGACCCGCGGGTCGACCGGTTCCACGAGGCGGCGGTGTGGAGCTTCCGCGACAACGCCTGCGACATCCCGACCGACTGCCCGCACCGCGAGCGGCACGGCTGGACCGGGGACTTCGGGCTCTTCGCACCGACGGCCGCGTTCCTCTTCGACGTCGCCGGGTTCGCCACCAAGTGGCTGCGCGACGTCGCCGCCGACCAGTGGCCCGACGGGACGGTGGCCAACATCAGCCCCTGCCCGCGGGCCGAGGGGCGGGAGGGGCCGATCGCCTTCCTCAACGGCTCGGCCGGCTGGGGCGACGCCGCGGTGCTGGTGCCCTGGGAGCTGTACCGCGCCTACGGCGACGAGCAGGTGCTCGCCGAGCTGTGGCCGACGATCACCGCCTGGCTCGACCGCGCCGAGCGCACCGCCCGCGAGCAGCGGCACCCCGACCGGGTGGCCCGCCGCCCACGGCCGGCGCCGCACGAGCGGTTCCTCTGGGACACCGGCTTCCACTGGGGCGAGTGGCTCGAACCCGGCAGCGACCCCGGTCCGCTGGACGCGTTCGCGCGCGCCGACAAGGGCGTCGTCGCCACGGCGTACCTGGCGCACAGCGCCGGGCTCGCCGCGCGCATCGCCGCGGTGCTCGGCCGGGACACCGACGCCGACCGGTACGCGGGGCTCGCCGCCGCGGTGCGCTCGGCCTGGCAGGCCGAGTACCTCACCGAGGACGGCCGGCTGGCGTCGGACACCCAGGCCGACCACGTGCGGGCGCTGGCCTTCGACCTGGTGCCCGCCGAGCTGCGCCCGGGGGTGGCCGAGCGGCTGGTCGAGCTGGTCCGCGCCGCCGGCACCCACCTGGGCACCGGCTTCCTCGCCACGCCGCACCTGCTGCCGGTGCTCGCCGACGCCGGCCACCTGGACGTCGCCTACGAGCTGCTGCTGCAGGACACCGCCCCGGGCTGGCTGGTGATGGTCGACCGCGGCGGCACCACCGTCTGGGAGGACTGGGACGGCGTCGACGCCGACGACGTGCCGCACGACTCGCTCAACCACTACTCCAAGGGCGCGGTCGTCTCCTTCCTGCACCGGTACACCGCCGGGCTGCAACGGCTCGAGCCCGCCTGGCGCCGGTTCCGGGTCGAGCCCCGCCCCGGCGGCGGGCTGACCCGGGCGGAGGCGGCGCACGAGTCGCCCTACGGCCGCATCGAGTCGGCCTGGTCGATCGCGGACGGCGAGCTGCACCTGCGGGTCGTCGTCCCGGCCGGCGCCGAGGCGACCGTCGTCCTGCCCGACGGCACCACCCGCTCCGCCGGACCCGGCGAGCACGCGTTCACCACCACCGTCCGCACCCTCGAGAAGAGCCTCCGATGACCGCCGAGACCGTGGAGTGGGCCGGCCCCGCCCGCTTCCTCCCGCCGCACGAGCCGACCCGGCGCCCGGACGGGGCGCGGCACTTCGCCGGCCTCACCTACGCGGTCGCGTTCGGCTACCGACCGCTGCAGCTGGACGTGTGGGTGCCCGGCACGGCCGCGCCGGCGCCGCTGGTGGTCTACGTGCACGGCGGGGCGTTCATGATGGGCGACCGCCGGTACCTGCCGGAGACGCTGCGGCCGGGCCAGGTCTTCGAGGCGCTGCTGGCCGCCGGGCTGGCGGTGGCCTCCATCGACTACCGGCACGCGCTCGAGGCGCCGTTCCCTGCGCAGCTGCACGACGCGAAGGCCGCCGTCCGGTACCTGCGGGCGCACGCCGGTGAGCTCGGCGTCGACACCACCCGGGTCGGCGCGTGGGGCGAGTCGGCCGGCGGACACGTCGCCGCGCTGCTCGGCCTCACCGGCCACCGCGCCGACCTGGAGGGGACGCACGGCGTCGCGGGCCCGTCCAGCGCGGTCGACGTCGTCGTCGACTGGTACGGCCTCGCCGACCTGGAGACCATGCCGCGGCAGGCGCCGCCGCCGGAGATCGCCGCGCTGCTGCCGGCGGAGATGCGCACCCCGCCGGAGGACCACCTGCTGCGCGGGCTCACCGGCGACACCCTGGCCGACGCCAGCCCGGTGAACCACGTGACGGCCGGCGCCCCGCCGTTCCTGCTCCTGCACGGCACCGGCGACTGGCTGGTGCCCTGCGCGCAGAGCGAGCAGCTGCACGCTGCGCTGGCGGCCGCCGGCGCCCCGGTGACCTTCGAGCCGGTCGAGGGCGCGGGCCACATCTGGCTCGGCCACGACGACGTCGACGCGATCGTCGACCGGTCGGTGCAGTACCTCGTGGACCACCTGCGGTGAGCGACGTGAGGGTCCGGCCCGTCACCGTCGAGCACCACCGGGAGCCGCTCGGCATCGGCGAGGCCACGCCGCGGCTGTCCTGGGTGACGGCCACCGAGCTGCCGGACTGGCGGCAGGCGGCCTACGAGCTCGAGGTCGGGACGTGGTCGTCCGGCCGGGTCGACTCGGCCGAGTCGGTGCTCGTGCCGTGGGGCGCGCCGCCGCTGACCAGCCGGGAGCGGCGCACCGTGCGCGTCCGGGTGTGGGGGACGGCCGACGGCGAGCCCTCGGCCTGGAGCGACGAGGTCGTCGTCGAGGCGGGGCTGCTCTCGCCGGCGGACTGGACGGCGCAGCTGGTCCAGCCGCAGCTCACCGGCGCCCGGGAGGAGGCGGTCGCGCTGCTCCGCCGGGAGTTCACCCTCGACCGCCCGGTCGCCCGGGCCCGGCTGTACGCGACCGCGCAGGGCGTCTACGAGGCGGAGCTGAACGGGACGAGGGTCGGCGACTCCGTGCTCGCGCCGGGGTGGACCAGCTACCGGCACCGGCTGCGGTACTCGACGTCCGACGTCACCGACCTGCTGTCCGAGGGCGCGAACGTGCTCGGCGCGCACCTGGCGGAGGGGTGGTTCGCCGGGTACGTCGGCTTCACCCGCGGGCGCACCTGGTACGGCGACCGCACCGGGCTGCTGCTCCAGCTGGAGGTGGACCACCCCGACGGCACCCGCACCGTGCTGACCACCGACCCGGCCTGGCGGGCCACGACCGAGGGCCCCACCCGCACCTCGGGGCTGTACTCCGGCGAGACCGCCGACCTGCGCCGCGAGCTGCCCGGCTGGTCGGCGCCCGGCTTCGACGACACCGGCTGGGTGGCGGTCGAGGTGGGCAGCCTCGACACCGCCACCCTCACCGCGCCGACCGGCCCGCCGGTGCGCCGCACCGGGACCGTGCCGGCGCAGGCGATCACCCGGTCCCCGTCCGGCGCGCTGCTGGTCGACTTCGGTCAGAACCTGGTCGGCCGGATCCGGTTCACGTTGCCCGATGCGCCGGCCGGCACGGAGGTCACCGTCCGGCACGCCGAGGTGCTCGAGCACGGGGAGCTGGGCACCCGCCCGCTGAAGGCGGCGCGAGCGACCGACGTCGTGGTCCTGGACGGGCGCGGTCCGCGCACCTGGGAGCCGCGCTTCACCTTCCACGGCTTCCGGTACGCGGAGGTCACCGGCTGGCCCGGCGAGCTGACCCCCGACGCGCTGGAGGCGGTGGTGCTGCACACCGACCTCCGCCGCACCGGCACCTTCACCTGCTCCGACCCGGACGTCAGCCGGTTGCACGAGAACGTCGTGTGGGGCATGCGCGGCAACTTCCTGGACCTGCCGACGGACTGCCCGCAGCGCGACGAGCGGCTGGGCTGGACGGGGGACATCCAGGTGTTCGCCCCCACCGCGGCGTTCCTCTACGACACCGCGGGCATGCTGCGCTCCTGGCTGGCCGACCTGTCCGCGGAGCAGCTGCGCGACCACGGCGGGGTCGTGCCCCCCTACGTGCCCTTCCTGCAGTTCATGCCCATCCCGATGCAGGCCGACGTCGGCTGGGGGGACGCCGCCGTCGTCGTCCCGTGGGTGCTGTACCAGCGCACCGGGGACGCCGGGCTGCTCGCCGGTCAGTGGGACAGCATGGTGGCCTGGATCGACGCCTTCGCCGCGCGCGCCGGGGGCGACCTCGACTTCCCCGGGGGTGGGTTCTCCTTCGGCGACTGGCTGGACGCCGCGGCGCCCCCCGACAACCCGGCCGCCGCGCGCACCCCGTGGCAGTGCGTGGCGACGGCGTACCTGGCCCGCTCGGCCCGCACCGTCGCGCAGGCCGCCGAGGTGCTCGGCCGGGACGGCGCCCGGTTCGCCGATCTCGCCGAGCGGGCCGCCGAGCGGTTCCGCGCGGAGTACGTGACCCCGAACGGGCGGGTCGCCTACCCGTCGCAGACGGCGTACGCGCTGGCGCTGGAGTTCGACCTGCTGACGCCGGAGCAACGGGAGGAGGCCGGCCGGCTGCTCGCCGAGCAGGTGCTCAAGGACGACTTCCGCATCGCGACCGGCTTCCTCGGCACGCCGCTGGTCAACGACGCGCTCACCTCCGCCGGCGAGCTTGCCACCGCGTACGAGCTGCTGCTGCAGCGTGAGTGCCCGTCGTGGCTCTACCCGGTGACGATGGGCGCGACGACGATCTGGGAGCGCTGGGACTCCATGCTCCCGGACGGGAGCATCAACCCCGGCGAGATGACGTCGTTCAACCACTACGCGCTCGGTGCGGTCGCCGACTGGCTGCACCGGACCGTCGCCGGCCTCGCCCCGGCCGCTCCCGGCTACCGGCGGCTGCGGGTCGCGCCCCGCCCCGGGCCCGGGATCAGCTCGGCGGCGGCCACCCACGAGACGCCGTACGGCCCGGCCGCGGTGTCCTGGACGGTGGCGGGCGACGCGTTCGCGCTGGAGCTGACCGTGCCGCCGAACACCACCGCGGAGGTCGCGCTGCCCGACGGCGGCGACGTGCTCGAGGTCGGCTCCGGTCGGCACCTGTTCGAGCGGACGATCACCGTGCCGGCGCCGGTGGAGAAGCCCGCGCTGTTCTTCGACCCGGAGGCGCACTCGTGACCGCCCGTCCCGTCGTCCCCGGCTTCCACCCGGATCCGAGCGTCTGCCGGGTGGGCGACACGTACTGGATGGTGCACTCGAGCTTCGAGTACGCCCCCGGCGTGCCGCTGTACCGCTCTCCTGACCTGGAGCGCTGGGAGCAGGTCGGGCACGTGCTGGCCCGGCCGTCCCAGCTGGACGTGTCGGCGGCGCCCGGCTCCGGCGGCATCACCGCGTGCACGATCCGCCACCACCACGGCCGGTTCTGGCTGGTCACCACCAACCTGGCCGACGGCGGCTGGCAGACGCTGGTGACCGCGGAGGACCCGCTGGGGGAGTGGTCCGAGCCGGTGCGGATGCCCGGGGTGCGCGGCATCGACCCCGACCTCGCCTGGGACGACGACGGCACGCTGCTGGTCTCCTACGCCGGGTTCGGCGCGGGTGGCCCGGCCGGGCTGGTGCAGCAGGCGGTCGACCCCGCCACCGGCGCGGCGCTCACCGAGCGGCGGCCGCTGTGGCAGGGCACCGGCGGCAAGTTCCCGGAGGGCCCGCACCTGTACCGGGTGGGCGACACCTGGTACCTGCTCATCGCCGAGGGCGGCACCGAGCGCGGGCACGCGGTGACGATCGCCCGCGGCCCCTCACCGCAGGGCCCGTGGGAGCCCGGCCCGGCCAACCCGCTGCTCACCGCCCGCGGCACCGGCTCCCCGGTGCAGAACACCGGGCACGCCGACCTCGTGCAGCGCCCCGACGGCAGCTGGGCGATCGTCTTCCACGGCGTGCGCCCGCGCGGCACCAGCCCGGAGTTCCACGTGCTGGGCCGGGAGACCTTCGCCGCCGAGGTGGTCTGGGAGGACGGCTGGCCGCGGCTCGGTGCCTGGCTGACCCCGCCGGACGACCCGGTCGACGTCGAGGAGCTGGCCGGCGCGGTGCTGCCGGCGTCGTGGGTGGCGCCGCGCCGCTTCCCCGGCGACGTGCTTACCCGCGGCGAGGGCGGCTGGCGGCTGACCGCGGTCGACGCCGACCCGGCGGCGGAGGACCTCGCCTTCGCCGGGCGGCGGCAGGAGCACCTGCACTGCTCTGCCCGCGCGGTGGTCGACGCGGCCGGCGGCGTGGGCGGGCTGACGGTGCGCATCGACGCCCGCCACCACCTCGACCTGCAGGTGGCCGGGGACGTCGTCCGCGCGGTCGCCCAGGTCGGGGCGCTGCGGTCGCTGCTGGGCGAGGTGACGGTGCCCGCGGGCGACGTCGTCCTGGAGGTGCGGGCCGTGCCGGCCGAGGGGCACTTCTCCTCGACCGCGCTCGGCCCCGACCAGCTGGTGGCCGGCGTCGTCGGCCGGGACGAGGTGTTCACCGAGCTCGGCCGGCTGGACGGCCGGTACGTCTCCACCGAGGTCGCCGGGGGCATGACCGGCCGGCTGCTCGGCGTCTGGTGCTCGGCCGGCTCGCTCGTCGTCCGCTCGTTCCGCTACACCGGGCGGGACGACGCGTGAGCGGCCTCCGCATCCGGCCCCGCTGCCGCGTCGTGGTCGACAACGACTGGGCCGGCGACCCCGACGGGCTGGTCGCGCTGGCGCACCACCTGCTCAGCCCCGCGAACCGGGTGGAGGCGGTGACCAGCTCGCAGCTGAACCCGGTCTTCGGCCCGCCGGCGGGCACCGCGGCCGCCGGCGCCCGGCTCGCCCGGGAGCTCGTCGCGCTGGTCGGCGGGCCGCAGCCGGTGGTCGCCGCCGGCTGCGACGTGCCGATCGGCGACGGCGACACCACCTCCGCTGCCGCCGACGCGATCGTCGCGGAGGCGCGCCGGGACGACCCCCTGCCGCTGTTCGTGGTCTGCGGCGGGCCCCTGACCAACGTGGCCCAGGCGCTGCGCCAGGCACCGGAGGTCGCCGGCCGGTTCACCCTGGTGTGGGTCGGTGGTGCGCTGGACCCGGCGGCCCCCGAGTACAACCGGGACACCGACCCGCGGGCGGCGGCCGAGGTGTTCGGCGTCCCCGAGCTCGCGGTCGACCAGTTCCCGCTGGAGACCTACCGCCGGTGCACGAGCTCGGTCGCCGAGCTGGAGGCCGACCTGGGCGGCGCCGGAGCGGTCGGGGCGTGGCTCTGGCAGCGGTTCCTCGAACTGCCGATCCCGGACTTCGTGCAGCTCGGCGAGGTGTGGCCGCTGGGCGACAGCCCGCCGGTGCTGGTCACCGCGCTGGACGACGCGTCGAGCACCAGCACGGGGGAGCCGCGGCGCCGGGTGTTCACCGACGTCGACCACCGGCTGCTGGTGGCCGACCTGCTGGCCAAGCTGCGGCTGCACGGGCGCCGGACGGCCGGCTGAGAGGATGCGCCGGTGCGCGCCTTCGTCCTGACCGGTCCGGGCGAGGGCGCCGTGCAGGAGGTGCCACCGCCGGTCGCCGCCCCCGGCGAGGTGGTCGTCGACGTCGAGCGGGTGGGCATCTGCGGCACCGACGTCGAGTTCTGGACCGGCGAGATGGCCTACCTGCACCAGGGGCACGCCGCCTACCCGATGCGGCTGGGCCACGAGTGGGCCGGCACCGTGTCCGCGGTCGGCGCGGGCGTCGACCCCGGGTGGCGGGGCCGGCGGGTCACCGGCGACACGATGCTCGGCTGCGGGTCGTGCCGACGCTGCCGGCGCGGGCACCAGCACGTCTGCGCCGACCGGCAGGAGGTCGGCATCCGCGGTGGCCGGGCCGGGGCGCTGGCCGAGCAGCTCGCCGTCCCGGCGTCGTCGCTGCACGCGCTGCCCGGCACCGTCGACGCGCAGCTCGGCGCCCTCGTCGAGCCCGGCGGCAACGCGCTGCGCGCCGCCCGGGCGACCGGCGCCGGCGCCGGCGACCGGGTGCTGGTCTGCGGCCCGGGCACGATCGGGCTGCTGACCGCGCTGTTCGCCGGCGCCGCCGGTGCCGAGGTGCACGTGCTGGGCCTGCCCGACGGCTCGCTGGACGTCGCCCGGTCGCTGGGCCTCCCGCACGTGTGGACCGCCGACGACCTCCCCGGCCTGCCGTTCGACGCGGTCGTCGACGCCACCACCGCACCGGGGATGCCCGCCCGCGCGCTCGAGCTGGTCGAGCCGGCCGGCCGGGTGGTCGGCATCGGGCTGGCCGGCACCCCGAGCCTCGTCGACACGCGTGACCTGGTGCTCGCCGACGTCACCGCGGTCGGGGTGCTGTCGGCGTCGCCGGGCCTGGCCGCCACGATCGAGGCCTACGCCGCCGGCCTGGTCGACCCGCGCCCGCTGGTGGCGGCGACGGTGGGGCTGGCCGAGGCGGGTGCCGTGCTGGCGGGGGAGCGGCCGCCCGGCGCGGGCCCCGGCCCGAAGGTGCACGTCGACCCGCGGCGGGTCTGAGCCTCAGCGGGGAAGGGTCTCCCGGGCGGTCAGCGGCATCGTGATCCGCACCCGGTGCCGGCCGTCGGGACCGCGCCCGGCGTCCAGGGTGTCGGCCAGCGCGCGCACGATCGTCAGGCCGTGGCCGCCGTCGTGCCCGGGGGTCGGGACCTCCTCGGGGAGGCCGGGGCCGTCGTCGAGCACGGTGAACCGGCCGGACCGCCCGTCGAGCTCGGCGCGGACCTCGAAGGACGGCGACCCCGTGTGCCGGACGGCGTTGGCGGCGAGCTCGCCGACCGCGAGGGTGACCCGCTCCGCGACCGCCTGCTCGACGCCCAGCTGCTCGCAGGCCTGGCGCACGAGCGCGCGGGCGACCGGCACGCTGCCGGGCTCACCCGGCAGGACGACGGAGAGGCTGATCTGCACGGTCGGTCACCTCCACAAGATCCGGGCCCATTACGCTCCGGTACGTCCCAGTTCACCACGGGAGGGGGGACACGTGTCGTTCGGCGTGCAGCACACGTCGGTGCGCGAGGTCCCGGTCCTGGTCGTCGACGGGGAGCTGGACGGGCTCACCGCGCCGCAGCTGGCCGAGGCGGTCGACACCGCGCTCGCCGACCGGCCCGCGGTGCTGGCCATCGACCTGAGCGGGACGACGTTCCTCGACTCGAGCGGCGTGCGGCAGGTGGTCCGCTCGGCGCGCGCCGCGGGCGCGGTCGGCACCGCCGTGCAGGTGGTGTGCCCGCCGGACAACCACCCGGTGCAGCTGGTCTTCGGCCTGCTGTCCATCGACCGGCTGGTGCCGGTGCTCCCGTCGACCGACCTGATCGGCCGCGACACCCGCCCGTAGGGTCGCCGGCATGACCGTCCCGACCTCCTCCCGGGTGACCGAGGAGGCACTGCAGCACTGCGCCGACGAGCCGATCGCCGTCCCCGGTGCGGTGCAGCCGCACGGCGTGCTGCTGGCGCTCACCGAGCCCGACCTCGTCGTCGTCGCCGCCTCGGCCAACGGCCCCGGGCTGTTCGGCGCCGCGGTGCTCGGCCGCCCGCTCGCCGACCTGCTGGACGCCCGCGACCTCGCCGCCCTGCGCGCGGGGCTGGCCGGCGACCTGACCGAGGTGAACCCGCTGCGCCAGACGGTGGGCGGCGAGCCGGTCGACCTGGTGCTGCACCGCAACGGCGGGCTCCTGATCGGCGAGTGGGAGCCGCTGGCCGGTGCGGAGCAGGCGCCGGCGAGCTGGCACGCCCGGCTGCCCGCCGTCCTCGCCCGCCTGGCGCAGAGCACGACGACCGACGAGCTGACCGCGGCCCTGGCCCGGGACGTGCGGGCGCTGACCGGCTTCGACCGGGTGATGGTCTACCGGTTCGACCCGGAGTGGAACGGCGAGGTCGTCGCCGAGGACCGCCGCGGCGACCTGGAGCCGTTCCTCGGCCTGCACTACCCGGCCGGTGACATCCCGGCCCAGGCCCGTGAGCTGTACACCCGCCAGTGGCTGCGGCTCATCCCGGACGCCCGCTACACCCCGGTGCCGATCGAGCCCGCGGGCAACCCGCTGACCGGCGGTCCGCTGGACCTGTCCGGCTCGGTCCTGCGCAGCGTCTCCCCGGTGCACCTGGAGTACCTGGCCAACATGGGCGTCGTCGCCTCCATGTCCGTGTCGCTGGTCGACCGCGGCCGGCTGTGGGGGCTCATCTCCTGCCACCAGTACGACGGCGCGCACCGGCCCTCCTCCACCGACCGGACGGCGGCGGAGTTCCTCGGCCGCACCGCCTCCCTGCTGCTGCGCACCGTGCAGGAGACCGGCGACCGCGACCAGCAGGTGGCGGTCGCCCGGCAGCAGGCCCGGCTCACCGCCGCCCTGGGCCGGGCGCCGCGCCGGCCGGCCGCCGCGCTGGTCGACGGGCCGGTCACCGTGCTGGACCTGCTGCCCGCCGGCGGCGCCGCGGTGCGGCTGGACGGCCGGCTGCACCTGCTGGGCAGCACCCCGCCGGCCGACCGGGTGCCGGCGCTGGTCGCCGAGCTGCTCGCCGCGGGCACCCCGGTCACCGACCGGGTGCCGCGGGTGATGCCCGACGGTGCCGACGTGGCGGGCACCGCCAGCGGCGTGCTCGCCGTCGAGGTCGGCGGCGGCCGCGGCGACTTCCTCGCCTGGTTCCGCCCCGAGACGCTGCGGACCGTCACCTGGGGCGGCGACCCGCACACCAAGGAGCTGGTCGAGGACGACGGGGCGCTGCGGTTGTCGCCACGCCGGTCGTTCGCCGCGTGGAGCGAGGTGGTGCGCGGCACCGCCGAGCCGTGGCGGCCGCACGAGGTGGACGCCGCCCGCGCGCTGGCCGCCGCGCTCGCCACCGCCCGGCTGGACCGCGCGGAGGAGGACGACCGGCTCGCCGCGACGCTGCAGCGCACGCTGCTGCTGGAGTCGCCGCCGCCGGTCCCCGGCCTGAGCCTGGCGGCCCGCTACCTGCCCAGCGCCCAGGACGTCGTGGGGGGTGACTGGTACGACGTGGTGCCGCTGCCCAGCGGCCGGGTGGCCGTGGTGCTCGGCGACGTCGCGGGGCACGGCCTCTCCGCGGCGGCGGTCACCGCCCAGCTGCGGCACGCGCTGCGCGCCACCCTGCTGCGCGACGCCGGCCCGGCCGCCGCCCTCGGCGCGCTCAACGACCTCGTCGCCCGGCTGCTGCCCGACGAGCTGGCCACCCTGGTGGCCGTCGAGCTCGACCCGGCCACCGGCGAGGTCGCCGTCGCGACCGCCGGCCACGTGCCGGTGCTGCGGGTCGGCCCCGAGGGCGCCGGCTGGCTGGACGTCGACCGCGGCCCGGCCCTGGGGCTGCTGCCCGACGCCGGGTTCGAGGAGACCCGCACGGTCCTGACGCCCGCCGACCGGCTGGTGCTGTGCAGCGACGGGCTGGTGGAGCGGCGCGGCGCCGACCTCTCCGCGGGGCTCGCGGTGCTGCGGACGGCGGGTGCGGCGGCCGGGTCGCTCCCGCCGCAGGAGCTGGTCGACCGGGTGCTGGCGGCACTGGACCCGCCCGACGCCGACGACGTCACGGTCGTCGGCATCGGGCTGGCCGGCGCGGGGGCCCGGCCCGGGCGCTAGGCGCGAACCGGGGCGTCGTCCAGGTCGTCGTCCCGGTCGGTCAGGTCGTCGTCCCGGTCGTCCGCCGGGGAGGGCACGGGGAGGACCGCCGGAGCCGCCGCCGGCAGGTCCTCCTCCCGCTCCACCGCCTCGCCGCGGGCGACCATGCCCGCGACGTCGGACAGCGGGACCTCCTTCAGCACCAGCGACAGCAGCAGCGCCACGACCAGGATCGGCACCAGGTACCAGAACACCGGGGCCAGCGAGCCGGCGTAGGCGTCGACGATCGCCGCCCGGAGCGGTTCACCGGCCGCGTCGACCGCCGCCGGGGTGAGCGAGTCCGGCGAGGTGATCCCGGCCCGCACCGCCTGCTCGCCGTTCGCGGCCAGCGCCGCGGACAGCTCGGTGGCCAGCCGGCTGGTGAACAGCGTGCCGAACACCGCGACGCCGAGGGTCGCGCCGACCTCGCGGAAGTAGTTGTTCGTCGAGGTGGCGGTGCCGATCCGGTCGGCGGTCACCGCGTTCTGCGCGGCCAGCACGACGTTCTGCATGATCAGCCCCAGCCCGGCCCCGAGCACGAAGAACATCGCGCCGACGGTCCACAGCGAGGTGCCGCCGGCCAGGGTGGTCATCCAGACCACCGCGGCGAGGATGACCGCGACGCCGGCGACGGTGAACACCTTGTAGCGGCCGGTGCGCTGGATGAACCCGGCCGAGCCCTGGATGGTGATGATGATGCCGACGGTCATCGGCAGCATGAGCAGGCCCGAGGTGGTGGCCGACAGCCCCGAGCTCATCTGCAGGTAGGTCGGCATGAACGCGATCGCGGAGAACATGCCCAGCCCGACGGCCAGGCCGAGCGCGGTCGCGACGACGAAGGTCCGGTTGGTGAACAGCGACAGCGGCACGATCGGCTCGACCGCCCGGCGCTCGACGGCGATGAAGACCGCCACCGCGACCACGAACCCGGCCAGCAGGGTGAGCGCCTGCCACGAGCCCCAGCCCTCGCTGCCGCCCAGGTCGGAGAAGAGCACCAGGCAGGTGGTGGTCGCCGACAGCGCCACGATGCCGGCGACGTCCAGCGGGGTGGTGCTGCGCTTGCGCGGCAGCGTGAGGGTGGCCCAGCCGATCGCGAAGGCCGCGACGCCGACCGGCACGTTGACCCAGAAGCACCACTGCCAGCCCAGCGACGAGTCGGTGAAGAACCCGCCGACGAGCGGGCCGACGACCGCGGACAGGCCGAACAGCGCGCCGATCGGGCCCATGTACTTCGCCCGCTCCCGAGCCGGCACGATGTCGGCGATGATCGCCTGGGACAGGATCATCAGCCCGCCGCCGCCGAGGCCCTGCACGCCGCGCCAGACCACGAACCAGGTGAAGTCCGGTGACAGCGCCGCGCCGACGCTGGCCGCGGTGAACAGCCCGATGGCCAGCAGGAACAGCGTGCGGCGGCCGAAGAGGTCGCCGAACTTGCCGTAGACCGGCATCACCAGGGTGGTGGCCAGCAGGTAGGCGGTGGTCACCCACGCCATGTGCGAGACGCCGCCCAGGTCGCCGACGATCGTGGGCATCGAGGTGGAGACGATCGTCTGGTCCAGCGCGGCCATCAGCATGCCGGCGAGCAGGGCCGAGAAGATCAGGTTGATCCGGCGGCGGGTCAGGACGATCGGCGCGGCGGTGGGCGCGCTGGACATGCGGCTCCTCGGGAGTCGGTGGGCGGGGGAGTGCGGGGGCGGCGGGTTCAGGCGGTCGGCGCGGGCAGGCCGGCGGCGACCAGGTCCCAGCCCTCGTCGACCAGCGCCGGCAGGTCGGCGGTGAAGTCGCTGGCCAGCCACCGGTGCAGGGCGGTGCGCATGACGGCGGCCTGCACCGCGGCGAGCAGGGCGGGGTAGGCATCGGTGTCGGTCCGGGTGCCGGAGCGCTCGGCCACCACCGCGGCGAGGGCCCGTTCGGAGGCCTCGAAGACGGCGGACAGCCGGGCGGTGAGGGCCGGGTGGGCGTCGACCACCTGCAGCCGCAGCGGCCACAGCTGCGGCTCGCGGGCGACCTCCCGGGCCTGGTCGAGCATGGCGGCGCGCACGGCCGTGACCGGCGGCTCGGACGCCGGGCGGGCGCGCACCGCCTCGGCCAGCTCGCCGGCCTGCCGCGGGTCCAGGCCCACGACCGCGTCGTCCTTGGTCGGGAAGTAGTTGAAGAACGTCCGCGGCGAGACGCCGGCCCGGGCGGCGACGTCGTCGACCGACACGTGCTCGAGCCCCCGTTCGGCGACCAGCTGGAGCGCCGCCTCGTGCAGCGCGAGCCGGGTGGCCTGCTTCTTGCGCTCGCGCAGGCCGGCCGTCACACCGCAGACCCTGGCAGAAACGTGCAGACACTGCAAACATGCGGACCCTGCAGATGTCCGTGTCGCGCCGGCTACGGCAGGGTGGGCGCATGTCCGCCACCCCGCCGTCACCGGTCCCGCCGTCGCTGACCCACGTCCTGCACCTCGAGGTGGAGGTCGGGCCACCCGTGGAGGTCGGGCCCACCCCCGCCGGGTTGCGCCGGGTGATCCCGATCCTCGGCGGCACGGTGGGCGGGCCGCTGCTGACCGGGCGGGTGCTGCCCGGCGGCGCCGACTTCCAGGTCATCCGGACGGAGACCGAGACGGTCGCCGAGGCCCGGTACGTGCTGGAGACCGACGAGGGGGAGACCGTCTACGTCGAGAACATCGGGCTGCGCACCGGCTCGGCCGAGGACATCGCCCGACTGCGGGCGGACCTCCCGGTCGACCCGGCGCGCATCTACTTCCGCTCGTGGCCGCGGTTCGAGACGGCGTCCGCGCGGCTGGCGACGCTGACCGCCCACCTGCACGTGGGCACCGGCGTGCGGCACCCGCGCGGCGTGGTGTTCGACTTCTTCCGGGTCGAGTAGGGGCTCAGCCGGCCAGGACCACCAGCAGCGTGCGCGGGCCGTGCACGCCCTCGACCCGCTCCAGCTCGATGTCGCTGGTCGCCGACGGCCCGCTGACCATGGTCAGCGGGCGCAGCGGGTCCAGCCGGGCGATGCCCTCGGGCACGCCGCGCACCACCTGGCCGGCGGTGACCACGCAGATCAGCACGTCGGGCAGCAGCGACAGCGCCCGCCGCCCGCAGGCCGGGGAGCCGTCGAGCACCAGGGTGCCGGTCTCGGCGATGGCCACCGCCACGGCGGTCACCGAGGCGGCGCGGTCGGCCAGGTGCACGGCGGGGCGGTCGTCGTCGACGTCGCAGCCGTCCGGCCGCCAGTCGTCCGGGAGCCCCGGGGCGACGACCACCCCGGACGCCGCCCAGCCGGTGCCGAGTCCCCGGTCCAGCGCCGTCCGCACCGTCGCGCCGATCTCCGCGGGGGAGCAGCGCAGCACCTCGGCGCGGTAGTCCTCGACCCGGTCGACGAGCAGCGCGAGCAGCTCGTCGTCCGCCGGGGTGACCTCCGCGGTCCGGTAGGTCCGCTCGACGGGCACGGCGGGGCGCTGGTCGCCGAGCGCCGTCCGGATCCGGCCGAGCACCTCCTCGCGTGCAGTCACTGCCCGTGCTCCTCGGTCCACTGCTGCACGAACGTCTTCGTGGGCGGGGTGGGCAGGTCGCGGCTGCGGGTCCAGCCGGCGATCGGCGGCGGGAAGGCGTTGGGCAGCGTCGGGCGCCCCCGGCTGATGAGCCGGCCGAGCCGGGCGGCGCGCTGGGTGAGGTGCCACAGCCGCGGGCTGCCCATCGCCTTCGCCAGCGCCCTGAACGCGGTGCCCTCGGCGGTCGGGCGTTCCTGCGCCTCGACGTGCTCCGCGCGCAGGTGCACCAGGATCGAGGGGATGTCGATCGCCACCGGGCACACCTCGTAGCAGGCGCCGCACAGCGACGAGGCGTACGGCAGCGAGGCGTTGTCCTCGACCCCGGTGAGCTGCGGCGACAGGATCGCGCCGATGGGGCCCGGGTAGACCGAGCCGTACGCGTGCCCGCCGGCGCGCTCGTAGACCGGGCAGACGTTCAGGCACGCCGAGCAGCGGATGCAGTGCAGCGCCTCGCGGCCCACCTCGTCGGCGAGCACCGCCGTCCGGCCGTTGTCCAGCAGCACCAGGTGGAACTCCTGCGGCCCGTCACCGGGGGTCACGCCGGCCCAGGTGGAGGTGTAGGGGTTCATCCGCTCGCCGGTGGAGGAGCGGGGGAGCAGCTGCAGGAACACCTCGAGGTCGCGCCAGGTGGGCACCACCTTCTCGATGCCCATGACGGTGATCAGCGTCTCCGGCAGGGTCAGGCACATCCGGCCGTTGCCCTCGGACTCGACCACGGTCAGCGTGCCGGTCTCGGCGACCCCGAAGTTGGCGCCGCTGACCGCGACCCGGGCGCGCAGGAAGCGCTCGCGCAGGTGGGCCCGGGCGGCCATCGCCAGCTGCCGGGGGTCGTCGGTGAGGCCGGGGTCGACGCCGGGGATGGTGCGGGCGAAGATCTCCCGGATCTCGGCGCGGTTCTTGTGGATCGCCGGCACCAGGATGTGGCTGGGCGCGTCCTCGCCCAGCTGCACGATCAGCTCGGCGAGGTCGGTCTCGAAGACGTCGATGCCGACGGCCTCCAGGGCCTCGTTCAGCGCGATCTCCTGGGTGGCCATCGACTTGACCTTGACCACCTCGCGGGTGCCGGTGGCCTGCACCAGCCGGGTGACGATCGCGTTGGCCTCGTTCGCGTCGCGGGCCCAGTGCACCGTGCCGCCGCGGGCGGTGACCTGCCGCTCCAGCTCCTCGAGGTGCTCGTCGAGCCGGGCCATGGTGGCGGCCTTGAGCGCCTTGCCGGCGGCGCGCAGCTGCTCCCAGTCGGGCACCTCGGCGACCACCTTCGCCCGCTTGCCGCGGATGGTGGTGGTCGCGTGACCGAGGTTGGCGCGCAGCTGGCCGTTGCGCAGCGCGGTGCGGGCGGCGTCCGGGAACGACTGCTCGCCGCGCAGGTGCCCCACGCCCCGGGGGGCGTGCGGGAGGGCCGGCATGCCCAGGTCCACGGCGGTCATCGCGGGACCGCCGGGGTGGTGGGGTGGGGGACCGCCGGCACGGCCTTCTGGTCGGGGGTCACTGCTTCCTCCGTCGAGGCGAGGATCTCGGCCAGGTGCACCGTGCGGGTGCCCGCCCGCAGCCGGGAGAGCCCGCCGCCGATGTGCATGAGGCAGGAGGCGTCGCCGGCGGTGCACACCTCGGCGTGGGTGCCGAGCACGTTGGCCATCTTGTCGGTGAGCATCGCGGTCGAGGTGTCGGCGTTCTTCACCGCGAACGTGCCGCCGAAGCCGCAGCACTGGTCGGCGGCCGGCAGCTCCACCAGCTCCAGCCCGCGCACCGCGCGCAGCAGCTGCAGCGGCCGGTCGCCGACGTGCAGCAGGCGCAGCGAGTGGCAGGTCGGGTGGTAGGTGACCCGGTGCGGGTAGTAGGCACCGACGTCGGTCACGCCCAGCACGTCGACCAGGAACTGCGAGAGCTCGTAGGTGCGCCCGGCCAGCTCCTCGGCGGCCCGGGCGAGCGGCTCGTCGCCGGCCCGGCGGGCGACGGCGGCCTGCTGGTGGTGGATCGAGGCCACGCACGAGCCGGACGGCGCCACGACCACCTCGGCGCCGTCGAAGGCGCGCACGTGGTTGGCGACGATGCCCAGCGCCTCGCGGCGGTAGCCGGTGTTGACGTGCATCTGGCCGCAGCACGCCTGGGTGGGCGGCACCACCACCTCGTGCCCCAGCCGCTCCAGCAGCCGTGCGGTCGCGAAGGCGACCGACGGCGTCATGGTGTCGACCAGGCAGGTGGCGAACAGGCTGATCCGCACCGGCCCTCCTCTCAGCTCGCTGGGGTCCGGCGGCGCCGGACCATGCTCGACTCGCGGACGACCAGGGTCGGCTCGAAGACCGGCTGCTCGTGCTCGTGCGGGTGCCCGTCGTGCCCGCCGGCGGCCTCGTCCAGCAGCAGCTCGGCGGCGCGCCGGCCCAGCTCCTGGCGCGGCTTGTGCACCGACGACAGCGGCACGGCCGCCGCGGCGGCGAAGTCGATGTCGTCGTAGCCCACGATGGCGAAGTCCTCGGGCACCGAGACCCCGTGCCGGACCATCTCCTGCAGCACGCCCAGCGCCAGCAGGTCGTTGGCGCAGATGGCGGCGGTGGGTCGGCGGGCGGCGGGCAGGCCGACGATCTGCGCGGCCGCCTCCCGCCCGCCGGCGACGGTCAGCGTGTCGGGGGAGAGCACCGTCAGCGCGTCCTCGTCGCCGGTGGCCTCGCGGACGGCGGCGGTGACGCCCTGCCGCCGCTCCTGCACCTGCGGCAGGCCGGAGGCCCCGCCGATGAAGGCGATCCGGCGGTGCCCGCGCTCGAGCAGGTGGTCGGCGGCCAGCCGGCCGCCCAGCACGTCGTCGACGGCGACCGCGCACTGACCGGGGGCGGTGGCCCGCCGGTCGAGCAGCACCACCGGGGTGCCGCGCGACCGCAGCGCCTCCACGTGCGGCGACAGCTCGGCGGTCGGGGTGATGATCACGCCCTGCACCCGCTGCTCGGTGAGCACGTCGAGGTGCGCGGCCTCCTTGGCGGCCCGGTCGTCGGAGTTGCACAGCATGACCGCCAGGCCCGCCTCGCCCGCGACGTCCTCGACGCCCCGGGCGACGTCGGTGAAGAACGGGTTGGCGATGTCCAGCACCACCAGGCCGATGGTCCGGCTGCGCCCGGCGCGCAGGTGGCGGGCCTGCTCGTTGCGCACGAAGCCCAGCGCGGCGATCGCCGCCTGCACCCGCTCACGGGTGGGCGGGCTGACCGCGTCGGGCCGGTTGAGGACGTTGCTGACCGTGCCCACCGAGACCCCGGCGCGGACGGCGACGTCCCGGATGCTCGCGGTCAGCACTGCCTCCTCGCTGGTCGGGGTGGTGCCACGGTAGCCGGTCCGTCGCGCGTCGCCGGTTGAAACGACTCAACGTCGCCAGATCGGATCGACAACGGCCAGGACACGGCGTTCGCGTGGCGGTTGACACATTCCTAGCAGGCTCCCTATGGTCCACGCCACACACCGGATGAAACGTTTCATCCGAGCGGTCCACATTCGACGAGGAGGTCGCGTGGCCGACGGGACACCCCCTGCCGCACCCGGCGCCGTGGTGCTGGCGCTGGAGGACGTGGCGAAGTCGTTCGGCGCCGTGGCGGCGCTGCGCGGCGCGCAGCTGGAGCTGCGGGCCGGGGAGGCGCACGCCCTCGTGGGCGAGAACGGCGCCGGCAAGTCGACCCTGGTGAAGATCCTCGCCGGCGTGCACGGCCCGGACTCCGGGCGCGTGCTGCTCGACGGGCAGCCGGTGCAGCTCGACAGCCCGGCCGCCGCCCGCGCCGCCGGCATTGCGGTCATCTACCAGGAGCCCACGCTGTTCCCCGACCTGTCGGTCGCGGAGAACATCTTCATGGGCCGCCAGCCGCTCGCCGGCGGACGGCGCATCGACCGGCGCGCGCTGGCCGACCGGTGCCGCGAGCTGTTCGACCGGCTCGGCGTCCGGCTCGACCCCGACCGGCCGGCCCGCGGGCTGTCCATCGCCGACCAGCAGATGGTCGAGATCGCCAAGGCGCTGTCCTTCGACGCCCGCGTGCTGGTGATGGACGAGCCCACCGCCGCGCTGTCCGGCGTCGAGGTCGACCGGCTCTTCGCCGTCGCCCGGGCGCTGCGCGAGCGCGGCGCGGCGGTGCTGTTCATCTCGCACCGGTTCGACGAGGTCTTCGACCTGTGCGACCGGATCACCGTCATGCGGGACGGGCAGTGGGTCTCCACCGACCCGGTCGGCGACCTCACCGTCGACCAGGTGGTCCGCCGGATGGTCGGCCGCGAGGTCGCCTCCCTGTTCCCCAAGCAGGACGTCGCGGCCGGGGACGTCGTCCTCGAGGTGCGCGGGCTGACCCGCCGCGGGGTGTTCAGCGACGTCTCCTTCGACGTGCGGGCCGGCGAGATCGTGGCGCTGGCCGGGCTGGTCGGCGCCGGCCGCAGCGAGGTGGTGCGCGCGGTGTTCGGCG
The DNA here is from genome assembly GCF_040659695.1 of Modestobacter sp. NPDC049651. Lineage (NCBI taxonomy): Bacteria > Bacillati > Actinomycetota > Actinomycetes > Geodermatophilales > Geodermatophilaceae > Modestobacter > Modestobacter sp. NPDC049651. The sequence continues at coordinate 309,444 of NZ_JBFAOG010000004.1, forward strand.
TCGACGCGTACGACGCCGGCACGGTGAGCGTCCACGGCCGCCGGCTCAAGGCGGGCAGCCCGGCCGCCGCGATGGCGGCGGGCCTCGCGCTGGTGCCCGAGGACCGCCGCCAGCAGGGCCTGGTCATGGAGCTGTCGGTCGAGCGCAACGCCACCCTCACCCGCCGCTGGCAGCTGTCCCGGCTGGGCTGGCTGTCCGGTCGCGCCGAGCGCTCCACCGCCGCCGAGTGGTCGAAGAAGCTGCAGGTGAAGGCCGGCCGGCTCACCGACCCGGTCGCCACGCTCTCCGGCGGCAACCAGCAGAAGGTCGTGCTGGCCAAGTGGCTGTCCACCGACCCGACGGTGCTGATCGTCGACGAGCCCACCCGCGGCATCGACGTCGGCACGAAGTCCGAGGTGCACCGGCTGCTGTCCCAGCTCGCCGCCGACGGACTGGCCGTCGTCATGGTCTCCAGCGAACTCCCGGAGGTGCTCGGCATGGCCGACCGCGTCCTCGTGATGCACGAGGGCCGACTCGTCGACGACATCCCCCGCGCCCGCGCCGACGAGGACAGCGTCATGCTGGCCGCGACCGGGCAGGCCGGCGGGCGGGTGCCGGCATGAGCGCGCCCACCACGTCGCCGCCGGCCGGGGCCACCGCCGCCGGCGAGCCCACGGCCCGCTCCCGCCGGGGCACGGCGCTCGCCCACCGGCTGGTCGTCGTCCGGGAGCTGGGCATCGTCGCGGCGCTGGTGCTGCTGATCGGTGCCACGCTGATCGCCAACCCGCGGTTCCTGTCCGGGCAGAACGTCCGCGACCTGATGCTGTCCGCGGCGATCCTCGTCGTGCTGGCCGCCGGCCAGACGATGGTCATCATCACCCGCAACGTCGACCTGTCGGTCGGCTCGGTGCTGGGCCTGTCGGCCTACGCCACCGGCACGCTGCTGGTCGAGCGGCCGGGCACCCCGGTGGTCGTCGCGCTGCTGGCCGGCATCGTCGTCGGCGCGGTCTGCGGCCTGGTCAACGGCGCGGTCGTCGCGGTCGCCAAGGTGCCCTCGCTGGTGGTCACCCTCGGCACCCTCTACGCCATCCGCGGGCTGGACTCGCTGTGGGCCAGCAGCAGCGACCGGCTGCAGATCAACGCCGCCGACCTGCCCAGCGGGTTCAAGTCCTTCGGCGGGTACCGGGTGCTCGGCGTCCCGGTGCTGTTCCTCATCGCCGTCGCCGTGGTGCTCGTCGTCGGCTGGTACCTGCGCTCCTACCGCAGCGGCCGCGAGCTGTACGGCATCGGCTCGGCGCCGGAGGCCGCCCGGCTGTCGGGCATCCCGGTCGGCCGGCGGGTGCTCACCGCCTTCGTGGTGAACGGCGCGCTCGCCGGGCTGGCCGGCGTCCTCTACGCCGCGCGGTTCCAGACGCTGGACACCACGGCCGGCACCGGGCTGGAGCTCAACGTGGTGGCCGCGGCCGTCGTCGGCGGCGTCGCGATCGCGGGCGGCACCGGCAGCGCCTGGGGCGCCGCGCTCGGTGCCCTGCTGATCACCACGATCGGCACCGCGCTGCCCCAGCTGGGGCTCGACCCCTTCTGGCGGGACGCCGCCGTCGGCGCGCTGATCATCGCCGCCATCGCCCTGGACCGGACGCTCACCCAGCGGCTGGCCGCCCGACTGCGAGGGAGGAACCTCCGTGGCTCTTGACACCACCCCCGGGCCGGTGGCCGGGAACGCCACCCCACCGCCGGCCCGGGGCCCGCGCGGGTTCACGCTGCCGACCGGGAGCGTCATCACGACGTTCCTGGTGTTGTTCCTGCTGATCGCCTCGTTCTCCGTCGACGGCTTCGCCTCGACCCGGAACTCCGGCTTCCTGCTGCTGGACGTCGTGGTCATCGCGCTGATCGCGCTGCCCCTGACGCTGATCGTGGTCACCGGCGAGATCGACCTGTCGGTGGCCAGCGTGGTGGGGCTGTCCAGCGCGGTGATGGGCAAGCTGTGGTTCGCCGGGCTGTCGCTGCAGCTGATCATCCCGCTCTGCCTGCTGCTGGGCGCGGTGCTCGGTGCGGTCAACGGCCTGCTGGTCACCAAGCTGGGGCTCCCCTCGCTGGCGGTGACCATCGGCTCGCTGGCGCTCTACCGCGGGCTCGCGTTCGTCGTGCTGGGCGACCAGGCGGTCGCGGACTTCCCGCGCAGCTGGACGACGTGGGCGATCAGCTCCTACGGCGGCAGCGGCATCCCGCACGCCGTCGTCCCGCTGCTGGTGCTCGTCGCGGTCACGGCGGTCGTCCTGCACGCCACCCCGGTGGGCCGGGCGCTGTTCGCGATGGGCAACTCCGAGGACGCCGCGCGGTTCAGCGGCATCGACGTCGCCCGCACCAAGCTGTGGCTGTTCGTCGCGGCCGGCGTGGTCAGCGCGCTGGGCGGGGTGTTCTGGACGCTGCGCTACGGCAGCGCCCGCGCCGACAACGCCACCGGCCTGGAGCTCCAGGTCGTCGCGGCGATCCTGCTCGGCGGCGTCTCGATCTTCGGTGGCAGCGGCGGCCTGCTCGGGGTGATGGCCGGGGCGCTGCTGCTGGCCTCGGTCCGGAACGCGCTGCAGCTGGTCAACGTGCCCTCCGACGTCCTCAACATCGTCACCGGCGCGCTGCTCATCGTCGCCGTCGTCGGTCCGCAGGTGACCGCCCGGCTGCGCCGGCGCACCCGCCCCCGATCCGCGCCGGCCTGAGCGCCGGCGCCCGTTCCCGCACCACCCCGGCCGGCCCCGGCCACCCCCAACCACCCCGGCACGACGGCGTGCCGGTGCACAGAGAGGGAACCCATGTCCACCTTCCTGACCGCCCGGCGGTTGCGCGGCGTGATCACCGGCACCGCCGTCGCGGCCCTGGTGCTCGGCACCGCGGCCTGCGGAGGCACCACCCGGGACGACGCCGCCGCCGACGACAGCAGCGGCAGCGGGTCCAGCGCCAGCGCGAACCCGGACGCCGAGATCCCCTCGGGCCTGAAGATCGCCTTCCTGCCCAAGCAGCTGAACAACCCGTACTTCTCCGTCGCCGACGGCGGTGGCAAGAAGGCCGTCGACGCGCTGAAGGGCGACTACAGCGAGGTCGGTCCGACCGAGGCCAGCGCCTCCTCGCAGGTGAGCTACATCAACACGCTGACCCAGCAGGGCGCCGACGTCATCGTCACCTCCGCCAACGACCCCAACGCCATCTGCTCGGCGCTGGACCAGGCCCGCAGCGGCGGCGCGAAGGTCGTCACCTTCGACTCCGACACCGACCCCAAGTGCCGTGACCTGTTCATCAACCAGGCCACCGCCGAGGGCATCGCGCACACCCAGATCGACGAGATGGCGAAGCAGATCGGCGGCGCGGGCAAGGTCGCGATCCTGTCGGCGACGGCGAACGCGACCAACCAGAACGCCTGGATCGACCTGATGAAGTCCTACGCGGGGGAGAAGTACCCGCAGCTGGAGATCGTGGCGACCGTCTACGGCGACGACGAGGACGAGAAGTCCTTCCAGGAGACCCAGGGTCTGCTGTCGAAGTACCCCGACCTCAAGGGCATCATCTCGCCCACCACGGTCGGCATCTCCGCCGCCGCCCGCTACCTGTCCGGTTCCTCGTACAAGGGCAAGGTCGCGCTGACCGGCCTGGGCACGCCCAACCAGATGCGCGAGTACGTCAAGGACGGCACCGTCACCTCCTTCGCGCTGTGGAACCCGGCCGACCTCGGCTACCTGGCCGCCTACGCCGGCGCGGCGCTGTCGGCCGGGCAGATCACCGGCGCCGAGGGCGAGAAGTTCTCCGCGGGCGACCTCGGTGAGTACACGGTCGGCAAGGACGGCCAGATCGTCCTCGGCGACCCGACCGTGTTCACCGCCCAGAACATCGACCAGTTCGACTTCTGAGCCCCACCCCCGTGGCCGCCGGCCGGTGCGCCGGCGGCCACGGGGACCCCGGAGGAACCCCGTGCCCCGCGTCTGCTTCACCCTCCAGGTCCGCCCCGACCGGCTGGCCGAGTACCGCGCCGCCCACGCCGCCGTCTGGCCCGAGATGCTCGCCGCCCTGCGCGACGCCGGCTGGCACGACTACCAGCTCTTCCTGCGCGACGACGGCCTGCTCGTCGGCACGCTCGTCACCGACGACCTCGCCGCCGCCCAGGCCGCCGTGGACGCCGCCGAGGTGAGCGCCCGCTGGGAGGCCGCCATGGGCGACCTCCTGACCGCTCCCACCGACTCCGCCGACGACCTCCCCGGTCGCGGCAAGCACGAGCTCGACCTGGTCTTCGACCTGGACGCCCAGCTGACGGCGTCCGGGCAGACCACCACCCCGATCGGAGACACAGCGTGACCGACCTGCGCGCCCGCGCCCTCGAGGCCCTGGCCACCCAGACCATCGAGCTGCCGTCCTGGGCGTTCGGCAACGCCGGCACCCGCTTCAAGGTGTTCAGCACGCCCGGTGTGCCGCGCGACCCGTTCGAGAAGATCAGCGACGCCGCCCAGGTGCACCGGTACACCGGCGTCGCGCCCCGGGTCTCGCTGCACATCCCGTGGGACCTCGTCGACGACTTCGGGAAGCTCGCCCAGCACGCCGCCGACGAGGGCGTCTCGATCGGCGCGATCAACTCGAACCTGTTCCAGGCCGACGAGTACAAGCTGGGGTCGCTGACGAACGCCGACCCGGCCGTGCGGGCCAAGGCCGTGGCCCACCACGTGCAGTGCATCGACGTCATGCGCGCCACCGGGTCGACCGACCTCAAGATCTGGTTGCCCGACGGCACCAACTACCCCGGCCAGGACGACATCACCGACCGCCAGGAGCGGCTGGCCGAGTCGCTCCAGCAGATCTACGCCGAGCTCGACCCCGGGCACCGGCTGATCCTGGAGTACAAGTTCTACGAGCCGTACTTCTACACGATGGACATCCCCGACTGGGGCACGTCGCTGCTGCACTGCCTGGCCCTGGGCGAGCAGGCGAAGGTGGTGCTCGACACCGGCCACCACGCGCCCAACACCAACATCGAGTTCATCGTCGCCCAGCTGCTGCGGGTGGGCCGGCTCGGCGCGTTCGACTTCAACTCCCGCTTCTACGGCGACGACGACCTCATCGTGGGCGCCGCCGACCCGTTCCAGCTGTTCCGGATCATGAACGAGATCGTGCGGGCCGACGCGCTGCGCCCGGACTCCGGCGTCAACTTCATGCTCGACCAGTGCCACAACATCGAGCCGAAGATCCCCGGCCAGATCCGCTCGGTGATGAACGTGCAGGAGTCCACCGCCAAGGCGCTGCTGGTCGACCGCGAGGCGCTGCGGGCGGCCCAGCTCGCCGGTGACGTGCTCGGCGCCAACGCCGTGCTGATGGACGCCTACAACACCGACGTCCGCCCGCTGCTGGCCGAGCTGCGGGAGTCGCAGGGCCTGCCGGCCGACCCCTACCGCGCCTACGCCGCCTCCGGGCACCAGGAGCAGATCGCCACCGACCGCGTCGGGGGCCAGCAGGCCTCCTGGGGCGCCTGACCACCACCACGCCCGCTCTCTCGCAACAAACCGGACCGGTTTCTCGCGAGAAAGCGGCACCTCACCACCGAAGGGCTCCTGACGTGACCAACCCCGTGGTCAGTGACCTGCTCGCCCGGTCCAACCGGCTGGGCGCCGACCCCCGCAACACCAACTACGCCGGCGGCAACACCTCCGCCCAGGGCAGCGAGACCGACCCGGTCACCGGGCAGCAGGTCGAGCTGCTGTGGGTGAAGGGCTCCGGCGGTGATCTGGGCACGCTGACCGAGAACGGCCTCGCCGTCCTGCGGCTGGACCGGCTGCGCTCGCTCGCCGACGTCTACCCGGGCGTCGAGCGCGAGGACGAGATGGTCGCCGCGTTCGACTACTGCCTGCACGGCCGCGGCGGCGCCGCGCCCAGCATCGACACCGCCATGCACGGCCTGGTCGACGTCGCGCACGTCGACCACCTGCACCCCGACTCCGGCATCGCGCTGGCCACCGCGGCCGACGGCGAGGCGCTCACCCGCGAGTGCTTCGGCGACCGGGTGGTCTGGGTGCCGTGGCGCCGGCCCGGCTTCCAGCTCGGCCTGGACATCGCCGCGATCCAGGCGGCCAACCCGCAGGCGATCGGCTGCATCCTCGGCGGCCACGGCATCACCGCCTGGGGCGACACCAGCGAGCAGTGCGAGGCCAACAGCCTGGAGATCATCCGGACGGCGGAGCGGTTCCTCGCCGAGCACGGCAAGCCCGAGCCCTTCGGCGCCCTGCTGCCGGGCTTCGAGGCGCTGCCGGAGGACGAGCGCCGGGCGAAGGCGGCTGCGCTGGCCCCGGTCGTCCGCGGGCTGGCCAGCACGGACCGGCCGCAGGTCGGCCACTTCACCGACAGCGACGTCGTCCTGGAGTTCCTGGCCCGCGCCGAGCACCCCCGGCTGGCGGCGCTGGGCACCTCGTGCCCCGACCACTTCCTGCGCACCAAGGTGCGCCCGCTGGTCGTCGACCTGCCGGCGACCGCGCCGGTCGAGGACGTCGTCGCGCGGCTGCGCGAGCTGCACGAGGAGTACCGGGCCGAGTACGCGGCCTACTACCGGCGGCACGCCACCCCGGACTCGCCGGCGATGCGCGGCGCCGACCCGGCGATCGTGCTGGTGCCCGGCGTCGGCATGTTCAGCTTCGGCGCGAACAAGCAGACCGCGCGGGTGGCCGGCGAGTTCTACGTCAACGCGATCAACGTGATGCGCGGCGCCGAGTCGGTGAGCAGCTACGCGCCGATCGACGAGAGCGAGAAGTTCCGCATCGAGTACTGGGCGCTGGAGGAGGCCAAGCTCCAGCGGATGCCGAAGCCCAAGCCGCTGGCCACCCGGGTCGCGCTGGTCACCGGTGCGGCGAGCGGCATCGGCAAGGCGATCGCCCAGCGGCTGGCCGCCGAGGGCGCCTGCGTCGTCGTCGCCGACCTCGACCTGGCCAGAGCCGCCGAGGCGGCCGCCGAGCTCGGCTCGTCCGACGTCGCCGTGGGCGTCGCCGCCGACGTGTCCGACGGCGAGGCGGTGGCGGCCGCGTTCCGCGCGGCGGTGCTGGCCTTCGGCGGCGTCGACCTGGTGGTCAACAACGCCGGGCTGTCGATCTCCAAGCCGCTGCTGGAGACCACCGAGCGCGACTGGGACCTGCAGCACGACGTGATGGCCAAGGGCTCGTTCCTGGTCTCCCGCGAGGCGGCCCGGATCATGGTCGAGCAGGGCCTCGGCGGGGACATCGTCTACATCTCCAGCAAGAACTCGGTGTTCGCCGGCCCGAACAACGTCGCCTACTCGGCGGTCAAGGCCGACCAGGCCCACCAGGTGCGGCTGCTGGCCGCGGAGCTCGGCGAGCACCAGATCCGGGTCAACGGCATCAACCCCGACGGCGTCGTCCGCGGGTCGGGGATCTTCGCCGGTGGGTGGGGTGCCCAGCGGGCCGCCGTCTACGGCGTGCCCGAGGAGGAGCTGGGCCAGTTCTACGCCCAGCGCACCCTGCTCAAGCGCGAGGTGCTGCCCGACCACGTCGCCGACGCGGTGTTCGCGCTGACCGGTGGGCAGCTCACCCGGACGACCGGGCTGCACGTGCCCGTGGACTCCGGCGTCGCCGCGGCCTTCCTGCGATGACCCGCGGGCTGACCCTCGCGGCCGTCGACCTCGGGGCCTCCAGCGGCCGCGTGATGGCCGCGCGGGTCGGCCCCGGGCGGCTGGACCTGCACGAGGTCAACCGGTTCGCCAACCGGCCGGTGCGGGTGCGCGGCACGCTGTACTGGGACGTGCTGTCGCTGTACGCCGGCGTGCTGGACGGGCTGCGCGCGGCCGGCCGGGACGCCGGGCGGCTGGACGGCGTGGGCATCGACAGCTGGGCGGTCGACGTCGGCCTGCTGGACGCCGACGGCGAGCTGGTCGGCAACCCGGTGCACTACCGCGACCCCCGGCACGCCGCCGCGGTGCCGGCCGTGCACGCGGTGGTCGGTCCCGAGGAGCTGTACCGGATCGGCGGGCTGCAGCACCTGCCGTTCAACACCGTGTTCCAGCTGGCCGGGATGCGCGGCCGGGCCGCGTTCGAGGCGGCCCGGTGCGCGCTGCTGGTGCCGGACCTGCTCGCGCACTGGCTCACCGGCGCGGTCGGCGCGGAGGTCACCAACGCCTCCACCACCGGCCTGCTCGACGCCACCACCCGGCAGTGGTCCGACGAGGTGATCGGCCGGCTGGGGCTGCCCCGCGGCCTGTTCCCGCCGCTGGTGCAGCCCGGCGACCGGGTCGGTGAGCTGACCGGGGACGTGCTGGCCGAGACGGGGCTGACCGGGCCGGTGCCGGTGACCGCGGTCGGGTCGCACGACACGGCGTCCGCGGTGGTCGGGGTGCCGGCGGCCGGCGACCGGTTCGCCTACGTCTCCTGCGGCACCTGGTCGCTGGTCGGCGTCGAGCTCGACGCCCCGGTGCTCACCGAGGCCAGCCGGCGGGCCGGCTTCACCAACGAGCTGGGTGTCGACGGCACGGTGCGCTACCTGCGCAACGTGATGGGCCTGTGGCTGCTGCAGGAGTCGCAGCGCACCTGGGCGGCGGCGGGGCTCCCGGCGGACCTGCCGGAGCTGCTGTCGGCGGCAGCCCGGGTGCCGGCCTTCACCGCGGTCGTCGACCCGGACGACGACCGGTTCCTGCCGCCGGGGGACGTGCCGGCCCGGATCGCCGCGTACTGCGCGGAGACCGGGCAGACGCCCCCGCAGAGCCAGGCCGAGACGGTGCGCTGCATCCTCGACAGCCTCGCGCTGGCCTACCGGCGCACCGTGCGGCGGGCGGTGGAGCTCACCGGCCGGGACGTCGACGTCGTCCACCTGGTCGGCGGCGGCGCCCGCAACGAGCTGCTGTGCCAGCTGACCGCGGACGCGTGCGGCCGGCCGGTGGTCGCCGGCCCGGTGGAGGCCGCGGCCCTGGGCAACGTGCTGGTGCAGGCGCGCGCCGGGGGAGCGGTCACCGGCGGGCTGCCCGCGCTGCGTGCGCTGCTGCGGGAGACCCAGCCGGTGCGCACCTACGCGCCGGCGGCCGGTGCGGAGGCGCACTGGGCCGCGGCGGAGGCCCGGCTGGCCTGACGCCGCCTCAGTCGGCGCCGCGGGCCAGCCGGGAGGGCCACCAGATCCGCCGGCCGATGTCGGTGCACAGCGCCGGCACCAGCACCGACCGGACCAGGAAGGTGTCCAGCAGCACGCCGAACGCGACCGCGAACCCGATCTCGGCGAGGAACACCAGCGGCAGCACCCCGAGGACGGCGAACGTCGCGGCCAGCACCAGCCCGGCGGAGGTGATCACCCCGCCGGTGACCGCCAGCCCGCGGACGATGCCCTCGCGGGTGCCGTGCAGCAGCGTCTCCTCCCGCACCCGGGTCATCAGGAAGATGTTGTAGTCGATGCCCAGGGCCACCAGGAACACGAAGGCGAACAGTGGGAACCCCGGGTCGGAGTCGGCGAAGCCGAACACGTGGGTGAACACCAGCGCGCTCACCCCGAGCGACGCGCAGAACGAGAGCACCACGGTGGCCACCAGCAGCACCGGCAGCACGATCGCCCGCAGCAGCACGGCGAGCACCACCAGGATGACCGCCAGGATGATCGGGATGATCAGGTTCCGGTCGTGCCGGGAGGCGTCGAGGGTGTCCAGGGTGATGGCGGTCTGCCCGCCGACCCGGGCGTCCGCGCCGGGCACCGCGTGCACGGCGTCGCGGATGCGCTGCACGGTGTCGATCGCCGCAGTGGTGTCGTAGCGGTCGGCCAGCTGGGCGTTCACGAGCAGCCGCCCGTCCGCGGGCCGCACCTGGAACTCCGGCGGCAGGCAGCCGTCGGCGCCGGGGGTGATCGCGCCGCCGCCGGCCGCGGTGCCGGCCAGCCGCGCGTAGTCCGGTGCCACGCACACCGCACCCGGTCCCGACGCCACCCCCGGCACGTCCGCGACGGCGGCGACCACGTCGGGCACGGCGTCGGCGTTCGTGGTGATCTCGGCCGGGGCGCCGGTGCCCTGGGCGAAGTGCTCGTCGAAGATCTTCTGCCCGACCACCGCGTCGGGCTCGTCGGTGAAGCTGTCGACCACCGACAGGCCCTGGGTGCGCAGCGTGGGCAGGAAGGCCGCGCAGACGAGCAGGACGACGACCGACCCGATCCAGGCCGGCCGGGCGCGCCGGCTCAGCCGGGGGGCGAAGCGGCCCCACACACCGTGGGTGGCCAGGTCCGACGCCTGGTCGACGTGCGGCACCCGTGGCCAGAACACCCAGCGGCCGAACAGCACGAGGAAGGCCGGCAGGAAGGTGAGCATCACCAGCACGGTGCAGGCGATGCCGATCGCGCACACCGGCCCGAGGCTCTTGTCGGAGTTGAGCTCGCCGAACAGCAGGCACAGCAGGCCGATGGACACCGTGGCGCCCGAGGCGATGATCGGCGGCGCGGCGCCCCGCCAGGCGCGGGTCATCGCCTGCAGCCGGCTCTCGTGCCGGTGCAGTTCCTCGCGGTAGCGGCTGATCAGCAGCAGGGCGTAGTCGGTGCCCGCGCCCAGCACCAGCACGAACAGGATGCCCTGGCTCTGCCCGTTCAGGGTGAGCACGTCGTTCTTGGCCAGCTGGTAGACGATCAGCGACGCGGAGCCCAGCGCCAGCAGCGCGCTGAACAGCGGGACGAACCACAGCACGGGGCTGCGGTAGACGACCAGCAGGATGGCGATGACCACGACGCCCGCGGCGAGCAGCAGGACGCCGTCGATCTCCTCGAAGACGTCGAAGAAGGCCACCAGTAGCCCGCCGGCCCCGGCGCTGTGCACGGCCAGCCCGTCCGGCGCGCCCGCGCGGGCGATGTCGAGCACCCGCTCCTGCACGGCGACCAGGTCGTCGCCGTCCACCTCGGTGCCGCCCTCCCGGCCGATCAGCGGCACCGCCAGCGAGGCCGTCGTCCCGTCGCTGCTGAGCTGCGGCGGGGTGACCTGGTCGCCGGCCACGCCGCGCAGCTCGCGGAGCGCGGTGGCGTCGGCGTCGATCGCCGCCCGGTCGGCGGCGGTGAGCCCGCCGTCGCGCTGGTACACGATGAAGCCGGGCAGGACGCCGACGTCGGAGAACGCCTCCTCCTCCTCGGACACCTCGGTCGACTCGGCGGTGGAGGGCAGGTAGGCGGCGTTGTCGTTCTTCTGCACCTCGCCCAGCCGCCCCTGGTAGGAGCTGCCGAACAGGCCGAACAGCAGCATGACCACGGCCAGCACGCCGATGCCGATCACCGGGCGGGTCAGCCGGCGGCGGGGCCGCTCCGGGGGCGCGGGGGGCTGGGCGACCTCGGTGCTGGTCATGGGCTGCACTCCCGACGAGGAGATCCGGGAGGGGCAGCCGCCGCTGCCCCCACGAGGGCACCACCGAGCCTCGGGGAGCCGCGACGGCCGCGGCAACCCCTTTGCGGTCCGACGCGCGGACCGATCAGTTCCGCTTCCGGTCAGCCGGCGGCGAGCCCTTCGCGGAAGTCGTCGTAGCTGGCCACCACGTCCTCGAGCTCGACCATCCGCGGGAAGTCCGGGACGCTCTGGTGCCGGAGCAGGAAGTCGACGGTGCGGCGCACCGCGCCCTCCTCGTCGTCGGCCGGCAGCCCGAGGTCGGCCAGCACGTCGGGGTCCACCCGGAACCACGACTCGACGACCTCGCCGTCGCCCTCCAGCCGGACGGTGTACTCGTGGTTGCCCTGCGGTTCGATCGTCATCGAGTTCGACACGGCGCCAGTCTGCCCGCAGCGCCTCCGGCGCCACGACCGCTGCCCCCGACGACCGCTGCCCCCGACGACCGAGGAGCGACCGATGGACGACGCCGACCTGCTGACCGCCGCCGCGGACCGGCTGGCGGAGCTGGCCGCCCGCACCCCGCCCGGCCGGTGGGAGCGGGCCGGGCTGCTGGCCAGCCGCCCGGAGGTGGTCGCCCGTACGCCCGACGCCGGGAGCGAGCACGTCGCCGAGGCCCGGGCGGCCACCGTCGAGTGGATCACCACCGTGTCGCCGGCGCTGGCCGGCCCGCTGGCCGCGTGGCTGCGGTCGGCCGCCGCCGCCCCGGTCCCCGAGGCCGTCGCCGTCGCGCGGGTGGTGCTCGGCGGGGTGCACCCGTCGCGCTGACGCCGACGGGCCACCCCGCCGGGGTCTCAGCGGGCGGCGTCGAGCTCCGCGCGGGTCGGCGGGTCGGCGCCGACCCGGCCGCAGGTGAGCGCGGCGACCAGCGTGGCGTCGGCCAGCACCCGGTCCAGCAGCGCGTCGTCGATGCCCTCGAGCGCCGCCCGGCTGGTGACGCCGGCGTCCACCAGCGCGGTGAGCAGCCCGCCGGCCAGCGCGTCGCCGGCGCCGACGGTGTCGGCCACCTCGACCGCGGGCGGGGTGACGGTGAGCAGCGGCCTGCCGGGGCGGGCCACCCGCAGCGGCGCCCCGCCGTCGGTGAGCAGCAGCAGCGCCGGGCCGCGGCCGGCCCACCGCTGCGCCGCGTCGTCCAGGTCGGTGGTGCCGGGCTCCAGCCAGGCGAGGTCCTCGCTGCTGACCTTGACGACGTCGGCGGCGGCGACCAGCCGGTCCAGCCGCGCCCGGACGGCGTCGGCGGTGTTGCCGAACCCCTCGGCGAGCATCGGCCGGATGTTCGGGTCGACGCTGACCAGCGCGCTGCCGTCGGCGTGCAGCCGCTCGACCAGCCGGGCGATGGCCTCGCTGCCCGGCGCCGTCCACGACGAGATGGAGCCGACGTGCACGACCGCGGCGTCCGCGGGCCAGCCGGCGGCGAGCTCCTCGTCGGTCCACTGCCAGTCGGCGGCGCCGAGGACGTGGAAGGAGTAGTCGGCCGAGCCGTGCTCGTCGAGCGCCACGATGGCCACGCTCACCGGGTCGTCGCTGTCGACGAACGCGCTGACGTCGACCCCGGACAGCTCGGCGTGCCGGCGCAGGTGGGTGCGCAGCGGACCGCGCCCGAGCCGGGCCAGCAGCCGGGTCGGGGAGCCGAGCCGGGCCGCGGTGACCGCCGCGTTGAGCGCGTTGCCGCCGGGGCGGGCGACGAAGTGCGGTGCCGTCCCCTCCGGGCCGGCGCCGGCGGACGGGTCGGGGATGAGGTCGACGACGAGCTCACCGACGACACAGATCACTGGTCCTCCTGACTGCTCCGTGGCCCGGGCGGGCCGGGTCCAGCCTGGCATGCGGGCCCGGAGGGCGCGGGGTGCAGGATCAGCGCATGCGCACCCAGCTCGACCAGGTCCTCGCCTTCGCCGCCGGCTCCCGCGTCCCGGGGGGCTTCGGCTACCTCGGCGACGACGGCACCGTGCTGGCCGACAAGCCGGTCGAGACGTGGATCACCGGCCGGATGACCCACGTGTTCGGGCTGGCCACGCTGCTGGGCCGGCCCGACGCCCGCGAGCTCGTCGAGCACGGCGTCGCGGCGCTGCGCAGCGGGCCGCTGCACGACGGCGAGCACGGCGGCTGGCTGGCCGCGGTGGGCGCCGGCGCGGACGACGGCACCAAGGCCGCGTACGTGCACGCCTTCGTCGTCCTGGCCGGCGCGACCGCCACCACGGCCGGCGTGACCGGTGGCCGCGAGCTGCTCGACGAGGCGCTCCGCGTCTGGGAGGAGCGGTTCTGGGACGACGACGAGGGGCTGGCCCGTGAGTCGTTCGACCGCTCCTGGAGCCACGCCGAGGACTACCGCGGCGCGAACGCGAACATGCACGGGGTGGAGGCCGCGCTGGCCGCCGCCGACGCGCTCGCCCCGGCCGACCCCGGTGCGGCCGCCCGGCTGCGCACGCACGCGCTGCGCGCCACCGAGCGGGTCGTGCACACCTGGGCGCGGGAGCGGGACTGGCGGCTGCCGGAGCACTTCACCGCCGACTGGCAGCCGCTGCCCGACCTCAACCGGGACCGCCCGGCCGACCCGTTCCGCCCGTTCGGCGTGACCATCGGGCACCAGTTCGAGTGGGCCCGGCTGTGCCTGCACCTGGCCGCCGCGCTGGGGGAGAGCGCGCCCGGCTGGCTGACCACCGACGCCGAGGGGCTGTTCCGGGCCGCGGAGGAGCGCGGCTGGGCCGCCGACGGGCACGAGGGCTTCCCGTACACGCTGGACTGGGACGACCGGCCGGTGGTCGGCGCCCGCATGCACTGGGTGGTCACCGAGGCCGTGGCGGCCGCGGCGGTGCGCTACGCCGTCACCGGCGACCCGCGGGCGGCGACCCTGCAGCGCACCTGGGAGGAGCTCGGCGACCGGCTGTTCCTCGACCCGGCGACCGGCAGCTGGTTCCACGAGCTCACCCCGGAGGGCGCGGTGGGCTCGGGCACCTGGGCGGGCAAGCCGGACGCGTACCACCTGGTGCAGATGCTGCTGCTGCCCGGCCGCCCGGTGCGCGGCAGCGTCGGCGCGATGCTGCAGGCCGGCTGACCCGCGCTCAGCCGACCGGGCGCTCGAAGGTGACCAGCACGCCGTCGACGCCGCCCGGTCCGACGCGGCCCTTGACCTCGACCGAGGTGATGGCCTTGAGCTGCCAGCCGTCGCGGGCGCGGTCGTTGAGCACCTTCTCCAGCTTGTCGCCGGACATCTTGCCCCCGATCATGCCCTCGCGGATCTCCTCGACCTTGTACTCGTAGCGCGCAGCCATCGACCGTTCCTCCCGCAGGTGAGTGGGCACCCAGCCTGCCGGGCCTGGCCCCCGGTGTCGACGGCAGCCCGGTCGGCTGCCAGGTCAGTCCGTGCCGAGCTCGGCCCGCCGCTGCGCGCGCAGCACGAACCGCTGCACCTTGCCGCTGCTGGTCTTGGGCAGCCCGTCGACGACGTGCACGACCCGCGGGTAGGCGTGCGCGGCGAACCGGGTCTTGACCAGCCGCTGCAGCTCACCCTCGAGCGCGTCGTCCCCGGCGTCACCGGCCCGGAGCACCACGAACGCCTCGAGCACCTCGCCGCGCAGCGCGTCCGGCACGCCCACCACCGCGGCCTCGACCACCCGCGGGTGGGTGAGCAGCACGCTCTCGACGTCGAACGGGCCGATCCGGTAGCCGACCATGATGATCACGTCGTCGTCCCGGGCGGAGAAGTAGAAGAACCCGTCCTCGTCGGTCTTGCCGGCGTCGCCGGTGACGTACCAGCGGCCGTCAACGGTGAACCGCTCGGCGGTCTTGTCCGGCGCGTCCAGGTAGCCGCGGAACCACATCATCGGGCTGGCGGGCACGTCGACGGCGACCCGGCCGAGCTCGCCGGCGGGCTGCACGTCGGGGGTCTCCTCGGCGAGCACCGCGGCGGTCCAGCCGGGCAGCGCGCGGCCCATCGAGCCGGGCCGGACGTCGGTGCGCACCTCGTCTCCCCAGCCGTTGACGATCATCATGCCGTGCTCGGTCTGCCCGTAGTGGTCGCGCACCGGGACGCCGAGGTGCTCCTCGGCCCAGGTGATCACCTCCGGCGTGAGCGGCTCACCCGCCGACGACGCGCGGCGCAGCCGCAGCCCCGCGGGCACCGGGTCGGGCGCGGCCCGCAGCGCGCGGTAGACCGTCGGCGCCGCGGCGAAGTTGGTCACCCCGAACCGCTCGACGACCTGCCAGGTCAGCGCGGGGGAGAACCCGGCGTGCAGCAGCAGGCTGCGCCGGCCGGCGGCCATCGGGCCGAGCAGCGCGTAGTACAGCCCGTAGGCCCAGCCGGGGTCGGCGGCGTTCCAGAACACGTCGTCGGCGGAGACGTCCAGCCCGTGCTCCAGGTAGCCCTCGAAGGCGGCCAGCGCGCGCACCGGGACCGGCACGCCCTTCGGCGTCCCGGTCGTGCCGGAGGTGAACAGCAGCACCAGGTCGCCGTCGCCGCCGACGGCGACCGCGGCGCCCGCCGGGTCGTCGGGGGAGGTCGCGGCCATCAGCTCGGCGAAGGACAGCTGCCCCTCCTCGGGGGCCCCGCCGACGACCACCACCTGCCACGGGGCGTCGGCCGGCAGGTCCTCCCCCGGGGCGAGCTTGCCGCGCTGGTCGGCGTCGGTGACCACGACCTTCGCGGCGCCCGCGGTCAGCCGCAGGGCGATCGCCGGTGACGCGAAGGCGGTGAACAGCGGCACGTGCACCGCGCCGCGGCGCCAGATGCCCAGCAGCGCGACGACGAGCTCCGCCGACTTGCCCATCAGCACCGCGACCGCGTCGCCGGGCCCGACGCCCAGGCCGGCCAGTGCCGCGGCGAACCGCGCCGACTCGGCGCGCAGGTGACCGTAGGTGAGGTCGGTCGCCGAGAGGTCCGGCTCGACCACCGTGAACGCCACCGCGTCGGCGGGGTGCCGGTCGCACAGCAGCTCGGCGGCGGTGGCGTCCGGCGCGCCGTAGACGGCCAGCAGCTGCTCGACCCGGTCCTGCGTGCTCGACATGGACCGCAGCGTGGCACAGCCGGGCCGCCGGTACCCGGGGCCGCACCCCGGGTACCGGCGGTGCGTCAGCGGCGCGGCTCGGTCGTCGTCCCGGCGGCCGGCCGGTCCGGTGACGCGGCCCCGACGACCTCCGGCCCGGCCGCCTCGGTGCGCGGGGTGGGCGTGCCCGAGCCGCCGCCCGCCGGCTGGTCGCCGGGCGCGGGCCGGGCCGGCTCGGCCGGCACCCCGCTGCCGCGCAGCGGCACCCACAGCAGCAGCGACAGCCCGCAGACCACGGCCAGCGCGACCGTCGCCTCCGTCCGGTACCCGGTCCACTTACCGGTGAGCAGCAGGAACGCCGGCACCATGCAGGTGACCACGCCGGCGACCACGGCGACGGCGCCGGTGAACCGGGTGAGCTCGGCGCGGCCGAGCCCCAGCACCAGGAAGAACAGCGCCCACAGCACCGCCCAGTACAGCCAGATGACGCCGAAGGCCGGGTCGTCGAGCCGGTCGCCGAAGTTGAGCCCCGCGTAGACCACCGCGGCCACCGCCACGAACGCGGAGAACCAGCCCAACCCGGTGCCGTCGAGGCCGGCCAGCAGGTTGATGCCGACGTAGAGGTAGGTGAAGCCGAACAGGTAGAGCCCCGACGCGGCGAGGATCGTGGTCTCGTCGCCGCCGGAGGTGATGATCAGGTACGTCGGCGTGAGCACCTGCAGGCCGCCCACGAACAGGTTCAGCGGCGCCGCCGCCCGGGCTTCCACCCGGCCGAGCAGCATCAGCCCGTTGACGATGAGCACTGCGCCGACGTAGAGCAGGCCGACACTGGCCATGGGGTGGCCTCCCGCGGTGGGGCCGGCCCGCCCGGGGGACCGGCGGTGGCGTCACGCTGCGCCCGGCCGGTGGACCGGTCAACGACCCCGGTCGCGGCCCGGCACCCGGGCTGCGCGCCGTGACCGGCCGGACCCGCCGGGGCACCGCGCGGGTGCGGGAGCGCTCCCGGGCGCGGCAGGTCGCGGGGACGCCGCCGAGCGTGACGACCGGCCCGGCGGGCGAGCGGCGGTGCCGGGACGGCCGCTGCGGCCGGCGGCCGCGACTAGCTTCCGGAGCGTTCCCGTTCGGCCCGCCAGGGCGAGGAGGAGCGATGGCCGGCTACGAGTACCGCTGCACCGGGTGCGGTCCGTGGGAGGTGCGGCTGCCGATCGGCACCGCCGAGCCCACCCTGCCCTGCCCGGCGTGCGGCCGCCCGGGCCGGCGCGCCTACACCCCGCCGCTGCTGGGCCGCACGCCGCCGGCCGCCGCGGCGGCCCGCCAGCGGATGGAGGCCAGCGCGGACGCGCCCCAGGTGACGTCGTCCGTCCCCGCCGCCGCCCGCCGGCCGGCCCGCCGCGACCCCCGGTGGGACTCCCTCCCGCGCCCGTGACCTGCGCGCGCGACCGTCCCGCACCCCCGGAGGAACGAGATGCCCGACGTCGTCTTCACCGTCGACCAGGCCAAGTCGATGCGCGACCAGGCCGTCCCCGGCCACAACCGGTGGCACCCGGACGTGCCCGTCGCCACGATGGTCCGCCCCGGGCAGAGCATCCGGGTGGAGTGCCGGGAGTGGACCGACGGCCAGATCGGCAACAACGACTCCGCCAACGACGTCCGGGACGTCGACCTGACCCACGCCCACATGCTCAGCGGGCCGATCGGGGTGGAGGGTGCCGAGCCGGGCGACCTGCTCGTGGTCGACATCCTCGACCTCGGCCCGGTGCAGGCACCCCAGGAGTTCGGGAGCGCACCCGGTCAGGGCTGGGGCTACACCGGCGTCTTCGCGAAGGTGAACGGCGGCGGTTTCCTCACCGACTACTTCCCCGACGCGTACAAGGCGATCTGGGACTTCTCCGGCCAGGTGGCCACCTCCCGGCACATCCCGGGCGTCCGGTACACCGGCATCACCCACCCCGGGTTGTTCGGCACCGCGCCCTCGGCGGACCTGCTGGCCCGGTGGAACGCCCGTGAACGCGCGCTCATCGCCACCGACCCCGACCGGGTGCCGGCCCTGGCGCTGCCGCCCCTGGCGGAGAACACCCTCGCCGGGCAGGCGAGCGGGGACGTCGCCGACGCCATCGGCCGGGACGGCGCCCGCACGGTGCCGGCGCGGGAGAACGGCGGCAACCACGACATCAAGAACTTCACCCGCGGCTCCCGGGTCTTCTACCCGGTGCACGTCGACGGCGCGAAGCTCTCCGGCGGTGACCTGCACTTCAGCCAGGCCGACGGCGAGATCACCTTCTGCGGCGCCATCGAGATGGGCGGCTTCATCGACTTCCACATCGACCTGATCAAGGGCGGCATGGAGACCTACGGCGTCACCACCAACCCGGTGTTCATGCCGGGCAACGTGGAGCCCCGGTACTCGGAGTTCCTGACGTTCATCGGGATCTCGGTCGACCACCGCGACGACCGCAACCTCTACCTCGACGCCACCCAGGCCTACCGGAACGCGTGCCTGAACGCCGTCGAGTACCTCAAGAAGTTCGGCTACTCCGGTGAGCAGGCGTACCTGCTGCTGGGGTCCGCGCCGATCGAGGGCCGGGTCAGCGGCGTCGTCGACATCCCGAACGCCTGCTGCTCGCTCTACCTGCCGACGGCCATCTTCGACTTCGACGTCACGCCGTCAGCGGCAGGTCCTGCCCGGGCTGACCGGGGACAGTGCGCCGTGACGAGCTGAGCACCGCGGCTGCCCGCTGCCCGCAGGGGCTGGGCGGCGGGCGGTCGCCGCAGTAGGAGGGGGGTGGTGCCGGGACGGTGGGCCGGGCGGTGACGACGACCGTGCCGCCGCAGTTCCAGCAGGTGGGTTCGGGCACGGGGTCCTGACCGCCGACCTCGCACGGCGTGCAGTGCCACGTCACCTCGATCCGGGTGCTCACGGATCGTCCTCCATCGACGGGGGAGAGGACGAACCGCGATCTGGCGCGCCCGCCCTCAGCTACCCGCCGCGGCGGCGCCCATGCGCTGCGGAGAGGACTTCCGATGAGCGGCCGTCCGGAAGACGATCCGCCGCCGCTGCCGCAGCACGTGGCGGTGGACCGGTTCGGCAAGGCGGTGTCCACCTCGGCGCACCGGCTCGGGGAGGCGCTGCGGGAGGACGAGGACGACGTCGTCGAGCCCGTCGTCCACCGGCGGGGCGGCCCGCACCGCAGCATCGACGGGCTCGCCGCCCTCATCGACAGCGCGCTCGAGGACAGCGCGCTCGAGGACAGCGCACCCGACGACAGTGCGCTCGAGGACAGCGCACCCGACGACGAGGCGGTCGACGACGAGCAGCAGCGGGAGCCGCCTCCCGGATGAGGTCAGCCGCGCAGGGCGGCGGCCAGCTCGGCGTACTGGGCGGAGAGGTCGGCGTCCGGCGCGGTGAGCAGCTGGACGGCGACGTGGTCGGCGCCGGCGTCCCAGTGCCGGGCGAGCTGCGCGGCGACCCGGTCGGCGGTGCCGTGCGCGACGAGGGCGTCGATCAGCGCGTCGCTGCCGCCGTCGGCGAGGTCGGCGTCGGTCCAGCCGAGCCGGCGCAGGTTGGTCGTGTAGTTGGTCAGGCCCAGGTAGGGGCGCGCGACCGGCGGGCGGCCGATGGCGCGCGCCCGGTCGGGGTCGGCCTCCAGCACCACCTTGTGCTCGGGGGCGAGCAGCGGCCCGGCGCCGACCAGCTCACGGGCGGACCGGGTGTGCTCCGGCGTCACCAGGTAGGGGTGGGCGCCGGCGGTGCGCTCGGCGGACAGCTGCAGCACCCGCGGGCCGAGCGCGGCCAGCACCAGGTCGGCCGCGGGGACGCCGTCGGCGAGCAGGGTGTCGACGTAGCCGGCCAGCGTCTCGAACGGGGAGCGGTACGCGGCGGTCGCCTCGCGGTGGCCGACGCCGACGCCGAGCAGGAACCGGCCGGGGTGGCGCGCGACGATGCGGGCGTACGAGCGGGCCACCTCGGCGGCGTCGCTGTCCCAGACGTTCACGATGCCGGTGGCCACGGTGAGCGTCGTGGTGGCGTCCAGCAGCTCGTCGACGATCCGCAGGTCGCCGGCGGGGGAGCCGCCCAGCCACACGGTGCCGTAGCCCAGCCGCTCCAGCTCCCGCGCGAGCTCCGGGGTCACGTCGGCCGATCGCCGCCACACCCCGAAGCGCCCCAGCCGGTCCCGTGCCTGCCCGTCGTCCGCCATGCCCGGCCCAACCGGCCCGGGCACCGGGCTGTTCCGGCGGCCGATCAGCGGGCGGCCGCCGCCCGGCGCACCGTGCCCACCACGTAGACCACCGACAGCACGAAGAACAGCGCCCCGACCGCGGCGCGCACCTGCTCGGCGTCCACCCCCGACCGCTGCGACACCGGCGCCGCCACCGCGTCGGCCACCTTCGCCCGCCAGCCGGCCAGCCCGGCCTGCCCCACCGCCCGCACGTCCATGCGCCCGCCCTACCCAGCGCGGCCGCCGCCGATACCGTTCGGCGCATGGCCGCCCGGGAGCTCGTCGTCCTGGGCACCGCCAGCCAGGTGCCCACCCGGCACCGCAACCACAACGGGTACCTCCTGCGCTGGGACGGCGAGGGCCTGCTGTTCGACCCCGGCGAGGGCACCCAGCGCCAGCTGCTGCGGGCGGGCGTGCCGGCCAGCGCGCTCACCCGGATCTGCCTGAGCCACTTCCACGGCGACCACTGCCTCGGGCTGCCCGGGGTGGTGCAGCGGCTGTCGCTGGACCGGGTCGCGCACCCGGTGACCGCGCACTACCCGGCGTCCGGGCAGGAGTTCTTCGACCGGCTGCGGCACGCCTCGGTGTTCCACGAGGTGGCCGAGTTGCGGGAGGAGCCGGTGGCCGGCGACGGCGTGCTGGCGACCGGCGCGTTCGGCACCCTGGAGGCCCGCCGGCTGAGCCACCCGGTCGAGTCGTTCGGCTACCGGCTGGTCGAGCCCGACGGCCGGCGGATGCTCCCTGCGGCGCTGGCGGCCGCGGGCGTGGCCGGGCCCGACGTGCGCCGGTTGCAGGAGGCGGGCTCGCTGGCCGTCGGCGACCGCACGGTGCACCTGGCCGAGGTGAGCGAGCCGCGCCGCGGCCAGCGGTTCGCCTTCGTCATGGACACCCGGCTGTGCGACGGCGTGCACGCGCTGGCCGAGGACGCCGACCTGCTGGTGGCCGAGTCGACGTTCCTGTCCGCCGACGCGGCGCTGGCCGAGCAGCACGGCCACCTGACCGCCCGGCAGGCCGGCGAGGTCGCGCAGCGGGCCGGGGTGCGCACCCTGGTGCTCACCCACTTCTCGCAGCGCTACCGCGACCCGCAGGCGTTCGCCGACGAGGCAGCGGCGGTGTTCGACGGCGAGCTGGTGGTCGCCGAGGACCTGCAGACGGTGCCGGTGCCGCCCCGCGGCTGAGCCCGGAGCTCAGGCCGCTGGCACCGCACCGCCGAGCGCCGGCCCGGACGGGGTCGTGGTGTCCAGGTCGGCGACGTCCATCCGCAGCGCGGTGGCCAGCCGGGCCAGCGCCCCGTCGAGCATGATCAGGTCGCGCAGCGCGTCGTGCAGCGCGGTGTGCCGCGGGCGCAGCTGCTCGGCGGCCAGCTCCACCAGCGCGGCCGAGCGCACGTAGCGCCCGTGCTCACCGGTCTCGATGCGGTGCTGGACCGCGGCCAGCGACTCCCGCAGCCGGTCCGATGCAGCCGCCAGGCCGGCGTCCGGGACCGGGGCGTCGACGGCGTCGGCCTGCGCGGCCAGCGACCGGGCGTAGGCGCGGGCCGCCGCGCTGGTGGCCAGCAGCTCGGCGAGCTGGTCGGAGTTGCGGCCGAAGGTGGTGCTGCGCAGCGGCCGGGCGGTGTCGACCAGCCCGGCGTAGGCGGCGTCGGCCTCGCGCACCAGCGGCCGCAGCGGCTCCTCTCCGGCGCCGGACAACCGGTCGAGGGTCGCCTCCACCAGCCGGCGCAGCGCGGTCGCCCACAGCAGCACCCCGGCGGTGAGCACCCGCTGCGGCCGCAGCGGGACGACGAGCAGCACGGTGACGACGACGGCGCCGACCCCGACCGCGGTCTCCAGCAGCCGCAGCAGCAGCAGGTGCCAGCTGAACTCGGCGAGCTGCACGTACAGCTGCGACATGGTCACCGTGATGCCGATGACCATGAACGCGTAGTTGACCCGGATCAGGTAGATGCCGGAGAACAGCGCGACCAGCACGATGAGCAGCGACGCCCAGGTGTTCCCGCCGGTCAGGTGCACCAGCAGGTCGCCGAGCACGATGCCGGCGGCGGTGCCGGTGACCCGGAACAGCGCCCGGCGCAGCTGCTCACCGGAGTTCGTGGCGGCCATGAACGCGAGGAACGTCGACAGCACCGCCCAGTACATCCGCTGCGGGCTGATCAGGTCGCCGACGACGACGGCGAGGGTGCCGGCGACCGCGATCTGCACGGCGGTGCGCACGTACGGCGGCATCGCCGACCGGTCCAGCACGCCGCCGCGGCCGGGGGTGGTCGACGCCGCCAGGCTCACCGGGAACGAGCCGGGCAGCCACCCGGCGGCGAGCTCCACCGCCGGCACGAACTCCGCGGCCGGCGGGCCGTCGGGGCGGTCGGTGACCGCTGCGGTCAGCGCCCGCCGGGCCCCGGCGTGGTCGTCGACCGAGGTGGCGAGTCGGGCGGCGAGCAGGCCGGTGCGCGCGGAGGTGCCGGTCCCGCTGGCGCGCAGGGCGGTGGTCGCGGCCCCGACGGCCTGCGCGTCGCCGGTGAGCAGCGCGGCCAGCGCGCTCTGCGCGGCCACCCGCACCGTGGCCGGCGCCCCGGTCACCGCCAGCGCGGAGGCGAACCGGGCGCAGTTGGCCAGCGACACCTCCGCGTCGTACAGCCGCTGGGCCTGGACCTCCGCGGTGGCCGGCACGGCCGCGGCGAGCTGGGCGTCGATCATCAGCGTCGACTCGTTGAGCCGCACCAGCTGGCGGCGCAGCTGCTCCTGCCGGTCGGTGCGGCGGCGGCCGTCGTCCTCGGTCAGGACCGCGGCGGAGAGCCGCAGCAGCCGCCGCGCCCGGGCCTCCCACGACCGCCGCATCCGCGCCAGGGTGCGCCCGGTGTCCGGGCGGAGCAGCCCGAACCGGACGACGAGCGACGCGAGCACCCCGAGGTAGAGGTCGGCGGCCAGCCAGCCCAGGTCGCCGAGGCCGAGCTGGGCGTGCAGGAAGAACCCGAGGAAGCCTCCGTTGAAGGCGACCATCCCGCCGGCGAAGCCCCGCGGCCCCCAGCGGCGCACGTACACGGCGAGGGTGAGCAGCACGACCAGGAACGCCAGCGACGGGACCCGGTACGAGCCGATCGCGAGGCCCGCGCCGACCGCCGCGAGCATCGGCAGCGGGAGGAGCACCGTGGTCACCAGCTGGTCGCGCGGCCGCGGGTCGTTGGCGACGAACGACGCCATCATCGCGACCATGCCGCCCAGCAGCATCGAGACGACCAGCAGCGCGTGGTCGCCGGCGGCGACCGCGGCCGGCGGGGCGCTGCCGGGGGCCACCTGCAGGCCCCCGGTCCACTGCACGAACCCGTGGACGAGGCCCACGGCCAGCGCGATGCCGAGCACCGCCTGAAGGCCCATCCGCAGCTGGTTGAGCCCGGGGTCGGCGCCGGCGAGCCGGTCGACCGCCTCGCGCAGCCAGGCCCGCGGGCTGCGGGCGCGCGGCTGCTGGGTGAGGACGTCGTCGGTGAGCTGGACGGACAGGTCGTTGCCTCGGCTCACGACCTCATGATCCGCCGTCCGGCGGCGCGGTGCTCAGTCGCCGGGGTAGACGACGCCGAGCTGGGCGCGGGCGTCGTCGAGCAGCCGCATCATCGCCAGCGTGTGGTCCAGCGGCAGCACCGGGCTCTCGGTCAGGCCCTCCTGCACGCAGCGGGTGACCTCGCGCAGCTCGCCGGGGTAGCCGGAGCCGACCAGCGGGAACTCCTCGGTGCGCGAGGGCCCCTCGCCGGCCTGCACCTCCAGCCGGGTGGGCCGGTAGACCGAGTCGGCGCCGGAGGTGCGGATCCAGCCGCGGTCACCGGCGACGATCGCCGAGTGCGGGGAGGTGGCCACCAGCGAGGTGGTCAGCTGCGCCTGGGCGCCCGACGGCCAGCGCAGCACCAGCGCGTCCTGCGCGTCGACGCCCTCGTCGTTGAGCGTGCCGGTGGCGGTCACCGACGCCGGCAGCCCGAGGGTGCCCCACGCCCACAGGGTCGGGTAGACGGCGAGGTCCAGCAGCGCACCGCCGCCGGCCCCCGGCGCCCAGATGCGGGCGGTGCGGTCGGCGGGGGCGACGAAGCCGACCTCGGCGGACACCCAGCGCACGGTGCCGATCTCGCCCGAGGCGGCGATCTCGAACACCCGCTGCATCGCCGGCAGGAACCGGGTCCAGACCGCCTCCATCAGGAACAGCCCGCGCTCCCGGGCCAGGTCGGCGAGCTCCTGCGCCTGGCCGGCGTTGAGGGTGAACGGCTTCTCGCACAGCACGGCCTTGCCGGCCAGCAGGGCGGCGCGGACGTCGTCGGCGTGCTGGGCGTGCGGGGTGGCCACGTAGACGACCTCGACCGCCGGGTCGGCGAGCAGCTGGTCGCGGCCGGATCCCGCGGGGCCGTCGGAGTAGGCGGCGGCGAACCCGAACCGGTCGGCGAACGCCCGGGCGTTCTCGGCGCGGCGGGAGCTGACCCCGGCGAGCACGGCGTCGGGCAGCAGCGCGAGGTCGGCGGTGACGGTGGCCGCGATCGCGCCGGTGGCGATCACGCCCCAGCCCACCGGGCGGCCGGTCGGCTGCAGCGGGTCGGCGTCGGGGGTGTCGAGCAGGGCGGGGCGGGCGATGAACGGCGCGGGCACCGCGTCACCGTAGTGGCGCGGCGCCCGGGGGTCCTGCTGGGTGCTCGTGCTGGGGAGTGCTGGTGCTCGGTGGTGCGGTGGCCGGTCAGCGGCCGGAGCGCACCAGCTCGATGCGGTAGGGGGCCGCCGGCCGGAACGCCTCGAGGGTGTAGCGGTCGAAGCGGCGCAGCAGCGTGCGGAACGACCCGGACGCCGACCCGCCGGCGGGCGCCTCGGCGTCGGTGATGACGCGGAGCGACTCGTCGGTGTACGCGGCGGCGAGCTCCCCGGCGAGGTCGTCACGGCCGGCCTCGAGGGCGGCGTTGACCTTGCGGGTGTACTCGGCGCGCAGCGCGGCGAGCTCGGTGCTGGGATCGGTCGTGGGGGTGGTGGTTCGGACGGTCACCGTGGGCCTCCTGCTCGGGCGAGAGGGGCTGGGAGGGGCGTCGGTGTCCCTGGCCAGTACCTTCTTGATCGTTACAGCAACGAGTCTACTGAATCGGTTAAGACATGTCGAAGAACGAGGCCGCCGAACCGCACCCCGGGCGGGTGACGTTGCTCGCACTCGCCCAGGACCTCGGCGTCTCGCGCGCGACGGTGTCCAACGCCTACAACCGGCCCGACCAGCTCTCGCCCGCGCTCCGCGAGCGGATCCTGGCCCGCGCCGCCGAGCTCGGCTTCTCCGGCCCGGACCCGATGGCCCGCGGGCTGCGCCGCGGCCGGGTGGGCGCGGTCGGCGTGCTGGTCGACGAGGGGCTGTCCTACGCGTTCTCCGACCCGACCGCCGTCCAGCTGCTCGACGGCCTGGCCCGCGAGCTCGAGGAGGACGGCGTGGGGCTGCTGCTGCACGCCTCCGGCCCGGTGGACGGCGACCTGCAGCACGTCCGCAACGCCGCCGTCGACGCCTGGGTGCTGCAGTCGCTGCCCGACGGCCACCCCGCGGTCACCGCCGCCCTCGAGCGCGGCCGGCCCGTGGTCGTGCTCGACCAGCCGGTGCTGCCCGGCGTCCCGGTGGTCGGCGTCGACGACGCCGGGGGAGCGGCGGCCGCCGTCCGGCACCTGACCGACCTCGGGCACCGCCGGCTCGCCGTGCTGTCGATGCCGATGGCCGCCGACCGGGTCAGCGGCCCGGCCGACCTCGACCGGCAGCGCAGCGCCACCTACGCCGTGGTCCGCGAGCGGCTGGCCGGTGCGGCCACCGCCGCCGCCGGGGCCGGGCTGGACTGGGCGGCGGTGCCGGTCGTCGAGTGCGCGACCAACGACCCCGAGTCCGCGCGGGCGGCGCTCGCCCCGCTGCTGGCCGGCGACCAGCCGCCGACCGCGGTCTTCGCGCTCAGCGACCAGCTGGGCCGCGGTGCCATCCGGGCCGCGCGGGCGGCGGGCGTCTCCGTCCCCGGCGCGCTGTCGATCGTGGGCTTCGACGACTCGCCGGCCGCGGCCGGCACCACCCCGCCGCTGACCACCGTGGCGCAGCCGCTGCGCGAGCGCGGCCAGGCGGTCGGCGCGCTGGTCCGCGCCCTGCTGGCCGGCCGCCCGGCGGTGTCGCCGCCGCCCGCGGAGCTCCGGCTGGTCGTCCGCGGCAGCACCGGTCCGGCCCCCGCCGACCCCCGCTGACCGGAACTCGGCGGCACGTCCAGGAGCATTCCTGGCCGCAGTGGGGCACAGTTGCTCCCGGCTCCCGTGCCAGTACGCGCGCGAACGCGCGGGCGGGGACCAGCTGAACACGGCCGCAGCAGCGGCCGGGATGTCGAGACACGCAGGAGCTAGTGGATGCCGCAGGGCACCGTGAAGTGGTTCAACGCCGAGAAGGGCTTCGGCTTCATCGAGCAGGACGAGGGCGGCGAGGACGTCTTCGTCCACTTCTCCGCCATCGCCGACGACGGGGGGTACCGGAGCCTCGACGAGGGCCAGCGGGTCGAGTACTCGGCCAGCCCGGGTCAGCGCGGCCTGCAGGCCGACACCGTGACCCCGCTCGGCGGGGGTGCGGGGGGCGGGGGGGGGCGCGACCGGAGGGCAGCGGGTCTGGGGGGGTGTCAGCGGGCGCGGCGGGGGGGTTGCCGCCGGCGCGGGGGTTTGGGGGGGGGGGGGCGCGGGGAGGTGTGTGGAGGGG